>JAWOIE010000183.1:0-17483 GCA_046484825.1 Gammaproteobacteria bacterium | reverse complement strand
CTCCTGCCAGTTGAGCGCGACACCGGTATGGGGGCACTGATTACGGTAGGCGTAAATCTCGCCGCCCTGATGTACGACAAAACCTGCCAGCTCCGTGGCACCCTGTGGCAGGCTAAAATCACGGCTGCCTGGGTCCGGGATGTCGGCCACCATAAACGGCAGACAAATACGGGTCGGCAGTGTCATGGTCCAGCCCTCGAGCTATGGACCAATATGCAATATGACTTCACGCCGCGCAGGCAGGTGTCGATGTTCCCAGAGATAGACCCCTTGCCAGACTCCAAGGGCCAATCGGGCATTGGCCAGGGGGATGCCGAGGCTAGTGGCGGTTAACGCTGCCTTGATGTGTGCCGGCATATCATCCCCTCCCTCCTGGGTATGCGTATACAACGGGTCATGCTCAGGGACCAGGCGGTTCAGCCAGGCCTCAAGGTCACGCCGGGCGCTGGGGTCGGCATTTTCCTGAATGAGTAAACTGGCAGAGGTATGCCGCACAAACAGGGTGCAGAGACCCTCGCGAAAACCACTGTCCTGCACGATTCTCTGCACGCTATCGGTAAACTCATACAGTCCCTGACCCGCGACGTTTATGCTAATTTGGTCAATCATGATTTTGCTGTGCCACTCGCTTGACAAATAGACTCATTAATTATGACCATGCCACCAGCGCAAGACAGCTTGTCTTATGTCGCTTTCAGCCTGTATTACAGGCCTGTGGTGTGCAAATTCCTGTGTAATTAATTCTAAAAAAACGCAAAAAATACTTTTTTTAGCGGTAAAAATGAGTATAGTACGCTGCAAAGAGCATGACGAAATGCTATTGTTTTAGCACCTTAAATTCAATCAACAAATTTTTCAGGAGCGCATATGGCAACTAAGAAAAAAGCCAAAAAGAAAACCGTCAAGAAAAAGGTCGCCGCGACCAAGCCTGCTGTTAAGGGCATTAAAGAGCCCATGACCAAGTCTGCGTTGTATACCGAGATTGCCGAACGTACCGAACTGAAGAAAAAAGACGTCGTTGCTGTTTTTGATGAACTGGCCAATCTCATCAATGGTCATGTCAAGCGCAATGCCGCTGGCGTCTTCACTCTGCCTGGCCTGCTGAAGATCAAGGTCGTGCGCAAGCCCGCCACCAAGGCCCGCAAGGGGATCAATCCATTCACCGGCGAACCCACCGTCTTCAAGGCCAAGCCGGCCCGCAATGTGGTCAAGGCTCAGCCGCTGAAGAACCTCAAGGATATGGCTGTCTAATCAGTCCGGTATACCGGCCGGGTAACATGCCGGCCGGTTTCCTTCCCGCCCCCGCTACAGTGTTTTGTATCCATTCACACCCGCCCCTCGGCAATCTCCGCGGCTTTCCTGCCATCTGAAGTTAGCCCCCTCTTTGTAACCGTCATCTGTAGTAGCCCATCTGTCAGGCGCCAAGAGCGGCATGGCCTGCCACTGACACCGGCGACGCTCAGGTTTGGTTCGCCCCGAAAAGACAAAACCGATGACGGGGCATCGGTTCTGGGGGGTCTTGCCGTTTTGGCCGTTGGGGCCGACTCGAAGACTAGAAGCGCAGGTCAACCCCGAACAAGGTGCCTTTTGAGATGGTCACATCAATACCCTGATTTTCAATTTCGGCCTCGATCTTTTGATAACCGAGAAAGATATTGGCCTGCGGGGTAATCTGATAGCCAACACGCACACCATATTCGCTAAAACCGTCCGCGTCGCCGAAGGAAATAACGCTGGGGGCCGCAAAATAATGCGCACCAAATCCAATACCACCCAGGTTGTCGGGAATAATCAGAATATCAACACCAATGGTGATCGCGGCAAAGTCATAACCCGTTAACGCTGGAGCCGGCCCGGTCACACTGGCGTAATACAGGCGCGAGCCGACTGAAACGATTAACGGTGTATCCAGACTGTCATTGCGCACCATAAGGCCCGCATTCAGCATATAGTCATCGTTGTCCGTATAGAGAAAACCACCCTCGAGATCCAGCTGGCCATACTGCTGACCCCAGGCCTCGGTGGAAAAGGTAAACCGGGCGCTGTCGTCGTTGACCTGAATCGTCAGCCCCTGCGCGGAGGCCAGGGACACCGGCAAGAAAATGGCTGTAACCACCAGGAAAAAGACCTTCATCATATTTATTCCCATATGAAACTCGTCGCTTTGTTTGGCTAAATTGATGCATCACTATACCTTGTAATGATCGCCGATGAAATAGTCTGCTCGCCGGCGATAGCGTGCCGGTCAGGCTATCTCGCGGTATTATTCAGCATGCGCACAATGCTGGAAATTTCCTCGTCGGCCTCATCAATGAGCTCCAGACTGGCATCGGGGCCAAGTTGATACAAGCCGTGACGCTGGAAGGCAGGGACCTCGGCTAGCCGGGGTAGTGCCTGAGCATCGGGCGCGCCAAAGAAGCTGTGCAACTGCGCCAGGATCACCACATCACTATAGTCGAAGCGGCCACCGTGCTGTCGCTGCCAGTCCTCGGCATTTTCCGGAATCACCACAAGGTCGTTATCAAAGCGCCACTTTTTCAGGATAGCCTTGCCCAGCACACCCCGCATGGCTTTGATCACTGCCTGCAACATCTGGGGCTGTGCCAGTATCTGGGGTTCATCCGCGGCATAGTACAATACCGGCAGTACACCAATGTCATGGATGAGACCGGCCAGCATGGCCTTGTCTTCATTCAGTCCTGGCGTGACCCGCGCCAACACATAACTAAACGCCGCCACCCGGCAGCTGTGCTCCCAGATATGACGCACCTGCTGCAGTATTTGCGCGCTGGCCCCGGCAAAGACCTTTTGCATCGCCAGGCAGGTAACAATATCCTGCGTGATCTTCAGACCCAGACGGGTAATCGCGGAACGACAGTCCTGGATCGGGGATGCACTACGGTGCAGCGGCGAATTGGCAATCTGGAGCAGACGGGCGGTAATGGCCGGGTCCATCTGAATGAGCTTGGCAATTTGCAGCACATTGACGTCCTCGCCACGAATTGCCTCACGGACCCGTAGCGCCACCTCGGGCAGTTCGGGGAGCATAATCTGATCGGCTTTGTAGGCCTGCTTGACGCGTTCAACCAGGACTGCCGCAGGATGGGCCATAGGTTTCCTTCAGAAATGGACGAGCTGACCGGAGTCTAGACAAAAACCTGGAAGGCGGAAAGTGACTGGCGACAATCTGCTTGTCGGCGGCGCATGCTGGCGCGAAGGCTGTTCTGTCTAGGGGGTACCACGCCGTGTATTTTCACCGCATCTGCGCACAGGCCAATACTGCGGCCAGAAGCTGATGCATTATCCGGGGCCTGAGGCCTCGGCCAGCCATACGGCCGCAACGCCTCTTAGTAGTATCCGCTCATCTGCCCCGTGCTGATAGCGGGCCGGGAATGTAGGCCCGCCACTCCGCCCGCTTGCCCTTGCCGGTTGTGCGCCACCTGATCGATACCGTCACGTACCGAGGGGTACTCCTGGATAAAACAGAGAAAATCCAGCCGTTCGATGCACAGCAGCGAGACCTGGCCGTTGGCCGTCACTGTCGCCGAGCAGGGCGCACCGGTCAGCATCGACCATTCGCCAAAGTAGTCACCCGCCGATAAGGTCGCCAGGCGCTGGTCTGTCTCATTCCCTGGCTGGCTGACGATTACCTCACCACTGATTACCACATACAGGGCATCTCCCGGGACACCGGCATCCAGAATCCGATGGCCAGCGGCATAACTGACCAGTGACAACCGGGCCAGCAATGACGCAAGTGCGGCCTCGGGTAAATAGCGAAACGGGTCCACCATCCGCAAGACCGTCATCGACAGGCGCCTGTGGTAACGCTGCCAGACGGCATCACGCAAGGCGGCGCGCTGGCTGACGACGTCTTCGAAGACCGCTCCGGGGATGTCGAGCACCACCGCAGGCCGGCTGGCGGCCACCGTCGAGATCCGTGGCAAATGAAACAGGGCGGCGATCTCTCCAAACAGTTCCCCCCGTTGTAGTCGGGCCAGGGTTACCGGTCGCCCTGAGTGCGCCTCGGTCACCACCACCTCACCCAGCAGGAGAATAAAGACCCGGCTATCGTTTTGCTGTTGCTGACAAAGCACCTCACCGGCCGCCACATGACGAACCTGGCTGTGATCCAACAGCCGTTGTCTTTCCGCCGGCAACAACAGCTCACCGAAGACGGTCTGCTGCGCCAACATGTGGGTGATTTTGTCAGTCTCAAACTTTGCGGTAGTCATTGGCTTTGCTTTACTATTTAACAGTACGGATCATCGACACTCTCGGGCCGGGGCAATAGGAAGTACTTCACACTTCGGTCAATCCTGGGGGAGGCAGGGGGGGCTGGAACGGGCTGGCCAACAACATTGATCATAATAACTAAAGACATGCAAATCCGATGGAAGCACTCGTAGAGAACATCTGCCAGGCAATCAGTCATAACCGCCTGAATCTGCCACCCCTGCCCGAGACCTGCCTCAAGGTCAGGACACTACTGCAGCATGACAACTGCTCCGCCAGACAACTGGCCAATGTCATCGCCGTCGATACCGCACTGAGCGCGCGTATCATGAAGGTGGCCAACAGCGCCCTCTATGCCCGCGCCCAGTCCGCCGGTGAACTGCACACGGCGGTACAGCGCCTGGGCAACCGCCTTGTTGGCAGCCTGGTCAACGGCCTGGCCATCATGCCGCTGTTCTCCGCTGCGCAAAAACAACACCAGGAGACCGCCAGCCAAATCCGACAACACAGCACGGCTACCGCGGCCCTGGCCTATGCTTTGTGCCAGCGCCACAAGCACCTCAATGTTTTTGAAAGCTACATCATCGCCATGCTGCAAAACATAGGCTGCACCGCCATCCTGAGTTATCCCGGATTACCGCCACAGCTGTCCGCCGACCCCGGCACGTTGCACGCTTTTATGGTGGCACAACACATCCCCATCGGCAGCCATTTGCTGCGCCACTGGCAATTTCCCGCGTCCCTGATTGAGACTCAACAGAAACACCAGCATTTTTTTCACACCCATAGCAATCGGGTTAACTATCTCGATATTATCGTTGCCGCCAACGCGATAAACGGCCCCCTATTTCCCGCGCAGGCCCGTGCCACTCCAGCCTATAGCCACATACCAGCGCTGCAACGCCTCCACATCACCGAGGCCTCGCTGGAGGTCGATATGCGGACCCTGACACAGGGGATCCAGGAAGCTCGTTATATTTTCCAGACCACATAAATCAGGGTAGACTCAAACTATGTTAATCCCTGTGGACAAGCGCCCTGACTGGCATAACCCGCCGGTCATTACCCTGTTGCTCATCGTAGTCAACATTTTTTGTTTTACCCTGCTGGCCACCGACAACACCAACAAGGTCGCGGCATTTGACTACTATCTGCGCTCCGCCCTGCCGGCGATTGAAATCCCTGCCTATATTCAACACCTGCAGGAGACCGGGCAAACTTCCCTGGCCCGGCAAATGCAGGCCGCCTACAGCAACAATCCGCAGGAGACCAGGCCGCATGCCCTGCAACGCATGCTGCTGGATGGCGCCTTTCAGCGCCGACTGCAACGGGGGGAAATCATTACCAGTGCGCACGAAGATTTTTCCACCTGGCAGGCCAAGCATCAGACCTTTATGCAAAAACTCAATCTCGTGGCCAGTTATCGCTTCTCGCTCAAGGCCTATGATTTTGATGCCGCTGCGTTATTGAGTCACTTTTTTTTACACACCGATTTATCCCACCTGTTGTGGAATATCTTCTTTTTACTGATTTTTGGTTTTATTGTTGAGGCGCGTATCGGGCACCTCTACTTTATCGCCGCCTATATGCTGGCGGGGCTGGCCTCCAGCATGACCTTTGTACTCGCCGCCCCCAATAGCGGGGCATGGAACCTGGGTGCCTCCGGCGCCATTGCCGGTCTCGTCGGTATGTATGCAGTACTCTATGGCCGGCGTAAAATTCAGTTCTTCTATACCCTGATCTTTTACTTCGACTACATCAAGGCCCCGGCCTATTTTATCCTGCCGGTATGGCTCGGCTACGAGATCTACAGTCAGTTCGCCGTCGTCGATAATGTCAATAACCTTGCCCATATTGGCGGACTATTGTTTGGTGCGCTGGCGGCCTGGTCCATCAAAAAGTATCTGCCCCATATCCTGCAGGACCAGAACGACGACACGGATACCGCCAGTCTGGAAAACGCGCGTAAATTCTCCCGCGCCATGGCCCTGCTCGCTGACCTGCATCTGCCACAGGCCAAGGTCATTCTCGACGAATTAAATCAGCAACAGGACAATATTGACTGGCTCTATGCGCGCTACACCATCGCCAAATACGAGGGCAAACAACCCCGGCAGGTGGAGTACATCAACAGAATTCTCAGCCTGGAAAAAATCGGTGAAAATGCACAGCGGATTATCGCCAGTATATTTGCCGACCTGCAACGCAATCCCGAGCTGTGCAAGGACCTGCAGCCGTCAAGTATTCGCAGGCTCGGCCTGTTGTTTGTCCAGTGGAATGAAGATGAATCCCTAAACGAACTGTTGACCCTGGGCCATCACAAAATGGACCCGGGATATCAATACGACACCATTGCCATGATTATTAATAGCCTCATGAGTCGTGGCAAGGACGCATTGGCAAAACAGTTTCGTCAGCACCTGCCCTCTATAGTGCCGCCCGAGGCCTAAGCCTGTGCTCCAAACCCGGTAAACCACTGCCCCATGCTGAACTTGGCTACGGCCCTGCAACACCACACCAATAGCAACGTGCTTACCGCCGCCCTGTAGGAACAAGGCTGACCGAGGCAAACCCGCTCGCAAAAGCGCGTTAACGTAGCGCCAGCCGATCCACAACCTTGAGATAATCCCCCGCCTCACGAGAGAACTTGCTCTCCGGGTATTTGCGAATGATGAAATTCAGAATTTTGCGCGCCTTGATATCCTCGCCAAACTGCTCGCAGAGAATCTGTGCCGCCAGCATGTAGGCCTTGGCGATACCTTCATAACCACGATAGTGCTTGTGCATATTATTCAGCAGATTGAGCGCCAAACCGGCATGACCATGGGCGCGCAGCACATTCGCCAGGGCAAAGGCCTGAACCCCCGTGCGGGGGCGAAAGTCCGCCAGGACACGTTGCGTCTCCAGGTAGACACTCATGGCCTCCATATCCTTGCCCTGATGCAGCAAATAATTGAGGTATTCCTCGGCAAAACGGTTCAACTCGTCATGTTGTCCCCGCAGGATCAAAATCCTGAAATAGCGTTGCCAGGAATTTAAATCGCCGGGGTTGGTCTCGATAATCCTGGCCAGCCCCTCGCCAGCACGCTGCAGGTAACCCTCTTTGATGAGAATATCCGCCTGCCGGATGGCGGCCTCGGCCACATTAACCTCTTTCTCCAGGCCTTCCTCTGCCGTCTCCAGACCAAGCTCCAGCTGTTCGTAAAACTGGTACAGGCCATAGCCCAGCATGCTGAATGTGACTAATATAAAATAAAACACCACAAAGTGATCAATCGCCAGATTCAGGTGTTCGCTGGGCGACAGCGGGATTATGTTCAGGGTCAGCGTCGCGCCAAAAAACAGCATCATACTCGACAGGCAGAGCAACCAATAGGTCTTGCCCATGACGGCAAAGGTCCTGGCAAATTCCTGCGGCGCCAGCATCTTCAGCGGGTTGTTATGTCTCATCAGCTGCACCAGCACGGCAGGGAACAGACACAGGATCAGCACGGCGCCAAATTGAAAAGCAGCGAAACCCCACAGGTCATACAAGAGGAAGGTCACCCCGACCAGAATAAAAAAGATCACGAGCTGTTTTAGAATATTTTCCGGGCGAAACAAAAAGCCCGTCGAACTGGCGTGCAACTGCTGCAACTCACCACGAGCGGAAAACTCCAGTACCGAATAGGAAAAATTGACAAAAAAGTAGTAGACCATAAAACCGCATATCAGGCCGACAGGCTCCAGGCTGATAAAGCTGCTGATGGCCGCAAAGGCGACCAGATACATGACCGTGGGAAAGCTGGCCGGAAACATGAAAAAAGACGAAATGCATTGCCAGAAAGGCTCGCTGGTCTTCTCTACCTTGAGGCGTTGCAGGGGTGCCTCACAGAGGGCGCACCTCGGCGCGCTCTCCTGGCGACCCACACACTCCTGACACAGCATGAGCTGACAAGCCTGGCAGTGCCAGCGCGCCGCCACGTTCGGGTGGTATTTACAAAATGATTTTTCCATTGTAAAAGCGTAAGTGAATTAACGAAAAAGATCGACTCCCCGGGACGACACCAGCATGACCTATCACAACCCAGACCGGCATTGGCGCGCATTGCTACTGACGCTGGCCGTGTATTGCCTGACCGCCGGCCCCCTGACCGCCGCCAACCTGCCTGCCCTGGTCGATACCGACTGGTTAAGCCAACGCCTGACAGACAAGCAACTGGTCATTATCGATATGTCTGACAGCCTTCAGTATCAACGCTTTCACATTCCCGGCGCAAGACACCTGCCCTATAACGCCATTAATCAGCAAAGCCGACAGGGTGTCTCCTATAGTGTCGGCCCTCAGGCCATTGCCAAACTCATGGGACAACTGGGTGTCACCCCGCAGCACACCGTGGTGATTTATGATGACACTGGTGGGCTCAACGCCGCGCGCCTCTACTGGGAGTTGCAACGCCTGCACCATGCCCGCGTCACCTTGCTCGATGGTGGCCTGGTGAAATGGATACGCGAGGGTCGCTCGGTCAGCTGGACGCCGCAGCACATTCAACCCATGAGCTATGAGCTCAAGCAGGTCAACACCGCCCTGCTGAGCCAAAAACATGATATCGGCAATACCAGCACCCTGCTGGATGTACGTACCCAGGAAGAGTATCAGGGCCACCCCCGCGTCCCCCGCAGCGGCCACATTCCCGGGGCACGACACTTTCCCTGGGATAGTGCCGTCAATTTTGATAGCGATTTCACTATGAAGTCCGATGCGGAACTCAAACGCATGCTGGCCAGCCTGGGCATGACCGATCCGAATCAGGAAGTCACTCTGTATTGCCGTTCTGGCCACCGGGCCTCGCACACCTTTTTCACCCTTAAGCGCCTGGGCTGGAACCATGTACGTCTTTATGATGGCTCCAGCACGGAATATGAACTGGACAAGGCGGCACCGCTGAAAAAGGGGCCTGTCCCCTAAAAAACACAAATCAGGGGACAAAAAAAAGCCTCCCGAAAAACTCAGTGTTCAACGTGGGAGGGCTGATGGCAATTAAATGTCCGGAAAGGATCTAATCATAGCAAATAATTTGCCCCGCCCCAGTCCGCATTGAAAATATCTTGTTGAATTTTCTTGATTTTTTATATTTATATATATCCATTAAAAGCAAGACCTTACGATACATTCCTAATCTTGATTATGGATCACATCGGGTATGTATTTGATTTTAGATGGACGGTTTTTGACCAATCATACGTACCACGGCGTTGAGCACCCGCTCTTCGCTCAGTGGCCTGGCTAGCCCAGCCACTAGCGCCATAGTCCCGGGCCTTCACCCGTTTAAAATCACCGGTTTCGAGTTCCGCATCATGTTTGGGATTTCCTCATGACCGGACGGGGAGCGGCGTTTACCAATAAGCGCTGCTGGCGATCATAATAGGCATTTTGACATCGCAGACGGCCCTATCCGGCTGTTCTGCACACGCCAGCTTCATGGCCACCGTGGCATCTTCAGTGATCAGGAACCTGAGGCCCAGGCAATCGGGAAGGCCCTTCAACATTACACGGATGTCCTGCGAAGCCTCTACCCACAGCATCCCGGCTAGGTCTAAGTCTTTAATACCTCAATGGTTATTTTGGTTTCTCTGTTATCAAGCGAACATTGGCGCTGTGTAACAAATGTTAACATTTCGTCAATGTTATTTAACAGATCCCGCTTGTTTCAAACCCTGTATCTACCTACATTAACGTATGAACGGTATGCCTTAAATTACTGCTTCGTTCTGGCGAGCCTTGCAGGCCCCCCACCTGCTGGAGCGCCCCGAGTAAGACCTTAGTTAATTGCCTGGTTACAGGCCCAAAGAAAAGGATATCACTATGAAACTATCATCTCGCTCAGTATTCGCCATCAAGTCGATGCTAGAATTGACCTTCAAGGATGACAGCCCCATTTCGCTGCCGGAATTATCCCGCACACAAAATATTTCCCTGTCCTACCTGGAACAGATTTTTGCCGTCCTGCGCAAGGCCGGCCTCGCCAAGAGCACACGTGGTCCTGGTGGCGGCTATAAGCTGGGCAAGCCTGCGGGTGACATTACGGTCGCCGATATTGTGGCGGCGATTGAGCAACGTAGCAAACAGACCGCCAATTGCGAATCAAAAACTGGCGCGGACAAGCTGGACCAGGCCTGGGATGTACTGAATCAGGAATTCTTTAACCACCTGCACACCATCTCTCTGGCAAAGCTCAAGGCCGAAGCCAAGACGAATAGCAAAGAGGCCATGGCCGCCTGATGAGGCGTTGTTAAAAACCAGGGTATTTAATTTGGTGTCGAAGGGGACGGTATATGCAACTGTCCCTTTCGCCATTCCTGCCAGTCCTCCATGGGACGTTGCGACGCACCGGTCAGCTCGGGTAAGAGCCTGTAGGCGGTCTGTTGCACATTGACGTCATCCACGGACAATTGCGCCAGTACGGCCGCCAGCACCTCGGGGCTTCGGTGCTGTGGCGTCAGTAATAAAGCACTCTCCCGCACCTGCAAGTCACTATCCCTCAGACCCTGCAACACAATTGATTCTAGCGAGGCTTCGGCAAAATTGGCCAGCGCGGCAAAACTCGCTCTACGCAAGACCGGGTTACTGGCGCTGGCTAATCGAAACAAGACGGGCAGGGCATCGCCATGGCGACTCTGACCCAATAACTGAATATGCAGCTGGCTTTGTTGTACCAACATGTCGTTGAGGTCCCTCTGCTTGATGAGCTTTACATAAACCTGAGGATCCTGTTTCTGTAATGCGGTGTAGGCCTCCATGCTCACCGCGACATCGCTATCGGTCAGCGACTGCAACAACCACCCGGCATGCTCAGGATTGACCATCAAACCAAGCGCCCGGACCGCGTAACGGCGCACCACAGGGTTACTGTCCTGCAAGCGTAGGCGCAGAGGAATCACCGACCAGCGGCCCAGCCTGGCCAAAAGCTCTGCGGCCATCATCGCTGGCGAGACGGTACCGACATCGTGAAAACCGGCGCCCACGTAGCGCGTCCGTTCCACCTGCCGGTCATCGGCCAGGAGCGCCAGGAGGGGGCTCATGGCCTGTCTCGCCAGACGCGGCTGTTTGTTGAGCCGCTGGAGTGCTGCCACGCGGTCTTCCGCCCGGTCGGATCGCAGGCGGGCATAGATGCTGTCCTGCGATGACAACTTTTCAGTTGACGCTTGCATTGCGGTGGTCGTAGCGGGCGGTGTGGCCTGACAGGCGGCGAACAGCGGAATGAGCAGCAGAAAGGGCCACCTTCTGTTCCCTGCCCGGGGCGGCGCTGTATGTCCAGGGTCGTTAAGCATCACAGGGGATGATAATGCCTGTGGCCGACCATGTCCCTGATTTATTCATTGTCGGACAAGGCCAAAGACGTATTCAGGCCGATAAATCCCGCTGACTCATAAACCACTGACGTCGCAGTTCATGCAGCGGATACGCGGCACCCTGGTACTCGTAGGCCAGTAATTGCACGGCCAGGCCCTGTTCAGTACTGCGCACCACGCGTGCGCTAAAGATTATCTCTGGACTAATGGAATCGAGCAGGGAAAACCTGAGCGTGGACCCGACTGGAAAAGCCCTCTGCACCAAGGCATCAATCAATAAGAGGATGCCGCTGTCGGAAATGTTCACGCTTGAACCCATGATCTTGCCCAGGCTCACGTGTTCCAGCTGGACATTAGTGACCACTGAGCGGCGCAGGTGATGACGGCGTTCCGGTGCGTAGCATGTATTCAAAACGGTAATCCACTTCCTAAATCAGACGAGCCCCTCAGGCGCATCTCCAATCCTGCGCTAAAGTGTGCCGACCCTATTAAACGGGTGCGCCACATGCTCATTTATAATATTGACGCACAGCAGCCTTCGGGTTCTATGCTGCGCCCCCTGGCTGGGGTGTTTGGGCCTGCGCTTTTTCGCCCATAGCCGTCCAGCCATCATCACGTTGATCGCAGCATAGACGCCGACTAAACCATTACGAATAACCAAAAAGACGATCAGGTAAAACAGACACCCACCGAATATTCACCCAGACGCTTTTGAATGTGCCGCACTTCGCCCTTTAAAAGCAAAGGTCGGATCTCGCCATCCAGTGTCTCAATAGAATGCAGGTGTAACTCCTCGCCCAGATTGAGCGGCACGGAACTGACCAGGCAAATACCCCCCATGGAGTAATCCAGCACATCGACGGCTAGCTGATCACATCGAGAAGTACTGACTTCCGCATGCCGTCCAAACTGAATGCGTTGATGTTCGCGCTTTTCCATACACTCCCCCTTGGTGAGCTGTCATGAAATTTAGCATAACACTCCGCAAAATATGCGAAGGGTTTCGCAGTTTTCTATAGTTACACCTGCACAGCGCTACTCGACCCGCGCCATACCCTCGCCACGTGGGTCACTGGCAGCGCTCACGCTGGCGGTACTCTTGTTCCAGGTAACCAACTGCATGTTACCAAAACCGTTTTCGATTACAGTGAGAATATGGCCCAGTGAATGCAACTGCTGTTGCTGCTCACGACTAAAGGCCTCCGCCTCCATCTGCACCTGGTCCGGTAAATACTGGTGATGAAAGCGCGGCATGGTCACGATGCGCTCTGCGTCGTGCCCCTCGATAAAGGCCTGGATCCCCAGCAAGACCATGGTAATTATCCGACTGCCTCCCGGGGTGCCGATCAGTGCTACCCGGTCCGGGCCTTCAACGAAACTCGGCGACATGCTGGACAGCATGCGTTTGCCGGGGGCAATGGCATTGGCGTCGGCGCCCACCAGACCATAGACATTGGGCGTGCCGGGTTTGGCGGAGAAGTCATCCATTTCATCATTGAGCAGCACACCAGTACCCGGCACCACAAAGCCGGAGCCAAAGGGATAGTTAATGCTCAGGGTAGCCGAGACGCGATTGCCTTCCTTATCCAGAATCGAAAAGTGGGTGGTGTGAAAGCCCCTGCCCGGCTCGGCACCGCCGGGGAGTTCATGGCTCAGCGTGGCCATTTCCGGGTCGATATCGCGCACCATTGTTTGAGCATGCTCCCGGCCCACCAGCCGGGCGACCGGGACCGCTACAAAATCGGCGTCACCCAGGTAGACAGAACGATCCCGATAGGCCCGACGCATGGCCTCAATGATCAAGTGTGTACGCAGTGGTTCCGCTTTACTCGTCGCCTCCAACAGACTTAGCTGATTAAAAATCTGCGCCATGGCCACACCTCCGGATGACGGGGGTGGCGCAGTAACTATACGGTGGCCCTGATATTCAATCATCAGTGGCGTTCGCTCGGCGATCCCGTAACTGTTGAGGTCGCTGTAGGTCCAAATCCCGCCCGCGGCCTGCACGCCTTCAATCATCTGCTTCGCAACCGTCCCTTGATAAAAGCCACGTTCACCCTTTGTGGCCAAACGCTCCAGGGTGGATGCGAGTTCAGGCTGTTTGATCAGATGCCCCAGCGGGGGCACCTCATTGTTATGCAGAAAAATCCTCGCCGCCTCTGGTGACGCACGCAAGGCATCGAGGCGAAACTTCGCCATGCGCTGATAATGTACAGTCACCGCAAAACCCTCTCGAGCGGCGCGAATCGCCGGCGCCAGGGTCTTCTGTAGTGACAGGCGCCCATAGTGCTTGGCGATGTGTGCGAGGGCCGCGGGTTCTCCCGGGATCCCCGCCGCCAGGGGCCCGTCGACCGACAGGCCAGCTATGACATTGCCGTCTGTATCGAGATACATATTACGATGCGCCTTTAGTGGCGCACGTTCACGGCCGTCGATCATGACCTGTTTTTTATCCGCCTCACGGTGCAACAACCAGAAACCGCCACCACCCATACCGGAGCTATAAGGCTCCACCACCGCCAGGGTGGCGCTCACCGTAATTGCGGCATCGAAGGCGTTGCCTCCCTGTTGGATAATGTCCAGACCCGCCTGCGTGGCCACCGGGTGTGCGGAGGCAATGGCGCTGTGTGGTGGCAACGCGGCCGCCACCATGGTGTTAACACTTAGCAAAAATACTACAACGGTAAAAAACAGTCGGTGCATGTCGTTCCTCTTTAAATCATGGTTCATGTCAGAGTATAGCCGCAAACCCACGCTAAAAAATGGCTGACCTTTCACGCAGGGAACAGCGACGTGGAAAACATTCTATATGGTTTTGATTTTTCTGTTGTGCGTGGTTTCAATGCGTTAATACCGGACCAATATCACGGCAAAAATAAAGGCGCCAGTGGCGCCTTTATTCACAGAGGATCCATCCGGTTACTTTATCCAGATCGTCTTGGCATTGACAAACTCGCGCATCCCCAGCAGCGACAATTCACGACCGTAGCCGGAATTCTTCACGCCACCGAAGGGCAGGCGTGGATCACTCTTGACCATGCCATTGACAAAGGTCGCGCCGGATTCGATCTGCAAGGCCACGCGTTCACCGCGCTCACTGTTGCGCGTCCAGACACTGCCCCCCAGTCCAAAGGGCGTGTCATTGGCGATGCGAATCGCCTCGGTCTCATCCCGCGCGCGAATGACTATGGCAACCGGACCGAAAAGTTCTTCATGATAGGCACGCATACCGGGCTCCACCCGATCCAGGATCGAGGCCTTGTAATACGCCCCGGCGCCGGCAATCACCTCACACCCGGTGACCGCGACGGCACCAGCGGCAATGCTATCGACCACCTGTTGGTGCAGCTCATCGCGCAGATCCGCCCGCGCCATGGGCGCCAGGGTGGTCTCCGGGTCCGTGGGATTACCCGGCTTCAGGGCTTCGACCCCGGCCTTGAAGCGGGCGACAAAGTCCTCGGCAATGGCATCGACCACAATAAAGCGCTTCGCCGCAATACAACTCTGGCCGGCATTGAGATAACGCGAGGCAATGGCCTGTTGCACGGTGTGATCCAGATCGGCGTCTTCGAGCACAATAAAGGCATCCGAGCCGCCCAGCTCCAGCACCGATTTTTTAACACTGGCACCAGCGGTGGCCGCCACCTGGCGACCCGCGGGTTCACTCCCGGTCAGGGTCACGGCCTTGACCCGGGGGTCTTCGAGTAGAGAGGACACCTGCGAGGCGCGAATCATAAAGGTGCGAAATACATGGGCTGGAAAACCTGCCTGCTGAAACACATCCTCGATGGCGAGGGCGCACTCGGGAACATTGGAGGCATGTTTGAGAATGCCCACATTACCCGCCACCAGCGCGGGGGCGGCAAAACGAAATACCTGCCAGAAGGGAAAATTCCAGGGCATGACGGCCAGCACCGGTCCCATGGGCAGAAAGGCCACATAGCTGCGGCTGGCATCGGAGTCGATCATCTGCCGTTGCAGAAAGCCGGGGCCAAACTCGGCATAGTATTCACAGGCCCAGGCGCACTTTTCCACCTCGGCACGGGCCTCGCCAATGAGCTTGCCCATTTCCTGTGTGATCAGGGTGGCGTAGTGTTCCTTATTGTCCAGCAGCACCTCCGCCGCCCGACGCATCAACCGGCAACGCTCATCGAGCGGGGTCGCCGCCCAGGTCACAGCGGTCTCGGATACCTGTGTCAGGGCCTGTTCAATCTGTTGCGTATCCCAGGCCGGAATCTCCGCAATGGTCTTACCATCCACCGGGTTGACTGCTGCAAAACTCATAAACACTCCTTCGTATCCAGGCAGAATAAAATCTATTTATAATTTAGTAGTATAGACAGACTTTTAGAGGTTTTCGTTCAATAATGATCACTGCCCTGGGTTACACTGGGCGTATCGACAGATCATGGTTAATTAAGCAGCAGGCAGCAGCTGTCGCTGCGCTTGACGGAGAATCATCATGAAGCAGTATCGAATCGCAGTACTCGGGGGTACCGGCTTTGTCGGGGGGCACCTGCTCGCACAGCTGACCCACGAAGGTCACGAGCTTACGGTTTTTGCCCGCCGGCGTGAACGCTGCCGTCATCTGCTGGTGCTGCCCCGTGTCACCGTCATTGAGGCCGACATTCACAACCCGCAGCACTTGCAACGTCACCTGGCGAAGCATGATGTGGTGATTAATCTGGTCGGCATCCTCAATGAACGCGGTGATACCGGCCAGGGTTTTCACAAGGCCCATGTGGTGCTGACCGAAAAGATTGTTACCGCCTGTCGGCAACACGGCATCAAACGCCTGCTGCACATGAGCGCCCTGCATGCGGCGCCTGATGCCCCCAGTCACTACCTGCGCAGCAAGGGGCAGGCGGAAAAATTTGTCATGGAACAGGAAGACCTGCAGGTCACCTGTTTTCGGCCCTCGGTGATCTTTGGCTCCGATGACCGTTTTTTTAATCGCTTTGCCAAACTGCTGCGTCTGACCCTCGGACCCTTTCCACTCGCTTGCGCCAACGCCCGCTTTGCACCGATTCATGTCGATGACGTGGTCAGGGCCATGATTCTGAGCCTGCACACGGCGGCGACCTATGGCCAATGCTATGACCTGTGTGGCCCGCAGGACTATCGCCTGCTCGACCTGGTCACCTACACCGCGCACCTGATCGGCAAACGGCGCTGGATTATTCCCCTCAACCGCCTGGCCTCGGCGCTACAGGCCAACCTCCTGGAATATGTTCCCGGCAAACCCTTTTCCCGTGACAATTTTCGCTCCCTGAAAATCGACAGTGTCTGCGATGGCGACTGGCCGGCGGTTTTTGACTTTGAACGCTCCACCATTGAAGCGCGTGTCCCCGAGTATCTGACCTCGAGCAGCAGTCGTGATCGCTATATGGACATACGCCAGAACTCACACCGCTAGGCCCGGCGCGTCATGAAGACCTATCGCGTTGGAGGCTGTGTCCGGGATCGGTTGCTGAAGCTGCCGGTCAAGGACCATGACTGGGTCGTGGTCGGCGCAAGTGCCGATGACCTGCGCCGCCAGGGCTTCAAACCCGTCGGCAAGGACTTTCCGGTTTTTCTGCACCCAAAGACCCGGGAAGAATATGCCCTGGCACGCACCGAGCGTAAAACCGCGCCGGGCTATACCGGTTTTGTCTTTCATGCCTCGCCGGAGGTAACCCTGGAAGAGGACCTGCAACGCCCGGACCTGACCATTAACGCCATGGCGGAGACCGAGAGCGGTGTGATTATCGACCCTTTCAACGGTCAGGCGGATTTAGCCCAGCGCCTGTTGCGGCATGTCTCGCCCGCCTTTGCCGAAGACCCGGTACGCATCCTGCGCGTGGCGCGCTTTGCCGCACGTTATGCCGACCTGGGCTTTACCGTGGCCGCGGAGACCCTGGAACTGATGCGGCAGA
>JAWOIE010000174.1:0-3773 GCA_046484825.1 Gammaproteobacteria bacterium | reverse complement strand
GCCACTGGGGCTGGTGTCGGCGCTGCCCATCAGGCTGCTCAGGGCATCCTGAACACTCTTGGCTTCAAACGCGCCTTTGGGCCAGGCGGCCAGTACGGCACGGGGGCTTAACAGGCCAGCACTTACCGCGACGGCGACGACGCCACCGGCCAGGGTGCCTTTCATGAAAGTTCTACGTTGCATTTGGATTCCTCCAGGGAGTTGGTTAGGTACTACTTACGTTTTTGTTATCGCAATAAACGGGCCAAAAATACTATCCCATGAAAACAATGAGTTACAAATAATACACAAAATATCTCAGAAATAAAACGTGCAAAATGCACACTCTGAATTGCAATAAAGTCAGAACATTCTACTGATCGCTCTGCTCGTCCTTGTATTGCTGCAGTTTGCGCCACAGGGTTGACTTGTTGATCGCCAGGGTCAGGGCCGTCTTTTCACGATTATTTTTATAATGGCTCAGCACCTTGAGGATATAGCGCCGTTCCAGGTCCGCCATGGTTGGCCAGTCCTCGTCGAGGTCACTCTGTTCCACTCGGGCGGTCTGCAGGTTATCGAGTGACTCCAGCGTGAGCACCGGACCATCGGCCAGGGCGATGTGACGCTCCACCAGATTCTGCAACTCACGCACATTGCCCGGCCAATCATAGGCCAGCAGTTGCTGCATGGAGTGCGCGTCAAAGCCCTGCACCTCGCGGCCATAACGCTGGGCAAAGGTTTCGATGAAATTTTGCAGCAGCCGTGCAATATCATCCTTGCGCTCACGCAGGGGTGGCAGGGTCAATTTGACCACGTTGAGACGGTGGTAGAGGTCATGGCGGAACCGCCCCTGGCGGACCAGCTCATCCAGGCGGGCGTTGGTGGCGACGATAAAACGTACGTCGATATCAATCGGTCGCACCCCGCCCACACGGGTCACCTGCTGTTCCTGCACCACGCGCAATAGCTTGATCTGCATGGCGTCGGAAATATTGCCGATTTCATCGAGGAAGACCGTGCCGCCGGCGGCGGTCTCCAGCAGCCCCTTGCGGGTCTGCACCGCGCCGGTAAAGGCACCCCGTTCATGGCCAAAGAGCTCTGACTCCAGCAGGGTATCCGTGAGCGCGCCACAGTCGATGACGATAAAGGGCTGCTCCGCAAACTGGCTACGCTCATGGATCGCCCGCGCCACCAGCTCCTTGCCGGTGCCCGACTCGCCCTCGATGATGACGTTACAGCGGATGTCGGCGATCTTGTCGATAATGGCATAGACCTGCTGCATGGACGGTGACCGGCCGACCATACCATAGCGCTGCTTTTCATCCTGCAGCTGGCGGCGCAGCAGGCGATTTTCCTGTAACAGCGCACGGTGCGCCAGCGTCCGTTCAATCTGCAGCCGCAGCTCGTCCATATCAAATGGCTTTTTAATAAAGTCCGTAGCGCCCAGGCGCAGCGCCTCGATGGCGTTATCCACATCGGCATAACCGGAAATGATAATAAAGGGTACATCCTGGTCCCGTTCACGAACGGCGGTGAGTAATTCGATACCGGTCATACCGGGCATGCGCAGGTCACTAATCACCAGGTCGGCGGAATCCTGGCGAAAGTGTTCCAGGCCCTGACGCGGGTCCTGAAAGACATGACAGGTATAATCGGCGTCTTCGCTGAAACGCCGCATCAGCTCGCCCGCCTTGGGGTCATCGTCGATAAATAATATGCTGGCCTGGTCTTTAGTCATGCTTGGCTGTACCCAGCGGTAGTTGAACCGTGGCGGTGACTCCGCCCGCGGGCTGATTCTCCAGTCGAAGATGCCCATTGTGATGTTCGATAATGCCCAGCGCAATAGATAAACCCAGGCCACTGCCCTCGCCTTCCGCCTTGGTGGTAAAGAAGGGATCAAAAATTTTATCCAGTGCGGCGCTGGCAATGCCTTCGCCCTGATCCTGTATTTTAATCACCAGCTGGCCATCCTGCTCATCGGCCAGGATATGAATATGGCTGTCACGGGGGCTGGCCTGAATGGCATTGAGCAGGAGATTCACCAGGGCCTGTTGTAGCTGACCCCGGTCACCTTCGATCTCATCCTGAACATAATTCTCCAGTATCAGCTGAATCCCCTTGGCGCGGGCCATTTGCTGTACCAGAGTCAGTGTATTCTCCAGCCAACCGGGCACATCAAAGCGCGAGTACTGCGCCGGCATTTGTCGGGCAAAATTGAGAATGCCTTTTACAATGTCCGAGGCGCGCAGGGCCTCTTCGCGCAGGGATTTTATATCCTGCCGGGCACGTGCCTGCTCCTCGGTCAACGAGCGTTCCACCAGCTTGGCATAGGAGAGGATATTATTGAGCGGGTTATTGATCTCGTGGCCAATGCCTGCGGCCATTTCGCCGATACTGGCCAGTTTGGCGCTTTGTAACAGCATGCGTTCGGCCTGGTCACGTTCGGCACGGGCGCTGTCCAGGGTATCGGCCATGTAGTTAAACGCCTTACCCAGCTCATTGACCTCGTCGACGGTTTTACCCAAATGTACACGCGTCCGGTGCTCGCCATTGGCATAGTCGAGCAATCGACTCGACAGGTCACCCACCGGACGGGCAATGCTGCGTGCCCCGATATTCGCCAGGATCAGGCTGAAAACCAGTGCCAGCACCGCGCACACCCAGATCACCCAGCGGATCTGGGTAAACGGCTCGGTAATCGCCTGCTTGCTGATGCGCAGGCTTATGACCCAGCTTACCAACTGGTTCGGATAGGGGTAGAACTCGACAAAATACTCCTGAATATCCCTGGCCACATCTTCCAGCACACCGTCGGCATGCTGACTCACCGCCTCCAGCACCCTGCTGCCATAGTACTTTTGCGCATAAACAGCCTCCGGACGCACCTGTGAAAAATGCAGTTGATGCTGGTCGTCATACAATAACAGGCCATGGCGACTGGTTTTTTCCGGATTATATTCAATGATATTCAACTGGCCTTTATACAGGCGCGGCGCATGTTCCAGGATGCGGTCAATCTGATCGCCAAACAGCGTGGCCGTAAAGGCCCCGACGAAATGCTCGTCGACGTATAGGGGCACCACGTAATCATGAATCGGCAAAATCGCCAGCAGCTCTTCGGGGTTGAGGTGATTATGTGGCAGACTGATCACACTGACCTCGCCACGCGGCAACTCATGCAGACGCCGGACAAATCCTGGCTGATTGATCTCCTGCTCGACATAGCGTACACCGTTGAGACTTTCATATACCGGTGCACTGGCTTTTTCCTGATTGACGCGCAGCAGGGTGTTGCCATTGTGATCCAGCACCCGCAAGTAATAGGCCTCGGGTAATATGGCGCGCAAACCATTAAAGTGGTCCTCCAGTTGCTGCTGCCGGGCACCGTACACCGCCGGCACCTGGCCTGCGGCAATTACCGCCAGCTCTTGAATAAAGGACTGCATTTGCGGCGTGCGCGTCAATCCCAGGGCCATACGGCGATCCCCCTGGAGATTGCGCTGCAACTCGGTGGAGACACTGGCCAGGCTGGCCTGTACCTCTTCGCGAACCTTTTGCAGGTAGGTGTACTCGCTATAATAGGTCGCCCCCAGGGCCAGCATGGTCAGCGGCACCATGGCGGCGAGGAAGACCCAGTTGAAAATATTGGTTTTTAACCGCATTGTTGAAATGAATTCGTATCCTGACTCTTGGGTGACGACTGACCGCCGCGTATAATCATCTTAAACCATTTTGAGGGCAACCGATGCCATGTCAATCCACAGGGCGATTTACCTTCGCCAGTCTCTGCCTGC
>JAWOIE010000168.1:0-5530 GCA_046484825.1 Gammaproteobacteria bacterium | reverse complement strand
GGTCCGCGTTAATCGTGGACCAGCAGGGATCGCCGGCGATGCCTTTTTCGTTGCCTACCCAGCGTACGTCAGGACCGGCATCGCTGAACATGACCGCAGTTGGTTGATACAAATAGGAAGACGCCATCATGGCGGACAAAAACACCATGAGCATGATGCTGTAAAAGACCAGACGGGCGCGGTAACTCTTGAGCATGCTAGTTCAGGGGCAGCAGATTAAACCGTTCGGCCTCGCGGCGGAAGGCCGCGCCGGTTTGCGCCTCGCGAATGACCTTGAGGACCGCCGGTGAGGGGGTCTCATTGGTGATCGCGGAGAGTTTGCGAAAGAAGGGGTAGGTCTTGTTTTGCAGGTTGTCCGCCGTCGGTTTTATGCCATCCACGGTAATGCTCCTGACCTTATTACCGGCATTAAAAATCCAGGTCGCGCCGATGTGGCCAATGGCGCCGGGAAAGTCGCTGACGTGCTGTACCATTTCATCGGCACTTTTGATATTGATCTTTTTCTCGGTAAAGTCCGCCGCCGTGGGCAGAATGCGTTTCCAGTGGCCGGGACGCTCCTTGCAGTGCAGGCGGGTAATGACCACGATGGCCTGATCGCGGCCTCCGACCTCCTTCCAGTTGGTGATCTCACCGCGAAAGATTCGGCGAATCTGCGTGCTGGAGAGATTCGTCACGGAATTGGAGCTGTTGACCATGATCAGCACCGGCTCCAGGGCAAGGGGGTGGACGACGATTTTTTCCTTCTGGATTTCTTCGTCGCTCAGGGCGCAGCAGACAAAACCAAAGGTCTCTTTATCGGGGCCGCTGAGGCGGGCATTCTTGATGCCAGCGCCGCAACCCTGGCCGAGCATGGAGTCCTTGCCGAACAGGGAAATCTTGCGGCCGCTGACCTGTTCCAGGTCAGGCTTGATGGCATTAAAGATAATCCAGGAAAAGTGTGCGCCGCCGCCAAACAGGGGCTGTTCCGTGTCGGTAGCCAGGGCGGTGGTTGTGCTCATACCGAGGCAAAGGAAGAAGGTAAATTTACACATTAGTTTCATGGATATATCCCGAATAGCGCGACAACGTGAGATAGTATTCGGGTGCCATATAATTAGGTTGCGTCCCGATTTTGATAACTGCTTAACGGCAGTGGCGCGCGCAAACTTTAATAAATGGACACCATAGGTAGGTAGCATAACTTGACACAATAAGTCTGAATTCATCGCGGCAGTCGTCTGCCGTACGCCGCGCGCAGGCCTTGACGGGCCGTTTGTCGTGCGCACATTTTTGCCGCGCCGTGGTGTTGCCCCGGTATACTGTCCGGCGTCATTTTCAACCCGTCCGGCGTACACCCCGGCAAACAGTTCAGGTCAGCCCATGTCGCCCATCGCGAAATTGATTTTTACCCCCGAAGACTTCCGTCAGACCGTGGCGGGCAACTGCCTGATCGAAGGGCTGACGCAACTGGGCTGGCTGGGTGCCGACTTTGTCGAGGGGCCGGCACAGAGCTTTTTTGTGGGCGAGGGCTTTTTTAAGTACATCACGTTTATGGGCTGCGCCCCCGCCCTGCGCCTGGAACCGGCGACGCCGACAGATCGTAACTTTTGTTTTATCCGTTTGAATACCGCGTTGGATGCACCGGTGTTCCGTGGCCATCAGGAACGCTTTGTCCCCCGCTGTCGCTCCTGCCGTCACGGACTGCCGGACTGGCGCGCACAACTGCTGCGCTGGCAGTCGGATCCACAGGCCCGCTTTGCCTGTCCGCACTGCGCGGCGGAGTTGACCCTGCCGACCCTGCACTGGCGGGAAAAGGCCGCCATTGGTCGCTGTTTTATCGAGGTCTATTCGGTCTATCCGCACGAAGGCATACCCACCCCTGCCTTTTTGACGGAGCTAAGGCGGATTACCGATGTTGACTGGAACTATTTCTTTGAGCCGGGTTGACATGCCCGGCAGGGCGTCGCAGACTTAAACCCATGTCTTCACACGCCAACATGATTGTCACACTGCGCCGACTGCCCTGGGTAGTGGTGGTGCTTTGCGGTTGGCCGGAGGAAAGACGACACTAGTATTTTTCGTTTTGCATTGAACCCAAAGGCCACTGATATCACTATCCGTGGCCTTTTTTTATGGACACCACAAAGAGGGAGCAACCGCCATGTCCGTGCCTCTGGCCTTTCTGGGCGTTATTCTGATCTGGTCGACCACGCCGCTGGCGATAAAGTGGAGTGGCGAAGAGGTCGGTTTTGTTTTTGGCGTTAGCCTGCGTATGGCAGTCGGCGCCAGTCTGTGCCTGTTGTTGCTCCTGTTACTGCGCAAGCCGCTACCCTGGCACCGCGCGGCGCGCCAGAGTTATGTCGCCGCCGCCTTTGGCATCTATGTCTCCATGATGCTGGTCTACTGGGGCGCGGGTTATATCGCCTCGGGGTTGATCTCGGTACTGTTTGGCCTGTCACCATTATTAACCGCGGTGCTGGCATTTTTTGTCCTCGGTGAACAACACCTGACGCGACCAAAGCTTATGGGGATTGGCCTGGGGATGGTGGGGCTGGGTATTATCTTTCATGACAGCCTGCTGCAACTCAGCCAGGTGCAGGGGATATTACTGGTGCTGGGGGCGGTCCTCACCCAGGTCATCAGCGCCATCTGGTTAAAGCGTGTCAATGCACAGTTGCCGGCGCTCTCGTTGACCACGGGTGCCCTGTGGCATGCCTTGCCCGCCTATGCCATGACCTGGTGGCTGGTGGACGGCCAATGGCCGGAGAGCATCCCGGAGCGCAGTCTGTATTCGATTATCTACCTCGGCGTGGTGGGCTCGGTGATCGGCTTTATGATGTATTTTTATATTCTCAGACATCTGCAGGCCACGCATGTGGCCCTGTTGACCCTGGTGACACCGGTGCTGGCACTGCTGGTGGGCCAGTACTTTAATCATGAGGCCATCACCACCTGGATTGCCGGGGGTACAATGCTGATCTTGTTCGGCATGGCTCTGTTTCAGTGGGGCCACCGTCTGCGCATACGTTAACGCGAGGCCGGCTGTGATGGTGTTGGTCCGGCTGAGGTTCGCCTGAGCCGGGTCTGGGCGCGTCACCCGAACGGTCACGCTGTGAGATGAGCTACTGGAGGAGCACTATGATGAGCCGTGTCTGGGTATACCTGCTGGTTCTGCCCCTGTTGATTATCGTTCCCCCCGTGAGCGCGGCGGGGGCCCCCGCCACCGCGCAACCTTTTGTGGTGCAACTCACCCGCAAGGCGGAAGGCCATGGCCATCGCCGGGTCATGCTGCAACTGGATAAGGTCCTGCAGGACCTGGAGGGCCGGGTCCGCTTTGAAGTGGTGGCCTATGAAGACGGTATTCATGCCCTGCTGGCGGATAATCCAAAGACCGCACAGCTGCTCACCAGGCTTGCTCATCAGGGCGTCGTCTTTAAGGCCTGCCGGATCAGTATGCGTGCCTGGGATTTGACCGAGGAGGATTTTCCGCTGGAGGTCGAGTTTGTGCCCGCCGGCGCCCCGGAGGTCATACGCCTGCAGCTGGAGGGATACCGGTATTGGCGCCCATGATGCCCGGGGGGTTCCCGTCGCCACCAGATCCAGGCAATGTCCCAGGTCATCCGCAAAACCGGCGGGTCATTGAACAGCGTTTTCAACCGATTACATGGAGGTAATCGGTTGAAAATGTCTGGAACGTATTTTCCAGGCGCAAAGGCGCAGAGGCCGGCGAGGGTTCCCAGGGTAAAAAAACTCATAGGAACGAAGCCATCCCGGTTCCTATACGATTTAGACCTTTCATCAAGCCTGTTGCCAAATACCAGGAGCGCGGCACGCGTGGAAAGCAGGCGACGACGATGCACCATGTTTAAGCCACTTATTTGATTTTCTTGCCATTTTTTGCGTCCTTTGCACCTCAGCGTCTTTGCGTTGGGTTTTAACCTCATAAATCCACCCATAGATTTAGTGGAGGTGCCGATTTTTCTTTGTACCCGGGCAGCAGGGCCTTCACAGCAGGCCGGTCTACGGCGGATGCGGGAAAAAAGATTAAATATTCGCCAGTTGAAGGTCGATACCAAAGAGTAAGGGATGTTTCTGTTTTCCGCGTAGAAAGTAGGCGTAGCGCGCCCCCGTCGAGCGCTGAGGGATCGCGGCGACCGCACATCCCGCCACTGCTGCGGCGCAAGGTCGTGGCCGGTTTACTGAGGTATCTAGCATGCAGCCAAAGTTCAAGCGTGTTCTCTCGCTGGGTATAGCCGCCAAAATACAGCTGGCAATCGCGGTGAATGTTGTCCTGGCCATTGTCCTTGGCCAGTACCTCGTCCATGGCTGGCTGGATCTGCAGGGGGGCGTTGGCCTGGTGGTCAATCTCGGGCTCAATCTGAGTATTTGTCTGCTCTATGGATTTGTTGTCGCGCGGACACTGGTACAACCCCTGCGCCGTGCCTCACAGGTGATGCGGAATATTGCCGAAGCCGAGGGTGACCTGACTCAGCGTCTGCAGGTTGAGAGCGCCGATGAGACGGGGCAACTGGCCAGCAACTTCAATTTATTTCTCGACAAACTGCAGGCCTATATCGGCGAAGTGGCCGTGGCAAGCCGGCAATTGGCCACGGCGTCGGAACAACTCTCTGCCTCCACCCAGCGCACCCTCGACTCCAGTCAGACACAACTCAACGATGTCGCGACCGTGGCCAGTGCCATGGTGCAGATGAACGCGAGTATTGAGACGGCCGGTCAGAACGCCGCCGCCGCCAACAGCAGCGCCGAGGAGGCGAATGGGCAGGCGCAGGCGAGCGCCTTAAAGGCCGTCGAGGCCATGTGTGGTATTGATAATCTGGTCAAGGAGATCGAACAGGCGGCGGATGATATTGATAAGCTGCAGGAGCATAGCGAGGGCATTGGCAGTGTGATTGAGGTCATTACCAAAATTGCCGAGCAGACCAATCTGCTGGCACTCAATGCCGCTATCGAAGCCGCCCGCGCGGGGGAACAGGGGCGGGGTTTTGCCGTGGTCGCAGACGAAGTCCGCACCCTGGCAAATCGGACGCAGGACTCCACCCAGGAAATACAGGCCATGATTGAAATGCTGCAGGGCAAAACCAATGACGCCGTCCGGGTCATGCAGGCCGCACGCGAACACGCCCAACAGGAAGCGCAGCAGGTTGAAACCACCGCCGAGGCCCTGGCGGAGATCGCCCACTCAGTCGACTTAATCTCCGGCATGAATCAACAGATATCCGCCGCCACCTCGGCGCAGAACGGGGTCATCTCCGGCGTTACGGACTCCCTGGGCAACATCAACCGTATCTCGGCAGCAACCTCCGCCGAGGCCCAAGACACTCGTCAGATCAGTGAGGGCCTCGCGACCCTGGCTGGCACACTTGAGGCCCTGATGGGACAGTTTAAATTGTCTGCCCGGAACTGATGAGGCCCGCGGGCAAGGCCGCGCGCCCAGTAGCTTAAAAATTACTTTCTACTTTTCTACTTTTCTACTTTCTATAGGTCCGCTCAATATAGAGGTCGACCAGCTGCTGAAACTCGGCGGCGATGT
>JAWOIE010000031.1:0-11222 GCA_046484825.1 Gammaproteobacteria bacterium | reverse complement strand
CAGGCTCAGGGCCGGCAGGGTCGGGGTAATGTCGTCAAGGACGCTGGGGTTCGCGCTGGCCCCGGTCCTGGCGGCACGCTCCTCTGCCTTCAGTACCTCCCAGTGCCGCCACTGCGCCGCGCTGTCGGCATAGGTCATATCGGCAAAGACATGCGGGTGGCGACGTTCCAGCTTATCGGCGATGGCGCTGGCAATGGCCTCCAGGTCGAACAGCCCCTGCTCCCGGCCCAGCTGGGCATAAAAGACAACCTGGAACAGCAGGTCGCCCAGCTCGTCCTTGACCTCGTCCATGGCACCACGCTCGATGGCGTCGGCCACTTCATAGGCCTCTTCGAGGGTATGGGGGACAATGCTGGCAAAGGTCTGTTGTCGATCCCAGGGACAGCCCGTGTCGGGATCGCGCAAGCGCTGCATGATGTGGAGGAGTCGCTGAATGGCTTGCATGGCCTCGCCCTGTGCTGCAAAAACAGCGGCCAGCATAACAAAAAAAGGGCTTAGTGCGGCTGGTAAGAGCGCGGAATAATGGCCTCCAGGGCATCGGTAAACATGCCGGCGGCATCCTCAAACACCGATTCCATGACGGATTCGTCGAGACCGGTGATTTTCCAGGCATGCGCATGGACCCCGCTATCGACCTCGCCCGCCTCCGGGTTGGACTCGGCCAGCAGGGTCATGGCGTTGGCGATGTGGATAAGGCTGACTTCCAGCTCGGCGGCCTCGGCCCGTTCCGGGTGGTGATGGTAGCGCACGGTGTTATACAGCGACTCCGGCATTTGCCAGAAGCGCATCAGCTCGCCACCGACGTCGGCGTGACTGAAGCCGAGGATCTCGTTTTCAATTTCCTCATCACTGCGCGGATCGGTGCGGGCAATGGTGATGATCTTCTGCATGGTATCCGGGATTTTATGGCTCATGATCAGCTTGCCGATGTCGTGCAGCAGACCGGCAACGAACAGGCGCTCACTGTGCAGCACGCGGCTGCGCTCGGCCAGCTGTTGCGCCACCACGCCACAATAGACGCTATGACGCCAGAAATTGACCATATTGAGGACGTCATTGGGGATCCGGGAAAAGGCCTCCACCGCCGACGCCGCCAGCACCAGGCCACGCAATTCGCGCAGGCCGATCACCGTCACGGCACGGGTAACCGTCTCGATGCGAGAGGGAAAGCCATAAAACGAGCTGTTGACGATCTTGAGCAGGCGCGCGGTTAGACCGGTGTCCTGAGCGATGACCTTGCCGAGATCGGCGGCGGTGACGTTGGGGTCCTCCAGCATCTCGTTGACCCGGATACAGACCTCGGGCAGGGACACCAGTCGAATGACACCGGAGACCATTTCCTGAGGGGTGGTCACCCGTTTGCCTTTGTTCTCGGGCGAGGTCGTGGGAGAAGTCATAGTGATTCCATTTCTGCCTTATTATTCCGAATATATAGCGACACCTGGATTAAAAGCTTTAGGGAAGCTCTGCATAAGTATGCAGAGCTTCCGTGCGGGGCAGGACGCCCCGCCGCGCCAATCACGCAAGTGATTGAAGCGCGTGAGGAAAGCGCGGACACGAGCCGCGCTTTCCGACTCTGCAAAAGTCCAGGGAGGGACTTTTGCAGAGTTTCCTTAGTCCTGTGTGGGCGCCGCGGCTTCATCCTGCAACCGCTGCAGGGCCTGCGCCGCCGTGGCGGCAATGGTCGGATAGCTGTCCTCGCTCAGGGCTTGCAGAATGGCGGCATTGCTATTGAGATTGGCCGCCACCTCGGCGCGGATCTGTGCCGAGACATCGCGCGCCAGTACGGCCAGGGCGCTCACCGGGACATATTCAAACCGGGCGACCACGCTGCGCACCGAGGTTTCGGCATCGCGGGCCAGCAGCAAAAAGGTCGCCTCGCGTGTCGCCAGATTGGTGGCGACGGCAATCCGCACGGCCGGCTGCGGGTCCGTCGCCAGCCGGTGCAGCAGCTCCGGGGGCACCCTGCGGTTACGCGCCAGCACCTCCCGCACCGCCGGGTCCGGGTGGCCGGCGAGTTGCGCAAAGACTTCGGCGGACGTAGCCGGGTGACCGGCCTGGCGGCGTGCCGCTTCGCTATCCGCCTGCACCAGGGGGACCGCCACTAACAGCAAAGTGAACAGCAGGAGCTTTGGCATAATTTTATCGGTCCGTATCAGCACGTCGTTTTCAACATAGCACACTCCGGCACGGCAGCCCCGGTTTGGCATTTTCCCCTGCCAGGGTTTTGCGGGACGCTGCCCATGGCCCAGCCCGTCTGCCTACAATCAGTGGAGAAAATACCCGACAATGTGGCTATACTGATGCAATATTAAGGTGTAAAGCCCTGTGCAGCCACGGAAGTTGTTTGTGACCGATACCGTAAATAAACCCCGCATTCTCGCCGTCGACGACTCACGTGTCATGCGTCGCGCCATTAGCAAGATTCTCAGTCAGGACTATGATGTCATCGAGGCAGAACATGGTGAAGATGCCTGGACACTACTGCAGAATGACAACACCATTCAAGTGGTATTTACCGATCTGAGCATGCCCTATCTCGATGGCTACGGTCTGCTGCAGCGCATCCGTGAGTCGGAAGATTATCGTCTGCAAAACATGCCCGTCATTATTATCACCGGCAAGGAGGATGATGATGATGCCAAGGCCGAGGCCCTGGAAAAGGGCGCCACCGACTTTATCAGCAAACCGTTTGAATCCGTACAGCTCAAGGCCCGCGCCAAGGCACACGTCCGCTATGAAGAGGCCTCGCGTCAGCTCACCCTGGTCACGGAAAAACTGGAAAAACAATCCGCCGTTGACGAACTGACCGAATTGGGTGGACAGCGCTATTTTTGCAAGGCGGGCAGTGAAAAACTCGACTATCTGAAACGCCATGATGGCCAGTGTGTGATTCTGCGCCTGGACATCGACGAGTTTAACAAGATCTTTATCAAGAATGGCAAGGCCATTGCCGATGAAATTATCAAGGCCACCGGCCAGATACTGAAAAACTATGTGCGCAATGAAGACATGGCGGCGCGTGTCGGCCTGTCCAAGTTCGCCATGATGTTTCAGTCCACCCAGTTAAAGGAAGTCCACGATATCGCCGAACGCATACGCCAGCATATTATGGGAGAGCGTATTCAGGCCGGTGGCAAATCTTTCTCGGTTTCCGTCAGTATTGGCCTGCTCGAACCGCAGATCGAAAAAGATGCCGATATTGTCACGCTGGTGGAGCAGACCGAAAAGGTCCTGCAGCAAAGCGTGGATGCCGGAGGTGGCAGAATCAGTCAGCTTTCAACGCGCAAACCGGACTTTGACCTCGGCGGCACCGAAGACCTTTCCATCGATACCATGCTGGAACACCTGAGTCGCGGCGAGACCGACCGGATTGAACCTTTTCGGGAGCTGCTGCTGAAAAAACTGCATCCCCTGCTGGATTTTCTCAGCAAGGAATCCTAAGGAAGCTATGATTAAGTCAGGGTTTCCTGCGGTACAGGGAGGTACCGCTATTTTTGCTTGCGCCAGGCAATTGAACTTGTGAGAAAAATAAAAATCGCATTTTTATTTTTCGTGCTCTAATTTATTCATGGATGAATTCATCAGAGCTTCCCTAAAGCCCAACCAGCGCGTTACCACCACTCCGCCAGCTGCAGCCGTGCCCGCCAGCCCCAGCTGCTGGTCAGACCGATCTCCCTAAAGCGTATTTGCCCGTGACGATCGATAATAAAGCCGGTGGGCACTCCACTAACCCCAAAGCGCCGGGCCAGCGCGCCGTCCGGGTCTACGATCACCGGAAAGCTCAGACCGTGTTCTTCAAGATACTGCTCAATGGCATCCTCGCCACCGGAGTTCATCGCTACGGTAACAACCTGATAGTCGCGGGCCAGGCTATTAATCATGTCCTGTTCCAGTTTACAGATCGGACACCACGTCGCCCAGAAGTGTAACAACACGGGGCGCTCACGCCAGACCTGCGGGTCAATGACCTGGCCCTGCAGAGTCACGGCGCGAAACACCGGTGCCGCGCCGGCGACCAGATGCCGTTGGCTGTAGAGCTGCGCGCTAAAATAGACCGCGACCAACAGGGCGATAAACAGCAGGCGGCGCTGCCAGGGGCCAAGACTGTTTTTCCAGTCCATCAATTTTTTATAGAGGCGTTGCATAATTTTTAGGTGAAAAAACGTTGATTGGTGAGAGGGTCAGGCGGACGCCGCTGGCATGCAGCAATGGATACCCGCACGGGCTATGATCGTATATTCACACGGGCGTGGTCCCTGACGCCGCCGCACGCTAATTGTAGCGCTTGAAGATCAGCGTCGAGTTGGTACCACCAAAACCGAAGCTGTTGGACATGACACAGTTGAGTTCAAGATTGTCCATACGCTCACGCACAATGGGATAACCTTCGGCACCCGGGTCGAGGTCATAAATATTCACCGACTCGCCAAGAAAACCTTCCTGCATCATCAGTAATGAGTAGATGGCCTCATTGACACCGGCCGCCCCCAGGGCGTGCCCGGTCAGTGACTTGGTGGACGAGATATAGGGCAGTTGCTCGCCGAAGACGGTCTTCATGGCCTCCAGTTCGCGAATGTCACCCACCGGGGTACTGGTGCCGTGGGCATTAATATAATCGACTTTGGCATCGGTCGTCGCCAACGCCTGTTGCATGCAGCGCACCGCGCCTTCTCCGGAGGGCTGCACCATGTCAAAGCCATCGGAGGTGGCGCCATAACCTACCAGCTCGGCATAAATTTTTGCACCACGCGCCCTGGCGTGTTCCAGCTCTTCCAGTACCAGCAGACCGCCGCCACCGGAAATGACAAAGCCATCGCGGTTGACGTCAAAGGCACGCGAGGCGGTAGTCGGCGCCTCGTTGTACTTGGAAGACATGGCGCCCATAGCGTCAAATAAAACAGAGAGCGTCCAGTGCACCTCTTCGCCGCCGCCGGCGAAGACGATGTCCTGCTTACCCATCTGGATCAGCTCGGCGCCGTGCCCCACGCAATGCGCGCTGGTGGAACAGGCCGAGGTGATGGAGTAATTGACACCCTTGATCTTGAACGGCGTGGCCAGGCAGGCGGAGTTGGTGCTCGACATGGTACGTGTCACCATATAAGGACCAACACGTTTAACACCCTTGGCACGCAGAATATCTGCGGCCTGGACGATGTTGGCGGTAGAGGGGCCACCGGAGCCAACCACCAGGCCGCTGCGCACATTGGAGACATCACTGTCTTCGAGACCGGAGTCCTCGATGGCCTGCTGCATGGCCAGATAGTTAAACGCCGCGCCATCACCCATAAAGCGTTTGAGCTTGCGATCGATCATCTCGTCCAGGTCCAGGCGAATCGGACCGTGGACGCGTGAACGAAAGCCCAGCTCGGCGTATTCTTCTGAAAATTCGATACCGGAGCGGCCCTCGCGCAACGAGGCCACTACCTCATCCCGGTTATTCCCAATGCTGGAGACGATTCCTAATCCTGTTACGACAACTCGACGCACGTTACTTACCCTTTATTTGGAAAACTCGTCAGTAGAGGTGAACAGACCCACACGCAGGTCATCCGCAAAGTATATGTCATTACCATCGACCGTGACCTTGGCATCGGCAATACCCATAAACAGTTTGCGCATAATGACGCGCTTGAGGTCGACGGTATAGGTCAGCTTTTTGTTGCTGGGGACCACCTGGCCGACAAACTTGACCTCACCGGCGGCCAGGGCGCGACCGCGACCGGGGCCACCCATCCAGCCCAGGTAAAAACCGATGAGCTGCCACAGGGCATCCAGTCCCAGGCAACCGGGCATGACCGGGTCACCTTCAAAGTGACAGGCAAAAAACCACAGGTCCGGCGTGATATCCAGCTCGGCGACGACCTGACCCTTGCCGTACTTACCACCGTTTTCACTGATGTGCACGATGCGGTCAAACATGAGCATGGGCGGCAGCGGTAACTGGGCGTTGCCGGGACCAAACAGGCGGCCATGACCGCACTCAAGGAGTTCTTCTCTGGAAAAGCTGGAACTCTTTTTGAGCTCTGCATTACTGGATTGTGTCATGGCTGAACCTTAAGGTTTTGATATTGAATTGGAAAATAGTCAATTTTGACAAATGGGGGCCTATTCTACCTTGTCGATACATGGCAATAAAGCGTAAAGCCACGAAAATGCCCCTCCCGGGCCAGCTCCCTGCGTCTGGCGCGGCTCATCGCGGCTCAATGGCGATGAAAACCCCGTGTCGATGCCTGCACACATGCCAGTAAATGCTGCACATGGGGATTATCCTGCCCAGCCAGCGCCGCCATCTGCTCCGCCAGTGCATCACCGCTGCTGAACAACTGCCGAAAGGCCGTCTTGAGCGCGCGCAGGTCATCACGGGAAAAGCCGGCGCGCTTGAGACCGACCAGATTTAGCCCCCGCACCCGCGCCGGGTTGCCGTCCACCAGCATATAGGGCAGGACATCCTGGGTGACCTTGGTGTTGCCGCCGATCATGGCATTGCGGCCAATATGACAGAACTGGTGCACCACCACGCCGCCGGCCAGGAAGGCACGGTCGCCCACGTGGACGTGGCCGCCCACATTGGCCACATTGGCGAGAATCACATGGTTCCCCACCACACAGTCATGGGCGAAATGGGTATAGGCCATCATGTAACAGTGATCACCCAGCAGGGTCGCCGCGCCGGCCCGGGTCGCCCGATGGATGGTGACGGCCTCGCGAAAGATGTTATGGGAGCCGATCTCGACATAGGTTGGAGTGTCGCTAGCAAAACTCAGGTCCTGGGGCAGACCACCGATGACCGCCTGTTCAAAGACCTGATTGTCATTACCCATGCGGGTATAGGCCTTGATGACCGCATGGGCGGCAATGCGGTTATTGTCGCCCAGGATCGCGTCGGCTTCGATTACGGCAAAGGGGCCGATGACATTGCCCGAGCCCAGCTCGGCAGCGGGCGAGACACAGGCGAGTGGATGTATTTGATTGCTCACGCGGAAACCCTCGGCTATTGATTCCGTCATAATACGCGCTATTCGGACTTCACGAAATATGGCGTTTTTTTATCGCGGCCTGATAACCAAGGGGACGAATGGCGACGGTATTTTCCACCCGCGTGCACAGCACACCGTCGTCGCGGTAGAGGCCATAATGGAAGGTTGGGGTGCTGCGGCCCTTTTGCGCCAACTCAGCGGCCACGACCTGTTCCACCTCAGGGGGCAGGTCAAAGCGCAACTCGAGGTCGCTGTTGCCGGGATAGATAAAGTCGATGCTCATGGCGCGGGTGAACACCGCATAACCGGGGAAGACCCGGTTACAGGCCATGGCCGCGACCGGGTCGGCGATGGCGGCCTGATAGCCACCGAACATGCTGTCGCCCATGTTGCGCGACAGCAGGGTCAGGGGCAGACGCAGATAGATGCGCCGCCCGTCATCACTCAGCTCCACCACACGCACGCGCATCAACCAGAACGGGGGGTACCATTCCAGTCGCCGGCGCGCGGACAGCCAGGTCTGGTGACGCAATAATTTATACAGATTCAAGGGCATGTCGAACGGCCTTGCCGGCGGAGAAAGGGGTTAGGCCGCGCTGAAAAAACCTAGCTTCGATAGCGCATGCGGGTGCCGTGCATGAGGGACAGGTTGATCTCTTCTGCGCTCAACTCGGCGGGGAAATACGCGCCAGCAATGCGCGCACCATTGATGCTGGCACCTTCCAGATTGGTCTTGCGCAAATCCAGGCCTCGCAGGTCCGTCTGGTGAAAATAGGAACAACGTAGGTCGAGCCCGTCGGCATCGAGGTCACGCAGGTCCAGGCCCCGAAAATCGCCATGAGTCAGATCCATGGCATCGCCTGCGGCCTTGCGTTGATTGAATTTCTTGATCTTGCCCTGTTTCAGTAATTGAAACATTGGGTCGTCTTTTATTTCGGGTTTGTCCTGCATGTCCCTGTCCTCCATTTTTGTTATTAATCATAGACCACTGACAGCAATAATCACAAACAAGTTCATTGCGCCTGTTCGTGCTCGTACTTCTTCAACAGCACCCCTTCATCGCCACAGCAGGAGGCGGCACACTTCTTTACCTGATGGATATCGTCGAGCGTACCACTCAGGTAATCGGCGACCGGACGATTCTCCTGCGCACAGTCACAGCCCTTGTCGTCATAGACATAGACGTGCTTCAGTCCGGCGGTCACCGCCGCGTCATGCGCCTGCCACAGTGATGCGCTCGGCGTCATGGGCACGTCACTCAACTGATAGGCGGGGAAAAAGCGGGTAATGTGCCAGGGGCTGTCCGCACCGAGATGATCCCGAATCCACTCGGCAATGGCGCGCATCATTTCCGGGTTGTCATTCTTACCCGGAATGATATTGGTGCGGGTCTCAACGTGCATCCCCAGGCGTTGCGCCTCGGCAATGGAGCCGAGCACCTGGTCTACCCTGGCGACGGGACAGATATCTTTGTAGAACGCATCATCCAGACTCTTGATATCCGAACACAGGACATCCACCCACGGCGCCATTTCCGCCAGGGCCTCATGAGTGACAAAGCTGTTCGAGACATGCACCGTATACAGGCCGTGGGCGCGTGCCAGCGCCGAGACATCGATAACATACTCCAGCCACACCGCCGGCTCGGAATAGGTAAAGGCAATGCCCTCCACGCCATGGCGCAGGGCCGCATCGACCAGGCCCTGCGGTGACACATAGGCGGCGGTCGACTGGCCGCGCGCCAGGTCATCGAGCGCATCGACGCCCCAGGAGATCTCAAGATTGTGGCAACCGCGACAACGGAAATTGCAGCCAAAACTGCCGACCGACATCACCCGCGTGCCGGGACGATAGTGTTTGACCGGCTTGTCTTCGATGGCGCCGATGTCAATGGCCGAGAGAATTCCGTAGGACAGGTTATACAGAGTGCCATGGCGATTGACATGCGCCTGACAAAAGCCGCGCTGCCCGTGTTTTAGTTTGCAGCGCCACAGACACAAGTGACAGCGTGTGCTGCCATCGTCCAGCTGTTCCTGAAGGCGGGTGGCCTGTAATTGATAACTACTGGCGCTTTGTTGCTGCAATTCTTTCATGGCAAGTACTCTTGGGTTGAGGTCACGCTAACGGGCAATAAGGGGTCGATGACAATATGCAAACAGGCATGCGCCTGGCGTAATGCCGCCTCGACGCCGGCGGGGGTTTCGCCAGAGGCAAAAATAAACCCCAGATAACTACCGCCCTCCGGCAGGGCCTGAAGCGGGTGACCCGACGGGACCTGGATATTCACTTCATCGATGCCGGCAACGCGTTGCGCCTTGAGGATACCCTCGACCCGCTTGAACACACCCGACCGGGGAATGGGGATCATCAGGACACCCGCCGCCGGCTGCGCGGTCTTGATGCGCACCGGCAGGCCCAGGGCATGCTGTAGTACCAGTGACTCCAGGCTTTGACCCAGGCCAACGGTTAACAGGCGGCCACACATACCGCCAATGGTGCGGGCCGCCACTTCCAGCACCCAGATGCCCAGTGTATTGATACGACACTCGGCATGCACCGGGCCTTCCACCAGACCATAGGCCGCACACGCGGCCTGCAGGCTGACCTGCAAATCCGCTTGCAACTTTGCGGACAGGCGCGACGGTGAGATGTAATAGGTCTCTTCAAAAAACGGACCTTCCAGCGGGTCCGGCTTGTCGAAGACGGTAAGCAATTGCAGATCGCCATTGACCAGCAGACCTTCAACGGCGACTTCGCTGCCCGGGATATATTCCTCCAGCAGCACAAAGCGACGACTCTCGGTATCCCGCTGCGGTTCCTGGCGCAGAATGTTTTCGATACGGCCACAGGCCGCTACCAGTTCATCTACATGATTGACCCGGATGACCCCACGACTGCCGGACAGGGCCAGCGGCTTGACCACGGCGGGAAAACTGAACGACGCCGCCTGCCGCCGCAGGTCTTCCTGCAGATCCAGGCGCAGGTGTTTTGGCACCGCGACACCGTGGCCGGACAGGCGCGCGCGCGCGAGGTCCTTGCGCTGGGTTAAGGCAACGGCATCGGGGTCATTGTGCGGCAGCCCCAGACGTTGTGCCGCCGCGGCCGCCAGTGCCGTGGTGCTGTCATCCGTACCCAGAATCGCCGCAAAAGGTCGCTGGTCGGCGGCCATCAGGATCTGAGCGAGGGCCGCCTCCTGCTGCTGAAAATTAAGATGCAGGCCCTCGGCATAGTTACTGATCACGGAGTGCTTACCTTCCGATGCCAGTAGCACATCAACCCCCATGGACTGCGCGGCCTGCATAAAGGCTGTGGTACGGTAACTACCGTGCGGGGCAATCAGCAAAAGCCGCGGTGCTGCCGGTGACGATAGGACCGCACTGCGGGAAGCCATCAGGCGTGTGTCGGTCGAGCCTGAGGTGATTTAGGCGCAACCGCCGCCGCTGCTGCTGCCGCAACCGCCACAACCACCGGAGCCACCGACGCTCTTGAAGACATTATTGAAAACAAACGAGGCATTCACGCCGTTATCCACAAAATCAATATCACTGCCCTTGAGGTAACCCAGGGCCACCGCATCGACCAGGACCTTGAAGCCATCGCCCTGCAGGACCTTGTCATAGGGCTGCACGGTATCGGTATAGGTCATGCCATAGGTCATGCCACCACAACCTCCACCACTGACGAAGACGCGAATGCCTTCGATGTTGTCCTCGGCGTTTTCCATCAAGCCTTTCATTTGCGCCGCCGCGCTCGGGCTCATCTTGATCTCGGAATCGACAATTTCTCTTGAGAATGCTGCTTCACTCATGGCCTTTTTTCTCCTGTCTCGCTATGCTTGTCCGCGCTCGCAAAAAGCGGGATAATAACCGACTAAATTGGTAAAGATTTTAACACACCCGCCGGAAAATGGCGCGCGAAGATTGCAGGAGTATACCAAAAATGGCTCGCACAGTTTTTTGTCAGGTCTTGAAGGTCGAAGCCCAGGGCCTGGAAACCCCACCTTATCCGGGGGAATTGGGTCTACGGATTTATGAAAACGTCTCCAGCGAGGGCTGGAACCAGTGGCTGCAACGCCTGACCAGCATTATTAATGAGAATCGCCTTAGCACCGCCGACCCCAGCAATGTTGCGGTAATCGAACAGCACATGGTTGGCTTTTTGTTTGGTGAAGGCGATCTGGGCAAGCTGCCCGAGGGTTTTATGCAGGCGGGGGGCAAGAAGTAATCCTGTCATGAAGTTTTG
>JAWOIE010000029.1:0-3716 GCA_046484825.1 Gammaproteobacteria bacterium | reverse complement strand
CAAAACCAGCGGTAGAAGATTGTTACCGGGCGGGAGTTCAGGTGGCTATGATCACGGGAGATCATCCGGCAACGGCCCTGGCCATTGGGTCTTGAGCGTGACCGAACCGGTGAGCAGGTAAAGACGCCGATCGGTATGTTCATCCGCCAACAGCACACTTCCAGAGGCATAGGTTTCAATGCGGCTGTTTTGTGCCAGATCCAGCAGGGCAATGTCGCCAATGCCCTGCAGGTCACTTAGCGTCAGCAAGGTCTCCACTATTTTCAAATCACCTTGCGGTGTGGTCATGAGTTGCCTCTGGGCCGTGGCGGCACAATTCACATAGGCGATACGTGTTTAATTATCATATCCCAGATTGGGTGACAACCAACGCTCGGCGTCGTCCAGGGACATGCCCTTGCGTCTGGCGTAGTCCTCGACCTGGTCTTTATTGATCTTACCCACCGCAAAATAGCTTGCCTTGGGATGACTGAAGTACCAGCCGGAGACGGAGGCTGCCGGGTACATGGCATAACTCTCGGTCAGTTCCACGCCGCAGGCCGTGTCGGCCTGGAGCAGTTCCCAGATCAGGGGCTTTTCGGTGTGGTCCGGGCAGGCTGGGTAGCCCGGCGCCGGACGTATGCCCTGGTAGTCTTCGCGAATGAGTTTATCGCCATCAAAGTTCTCATCCTTCAAACCATGGTCAGGACTCCACGTCGCCGTCTCGAAACCCCAGTTGAGGTGGCGCACACGGTCATGCATGTGTTCGGCAAAGGCCTCGGCCAGGCGATCCGCCAGGGCCTTCACCATAATCGAGCGATAGTCGTCATGGTCTTTTTCAAACGCGCGCGCCTTTTCCTCGGCGCCTTCAATGGTGACCACAAAACTGCCCACATAGTCGCGCAGGCCGCTGTCTTTGGGTGCGACAAAGTCCGCCAGGCAGCGGTTGGGCTTGCCCGGCGGCCGCTCCGTCTGCTGGCGCAGGTGATGCAGGGTCAGGCGTCGCTTTTTGCGTGTGTCGTCGGTGTAGACTTCGATGTCATCGTCATTGACGCTGTTGGCGGGGAACAGCCCGACCACCGCGCGCGCCTTTAACCAGCGCTCTTCGATGATCTGTGCCAGCATTTTTTCCGCATCGGCAAACAGCTTCTTCGCCTCGACACCCTTGTCCGGGTCGTCGAATATTTTCGGGTAGCTGCCCTTGAGTTCCCAGGTGTAGAAGAACGGCGTCCAGTCGATATAGGGCTTGAGAAACTCCAGCGGCATATCATCGAATATCTGGATGCCCAGTTGTTTAGGCACCGGCGGCACGTAGCCCTGCCAGTTAATCTTGCTCTTGTTGGCGCGCGCGGCGGCCAGGGTAAGCCATTTGGTCTGGGCGCGACGGCCGGCGTGGGCCTCACGCACCTTGATGTATTCCTCGCGCAGGTCAGCGACAAACTTGTCCTTGTGCGCGACACTGATGAGGTTCTGCGCCACGCCCACGGCGCGGGAGGCGTCCTTCACCCACACGGTGGGGCCGTGATAGTTCTGTTCAATCTTGACGGCCGTGTGCGCCTTCGAGGTCGTCGCCCCGCCAATCATGAGCGGGATATCAAAGCCCAGGCGTTCCATTTCCTTGGCCATGTGGACCATCTCATCCAGCGACGGTGTGATCAGACCACTCAGACCGATAATATCGACCTTTTCCGCTTTGGCGGTCTCGATGATTTTATTGGCCGGCACCATTACCCCGATATCGACGACATCAAAATTGTTGCACTGTAACACCACGCCGACAATGTTCTTGCCGATGTCATGCACATCGCCCTTGACCGTGGCCATAAGGATCTTGCCGTTACTGCGCGAGCCTTCCTGTTTCTCCGCCTCGATATAGGGAATGAGGTAGGCCACTGCCTTTTTCATGACCCGCGCCGACTTGACCACCTGGGGCAGGAACATCTTGCCTTCACCGAACAGGTCACCGACCACATTCATGCCATCCATCAGCGGACCTTCGATGACTTCGATGGGACGGTCAAACACCTGACGCGCCTCTTCGGTATCGACTTCGACAAAGGCATCAATCCCCTTGACCAGGGCATGCTCGATACGCTTGGCTACCGGCCAGCCGCGCCACTCCTCGTCTTCTTCTATCTTGACGCTGCCATCGCCCTTGTACTTATCGGCAATATCCAGCAGGCGTTCGGTGGCGTCGTCGCGGCGGTTGAGGACCACATCCTCGACACAGTCACGCAGCTCTGCCGGCAGGTCGTCATAGACGGCCAGTTGCCCGGCGTTGACAATCCCCATATCCATGCCCGCCTTGATGGCGTGATAGAGAAACACTGCATGGATGGCCTCGCGTACCTTGTCGTTACCCCGAAACGAGAATGAGACATTGGAGACACCGCCACTGATAAGCGCATAGGGCAGGCTTTGTTTGATCTTGCGCGTGGCCTCGATAAAGTCCACGCCATAGTTATTGTGTTCTTCGATACCGGTGGCGATGGCAAAGATATTCGGGTCAAAAATAATATCTTCCGGCGGGAAGCCGACCTGCTCGGTTAAAATTTTATAGGCGCGGCTACAGATCTCGACCTTGCGCGCCTCGGTATCGGCCTGTCCGACTTCATCAAAGGCCATTACGATCACCGCGGCACCATAACGCCGGCACAATTTGGCCTGCTGAATAAAGTTGGCTTCGCCTTCTTTCATGGAAATGGAATTGACAATACCCTTGCCCTGCACGCACTTGAGTCCCTCTTCGAGGATCGGCCACTTGGACGAGTCGATCATCACGGGCACGCGGGAGATATCCGGTTCACTGGCAATCAGGTTTAAAAAGGTCTTCATGGCATACTCGCCATCGAGCATGCCTTCGTCCATATTGACGTCGATGATCTGCGCGCCGTTCTCCACCTGTTCGCGGGCCACACTCAGGGCCTCGTCATAATTCTCTTCCAGGATCAGGCGCTTGAACCTGGCCGAGCCGGTGACGTTGGTGCGCTCCCCGACATTGACGAACAGCGAGTCGCTGGTAATGTTGCAGGGCTCCAGACCACTGAGGCGGGTGATGTGATCATCTTCCCGGGGCTGGCGCGGCGGGTACTTGCTCACCGCCGTGGCGATGGCCTTGATGTGCGCCGGGGTGGTGCCGCAACAGCCGCCGATAATATTCAGAAAACCGTTCTTCGCCCATTCCTCGATCTCGGCCGCCATCATCTCCGGGGTCTCGTCGTACTCACCAAACTCATTGGGCAGGCCGGCGTTGGGGTGGGTATTGATATGACAGTTGGCAATGCCCGCCAGCTCTTCCACATACTGGCGCAGCTCTTTGGCGCCCAGGGCGCAGTTAAAACCAAAACTGATCGGGTTGACGTGACGCAGCGAGTTCCAGAAGGCCTCGGCGGTCTGCCCGGACAGGGTGCGACCCGAGGCATCGGTAATGGTACCGGAGATCATTACCGGCCACTTGCGGCCCTGTTGTTCAAAAAACTCCTCAATGGCAAACAGCGCGGCCTTGGCATTGAGGGTATCGAAAATCGTTTCCACCAGCAGGATATCCGCGCCGCCATCGATGAGACCGCGAATCGATTCACTATAGGCCTGTCTGAGCTGATCAAAGCTGACGTTACGAAAGCCGGGGTTGTTGACATCCGGCGAGATACTGGCGGTGCGATTGGTAGGGCCGAGGACCCCGGCCACAAAGCGCGGCTTGCTGTCGGTGGCAAACTCGGCACAGGCCTCGCGGGCGA
>JAWOIE010000019.1:0-4170 GCA_046484825.1 Gammaproteobacteria bacterium | reverse complement strand
CGATGCGCGGTACGTGGTGAGAGCAGATACAGCAGAAAGAAGAAATTGTAGAAGGCGCCCTGCGCCAGGATGATCAGCCAGCGTTCGAAGGGGGTGGGCTTTGCGATCTCGATGAATGTCAGCAGGTGCATCCGTTCGTTTTCCGCTTCATCCGTCAAGGTGCGAATCCAGCCATGGTCATCAGACATGTGGCGCAATGCCTTCAGATGCTGCAGCGTCGAACCCACCATGCCGGGGACCGCCGCAATGGTTTCAAGGACGACCGCGCGGTGGCCGTAGCGCCTGGCGAAGAGGACATCGGCAATAAATCGCAGCAGCCGGGTCAAACCGTAGGCAAACCGGTCGGACGCGCCTTGTGGTGGATGTGTTCGATTGAGATCGATTGAGGTTTCCATATGAGCCAAGGTGTCAGGCCTTCCTTACTGCATTCGACTAATTTGTCAGATAACAGGCTTACTGTATGTTCGCTTTACCACAGAGTCGACCTCAAACAGCCTTTGTGGTTCGCGAATAAACGCAAATGATAGATAGATGCTGGTTTTATTGTGCGCAGCCGCCGCACAGCCTCACATTTGCGTGCATTTGCGAACTTCTTCCTTAAATATCGTTGCGTTTTTAAAAGGCGTTTTATTCGGCCCGGCGCAGATTCATCGTGGTGGGTGACGCCCTCGGTAACGCAAAAACTGGCCCATCAGTGGCTTGACGCTGGTGCCGTGAACGAGAATCGAAAGCGAGACCACAATCAACGTCAGCTGGATCAGATCCAGGGCCAGCTCTTCGGGGAGGCCATGCTGTATGGCGTACATCAGGTAGTACAGTGAACCGATGCCGCGTACGCCGAACCAGCCCACCATGCTGCGTATCGGCCACGAGGTGCGCGTGCCGATCAGGCCGAACAGCACGCTGATCGGTCGTGCCACCACAAACAGGAACAACGCGAGCCCCACCGCACGCCAGCTCCAGGAATCGAGAAACAGGGTGCCACCGATCAGGAGGACGAGCATCAATTCCGAGAGCCGCTCCAGATGTTCCTTGAATACTAGTGATCCTTCGCTCACGGTCGGTGGGGGCTTGTTTTCCGGGTCAGGATTTTCTGAGCCAGTGCCTTCTGCGCCCGGTTCGTCCGGGTTGCTCTGCAAGTGGTCTCGCTTGTCCAGCGTGGCGCTGTGCATGTCGGTGCCGGCGAGTTTGAGTTCGGTCTGGCGCAGCGCGACGGCGGCGAAAAATACCGCCAGAAACCCCCATGCATTGACCAGCTCACTCAGGCCATACACCACACCGATCAGCCCGAGTCCGAGGAAGTCGTCCATGAGCTTGTGCCTGGGCGGAGTGCCGCGCAGCTTCCGACTCAGATAGCCGAGGGCAGCGCCGCAAGCGACCCCGATAGCAACCCCCGCCACCGTGGCCCACAGCACATCGACCAGCGCCCAGTGCAGGCTGAATTCACCGAGTTCATGCAGCCCGAGCAATCCCAAGCCCAGCATCACAAACGGAAAGGCGCTGCCATCGTTCATGCCCGCCTCACAGGTCAGGGTAAAGCGGAGGCGGTCGCGGTCGCCGGGATGGCGGGTCTGCACATCGGTCGCCAGCACAGGATCGGTGGGCGCCAGGATGGCGCCGAGCAAGACGCCGGCACCCAGGGGCAGGCCGAGTAGAAAATAGGCGAAGGCCGCGACCAGCCCGACGCTGGTCACCATCGACACCGATGCCAGCATAAGCGGTGCGCGCCAGCGGGCGATGCTGAATGGCACGGGCATTTTGACGCCGGCGGAAAACAGCGAAATCAGCACCACCACTTCGGTCAGCACTTCCAGCAGCGCCGATTCCTTAAGCGGATTGAAATGAAACAGATTGAGCACCGTCGGCCCGACCAGCAGACCCACCGCCAGGTAAATAATGGCCGGGGTGACCGGCAGTCGCTGGAGTATCGGCGCCGTCAGGCCCCTGGCGAGCAGCATGCCGCCCAGGAGTAAAAACCATTGTGCGTTAGTCATGGCGCGTTTGCTTCATTGGTTTCCTGTATGATGTGACTGTTTCGGCGCACAGCCTAAACGTAATCAGGGTTTTCCGATGTGCGGCGCCACACGGACTACGTGGTAGTCAGGTTTGCACCCGCATAACCAACTTTTTTATTGTAATTAACAACCTTGTGCGAGAGTGTGATCGGACTATATCGCCATAATTTTGCTCCCAAATTTGATACGGTAAGCGAATCGCCTATTGGCATAGTGGTCAGAACGATTGGGCGGGTACAAAGACCGCAGAACCTGAACGATGTTTGATGCCCGCAGACTACCCCTGACCGAAGCGTGTCCAATCCAATTCAAACGGCGCCAACTCAGTTAACTTTCGTTTTCGTTGCCTGGGTTCGGCAGGCCGGCCAGCTTGGATAATTTCTGTATGGGCCCGTGGGGAAACATCTCGTAAAGAAAGTTCTTGTATTCATCAGTATCGTTAAAATCCTTACTCTCTTGCATTGCCAGGTCCCTGAGCAGTTCATTCATGCCGGGATGTGTTTTATTCTTTTGATAATGCTGGCGAAAATAACCAATCAGACCAATCGCTGTCTCGGATAGCGGCTTGTGCCCATCTGCCTCATGTTGCTTTATCAACGCGTTCATCACTGATTCGTTCCAGTCATCTATGTTTAGCAAATATCCTTCATTATCCGTTGATATTATTTTTCCCTCAACTTCCATATTCATTCCCTACTCCCTCCGAATTTGTAAACAGCACAGCCAAGGCGGTGCGAAAATCGACCTCGCAGAAATTGAGATAACTGGTTCTTGCATCGAAACTACACAGCATTAAATACTTACCGTTGGTGCTTCTTATCGTGCGCAAACTGCTTATATACAGTGTAGTCAAGACCTGCTGCAATCACCATCAGATGTTATAGTATTCTTTCACTAGTGATGCCTGGGTATTGTGCCTGAGTGTTCGCGCTGATCTGGATATCGTTTCTGAAGATTTAAATTTAAAAATCGTCCGGTCGAACAGCGTCTGGTAACAAATGAATTGGATTCACAGATGCATCTGGGCTATTTGCTTTACAATGGTAAGGCATAGCCTGGTGATGTTGATTTTGGCAAAAAAGGCTTTTGGGGCGTGATACTGGTGCGCAATGCTATTCTACGCGGCTGGCGCGGTCCGATTGCATCCCTGCTCTGCGATTACGTGCCGTACTGGTGCGTTACTCTGTGCTGGCGCAGCCTGCTTAGTATCGGCGATTCGGAAAATTCATCCCGGCACAGACGGTCACGGCAGCTTGCGCAGCAGAATAACATCCTGGCCGATGAAGGTGACAGTGCAGCCGCTCCGGCTTCCCCACCAGGCAAAGGTGTCGCGGGAGAAGAAGCAGATGTGGGTCGGGTCATTGTTATAGTGCCAGTGGGCAAAGCCGTTCCGAACGCTGACCAGTCTGGTCATCAATCCCAGCCAGCCGCCCAGCTGGATCGGGTGGAGTAGCTGCGCGAGCACTTCCCCCCGGCGCATACAGATGTTCGGCCGCTTCACTGGCGGTGACGAAGTCGTAGCTCTGCCGCATGACATCGGCATCCGGGGCGTAGTAGGGATCGTAGATGGCCATGTCGTACCCCGCCTCGGAGAACATCGGGGACAGAGTCGGCCCCGGCCCACTCCCGAATTCCAATCCCTGCTCCGGCGGACCTACCCGCTCGCGCACGGGGTCGAATAGTCGCGATAGAAACCGGCGGTATCCCGGGTCGGTTGGGTCATTGTCGTGCAGGCCGTAGTGGGCCTTCTCGGCCGCCGGTGACAGGCGATTAGCGGTCGGCACAAACACCAGCTGGCAACGGCCGCATTGACGGTAGGACCGGGTGCGTCCTGGTGATAGATAACCGTGTGCCCGTGGCAGCATAAGGGGCAGTGCATGGGTGATCGCTCCTTTCTGGGGAGGGTGTCATAGTAACAGAGTAATGACTACGACCCCGGAATGTGATGATTTCGGCATGGCGCCTTGGGGCACTATTGAGGACCCGAGTTCAGAACAGCAGGTTCGTGAGTCACAGTACCGCGTGTGTGCCTCATACTGTATTCTATACGGAATCATTGATAGCGATATCCTTCAGGGTATCGACACTTGCGACTACCGCAAAGCACACGCCAGTCTTGGGCTCTCGCGGGCACGCTCCTTGACCTGAATTTCGA
>JAWOIE010000237.1:0-6439 GCA_046484825.1 Gammaproteobacteria bacterium | reverse complement strand
GCGAGGCCTCGCCACAGGAGGTCGCCGAAGTGCTGGAGCGCTTTTGGGGACGGGACGACACCCTCATTGTGATCAGCTCTGACCTGAGTCACTACCATGACTACCACAGCGCACAACAACTGGACCGCCGTACGACACAGGCCATTGAGAACCTCGACTACACACACCTGGATTACGAAGATGCCTGCGGGCGCAATCCACTCAGCGGGCTTTTATACCTGGCGCAAAAAAAACACCTGCACATCAAGACACTGGACCTGCGCAACTCCGGCGACACGGCCGGGCCACGGGATCAGGTGGTGGGCTACGGTGCGTATGTCGCAACGATCGAGCCATAAAGAACAGAGGAGAAATAACCCGGGTGTTTAGTGATAGCGACAAAAAACAGCTTCTGGATCTGGCCAGGGCCTCGATTCAATACGGCCTGGAACAGGGTAAACCCATTGCCGTGACACTCGGTAATTATCCACCCCATCTGCAGGCTGTAGGTGCCTGCTTTGTCACCCTCAAGCTTGAGGGCAAACTGCGCGGCTGTATCGGCACCCTGGAGCCACACCGCCCCCTGGTGGAAGACGTGGCGGAAAATGCCTACGCCGCCGCCTTTCGCGACCCGCGCTTTGCCCCACTGAGCGCCGACGAATATCCACAACTGCAGTATCACCTCTCCGTACTCAGCCCCACCGAGGCCATGAGCTTCAGCGGCGAACAGGACTTGCTGCAACAAATTCGCCCTGGCATTGATGGTCTGGTGCTGGCGGATCGCGGTCAGCGCGGTACCTTCCTGCCATCGGTGTGGGAGAGCCTGCCAACGGCGCAGGAATTTCTGCGCCACCTGAAACAAAAGGCCGGCCTGCCTATGGATTACTGGTCAGACACCCTGACGGTCGAACGCTATACCGCAGAGAGTATTGAAGAATAACCGCCACCTCCGCTACAGTAAGCCTCTGATCACACCGATGCGCAAACACACAAGCAGTGACGAGTATTGTGTAACAAAATCATATCAGAATTAGACACCTGCAATCGGCCACACGTCCGCTCAAGTCGTCACAGGCTTTAAGCGACATGAAACAGAATAGAAGCCATGGACATTAAAAACACACTCCAACAGGCCATTGGCCTGCATCAGAATGGACACCTCATCGAGGCCGAACGCCTGTATGCCAGCATCCTGGCCCACCAGCCTGATCATGCAGATGCCCTGCACCTGTACGGACTGATTGAGTTTGCCCGCGGCGATCTGGACCAGGCCGTCGACTTGATCCGGCGCGCCATTGACAGCGCCGCGGAGCAGGCGGTTTTTCACTTCAACCTCGGTAATGTACTGCGCGAGCTTGATGCCCTGGAGGCGGCAGCGGCGGCCTATGCTGAGGCGATTCGTCTTCAGCCCGAAGAAGCCGACTACTACAATAATCTGGGCGAGGTTTGTCAGGCGCAAGGGCACTGGGCAGAGGCGCGGGAATACTACAGCCGCGCGGTGGCGCTACACCCCGATGATGCCGAACTGCAGTTTAATCTGGGCAACGCCTGTCATGCCCTACAGCAGGCGCAGACGGCGCTGACGCATTACCAAACGGCCATTCGCTTGCAGCCGGAGGTTGCCGAGTTTCATCGGGCGCTGGCCACTGCGCACATGTCCCTCGACCAGCCGCAGGCGGCGCTGGCCCACTACCAGCAGGCCGCGGCGCTCGCGCCGGAGGAGGCAGGCTATCAGCTGGATACCGGCGCCTGTCTGCAACGTCTCGGCCGGCTGGAGGATGCGATCCGCTGTTACCAGCAGGCGCTCGCCCTGCACCCCGGCATGGCGCAGGCCTGCAATAATCTTGGCAGCATTTATCACGCCCGCGAAGACCTGAACACCGCGGCCCACTATTATCAAGCGGCACTGGCCTCAGACCCGAGCCTGGCGGAGGCACACAAAAACCTTGCCCATATCCTTGATGCCACGGCCCAGCGCGCGCAGGCCCTGTATCACTATCGCGAGGCCTTGCGGCTGCAACCGGACGACGCCGAGGTCGCTTACAAGCTGGCGGCCCTGCAGGGTGACGCCGCCCCGGACACCGCCCCGCCGGAGTATGTCGCCCGTTTGTTTGATCAATATGCCGATAACTTCGACAGTCACCTCACCGAGGTGCTGGGTTACCGGACGCCGCAACTCCTGCGGGAATTGTTCGACAGCCTGCAACCGGCGGCGACGGCCTTGCAGATCCTGGACCTGGGGTGTGGCACGGGCCTGTCCGGACAGGCGTTTCATGACTGCGCAGCCCGCATGATCGGCATCGACCTGTCGCCGCGTATGATCGACAAGGCCGCCGCACGCGGCATTTACACCGAATTGAACGTGGGAGACGTGCTGGCCGAATTAGACCGCGACAGCAGACACTGGGACCTGATCCTTGCCGCCGATGTGTTTGTCTATCTGGGTGACCTGAGCGAGATCTTCGCGCGTGCCGCCACCGCCCTGCACCCCGGTGGCTGGCTGCTGTTTTCGGTCGAAGTGGCCGCGCCAGAGGTCGAGCGCTTTGTCCTGCACGAGGCCGGGCGCTATGCCCACAGCCGGGCTTACCTTCAGCAACTGGCCGCCGCCACCGGCTTGCAGGTGCTCGCCGAACAGACGACGGTGCTGCGGCAGAATCTCGGTCAGGATGTCAGCGGCTGTCTGTACGCCTTGCAAGCCGGTAGCGTACTGGCGCCGCAAAAATGATTTGGCCCATGCGGCCGAATGGGCCGACAATGCCCACACGCTTATTATCCCTCGCCGCTGGAGTAACACATGTCAAACATGCTCGACACTGATGCCGTCCAGGCCAACAAAACCCTGACAGCGATAATTTACGCCCTCTATGCCGTCTCTCTGTTCACGTTCATCACGGCGATTGTCGCCATTGTCATCAACTATGTAAAAAGGGACGATGTCGCGGGGACCTACCTGGCAAGCCACTTTCGCTGGCAAATACGCACGTTCTGGTATGGCCTGTTGTGGGGCGTGATCGGGTTCATTACCTTTTATATTATCATCGGCTGGTTCGTGCTCTGCGCCGATCTCATCTGGTTAATTTATCGCATTGTCAAAGGCTGGCTGCGCCTGAATGATGGCAAGCCGATGTATGTTGTTTAACGAGCGCAACAGGAGTCCTACTCAGGCACGCTGACGGCAAAGCCGGACACGCACCGCTAACGACACACACCCACCGAACCCGGCTGACATTTTCGGCCATCAACCCAGAGGGCGTGGTCGAGAATGGCGCGACTGAAATTGGTGTCGGTGATGCTGGCGCCGGTCAGATCAGCATAGGACAGGTCCGCCTCGACAAAACTGGCTTGCGACACATCGGCACTGCGTAGTGAGGCCCCTTTCAGGCTGGCCTGGGTAAACTCCGCCAGGCGCAGGTGGGCGCCGCCAAGATCGGCATAGGAAAGCCGCGCCTTGCGCAGATTAGCGGCATAAAAGTTGGCTCCGCTCAGGTCGGTACTCTCCATGATCGCGGCTTCAAGGTTCTGGTTGGGCTGTTGCATACCGGACATGCGGCAATGACTCCAGTTGACCCCCGGCCCGGCCTTGGCCGTGCAATCGGCCAGGGCATTTTCCGGTGCGGGGGCCCAACGCACGGCCACATAGATAATGACACCAATCAAGAGCAGCACACTGAGCAGCGCAGACCACTGATTATTGCGGCGGCGTTTGGCCTCACGCAGACTCGTCTCACGCTTGAGGCGATATTCGGTCGACTCATAGGGTTCGCCTTCGCGTCGCTCCTCACCAGCCACCACCTCGCGGGCCTCGCCACGACGCTCGACCCGGCGCTCGTCCGCCCAGCGCCTGGCCGCCTCGATGCGTTCCTCACGATCGGGGTCGTCCCGAGCCGTGAGCAGCACCTCCGGGATGAGGCTGCGCACGGTCCGCAGTTTTTGCCAGGTCTCCTTGTCATGGCTCACCTCGTCATCCGCCTTGTAGCGACCCAGCAACAACTCCTGCTTGATCTGGCCGGCGGGAAAGGGTCCTTCGACATTGCCTTTGTGACGGATATACCAGGCATGGTGAATGGTCATATGCTGCTGTGCCTCATTATTTATTCTTTTGCTGGCTATAAACTGCTTGCCATTTCAGACGATAACATTAATAACTCTTATTAATATCGGCAAATTCGCAATTTAGTTCAATATGGATATAAAAGGCCTCACTGGCCCCTCACGTGATAATCCCCCGACCCTCGGTCGCGTTGACCCCAGCGTCATACACCCGACGCTGGCCGCCAGCGGGGCGAAACCTGTCGGCGAGCAGGCCTTTAGCCGCGTCTGGCAGGTGGGCGCCATTTTGCAGTTGATGGTGGCGCAGGTGCAGGGCAAGACCGTGAGCCTGACCCTGCCGAACGTCACTGGTGATGCCCCGCTGCTACAGACCCGCACCCCTCTGCCTCTGGTCGCCGGCCAGCAGGTCATTGCCCGCGTTACCGGCGACCTGAAAAACCCCAGCTTGCAACTGCTCCAGATCAATCAGTCGCCGCAGGACATACTCTCACAGACCCTGCGCCAGCAGCTCCCGCAGCAACAGGCCCTGCCACCGGTACTCGCCAATCTCCACTGGGCGGCGCGGCAACCCGCGACGGCCACGGGTGTGCTCAGCCCACAGGTACTGGATATTGCCAGGACCTTTATGGCCAACCTGCCCAGTCAGCAGCAGCTGCATGACCCCAACCAGTTGTTCAAGGCCCTGCACCTGAGCGGTCAGTATCTGGAACACAGCCTGCACAATCGCGCCACCGGCCAGCCGCACTTCAACCCGGAACAGGACGTGCGCGCCCAGTTGCTGCGCCTGGCCCAGGCCTTGCGCCAGCAAGTCAACACGCCACCCGGCACGGAGCGATCTGCACCCGCGCCCGCCACGCCCACGGCAGAGGCCGCGCCCACCCGCACGGGCGGCGAGGCCGTACCCCAGCACCGTCACGACCCGCTGCCCACCACCGCCGCGCCGTTGGCATCGCGCACCCAGACGGCCCAGCCGCAGGCGCCCAGCACGGCCAGTCTGGCCGGTGGCGCAGACCCCAAACTCATGGCCGAGGATTTTCTGCGCCAGGTGGACGGCGCCCTCGCCCGCCTGCAGACGCAACAGTTGCAGGCGTTGCAGACCGAGCAACAGGGGCGCCCGGTGTGGATGATGGAAGTGCCGGTCAAGACGGAACACGGTATCGACCTGTTTGACCTGCGCATCCAGCGCGACGGCGCGCAACAGGAACAAACTCAAGGGGATGAGGCGGAACCCCAGGAGCCCCCATGGTCCATGACCCTGGCATTTGACCTGGAGGGACTCGGCCCCATTCGCGTCAAGGTCAGTCTGCTGGGGGATGCGATTACGGCCAATTTCTGGGCCGAACTGCCCGACACCCGCCGCCTGTTTCACGAACACATTGAACACTTGCGCGCTCGCCTAAACCAGAATGGCCTGGACGTGAATGAACTCAGTTGTCAGTGCGGGATTCCGCCCGAGCCCGCGGTGTATCTTGAATCGCGCCTGTTGGATGAACGCGCATGAGTGACCAGGCCCTGACCCGCCCGACCCTGGCAGTCGCCCTGCACTACGACGAGGAAAACGCCCCACGCGTCAGCGCCAAGGGTGCGGGGGATCTGGCGGAGCAGATCCTCGCCCTCGCGCGCGCCCATGATATTCCCTTGCAGGAAAATCCCGAACTGGTCCGGGTGCTGTCGCATCTGGAGCTGGGCCAGGAAATCCCCCCGGCACTCTATCTGGCCGTGGCGGAAATTATCGCCTTCGCCTATATGCTAAAGGGCAAGGTGCCGAAAAATTACCGACAGGAATAAACGCAGAGGAGCTGGCCTTGAAACTGGACATCACCCCACATCGACCGGAAGACCGACACCGCATAATCAGCATGTTGAAAAAACTGCCGCTGTTTGCCGGCCTGCACGATCAGGACTTCACCCACCTGTGCGACCTGGGGCGCGGCAAAACCTATGCACAGGGTACGACGGTGTTTCAACAGGGGGACCATAGTCATAGTCTGTTTGTCCTGTTGGCCGGCAAGATTGAACTCGCCACCCAGGCAAACGGTCTGGTCTATGAGGCTTTGCCCGGTGATTTTTTTGGTGAAATCGGTTTTATTACCCAGGGCCTGCGCGCCGCCTCCGCCACGGCGGTGCGTGACGCGGTCATCATGGAAATCTCCACGAGCGATTACACCTTATTGCTGGGGCAGCACCCCCGTATCTGTGCCGTCATGATGCAACACATTGCCGAAAACCTGGCACAGCATCTGCTGCGGGCCAATCGGATCTAAATCAGTAAATCGCACCCAGGGCAACGGGGCGGCGGCGCTGAAGCTAAAACAGGGAAGTGCAAAAGAGGTGCCTGACCCAGGCTAACCGCTGGCGTCAGTGGTGCATAACAGAGGTACGGGCGGTTTTTTCAGGTCGTTGTGTTCGG
>JAWOIE010000144.1:0-3512 GCA_046484825.1 Gammaproteobacteria bacterium | reverse complement strand
CGCAGCGCCAGTCCATCGCTCAGAACATCATTGGAGGTGATACCGCCCTTGCTGATCAGAAAACCGATCTCGCGCGGCAGATGGCGCACCACACCCATCAGGAACGCGGACACCATCATACCGAAGGCCAGGCGTGTCTTCTGATCGGCAAAACTCTTTTCCGTGCGACTGGTGAAGATCACCGGAGTCTTACCGGCATGATGCGCCCGTTCCGCCGCCGCGCAGATGGAGCGCCGCAAGGCCTCGCCTTCCTCTTCGATGCGCTCCACATCGACCTCCAGCGGCACAATGCCCGGCTGTTGCAACAGGACCTGCAATTGTGCGGTGGTCTTGCTCACATGCGAGCCGACAATGACGGCGCCAGGTTTGCCGTCGCGCACATACTCATGCATGGCCGCAGCGGCCACCGGTTGCGGCGGCAGTTGCGCCAGCGAGGTCAGCAGACTCGCGGCACTGCGAAACAGAAAGCGTTTGCCTTGTGCGGCGGCACGGCGGATTTGCGCGGCGAACTGATCCAGGTCGCCTTGCACCTCGGCATCGACCACGGCGCAGGCATTGTCGTGCAAGCCGAGTAGCCGCGTCTCGACATCACCGCGCACATCATCGAGCGTAAAGCGCTCCACCTGCTCGGCCTCAATCCGCCCCTGGGTTTTTTCTGCCACATAGTCGGGCAAATAGCTGTGACGAAAACCGAATACCGAATCTTTGGCAAACTCGGTCTCATGCACCGGCACCGGCGCGCCATTGACCATGAGATAGTGCACGCTGTCGCGCGTCACCCGCCCACCCTCGAAAAACGCGGGGGTGAGAAAGTGCGCATCAAACGGCCCGAGTTCCTCGGCGATCACATCGGTTTCCACCGGGTAGTGGCCACGCAGGGTCGAGTCCGAACGACTCACCAGGATCGGATTGATGGAGGTGCCACGACCGGCCAGCGCGTCGAGCGCCTGGCGCAGATTGCGACACACCTCGCGCGTTACCTCTGCCGCCTCGACCGCGCCCATGCCACGGGTATTGGTCAGCACGAAAAACAACGGCGCGCTATCGCTCAAGGCCTGCTCGAGCGTGTCCACATCCCAGCGTGTCAGCAGCAGGCAACTGTGTACCGTCTGCGAGCCGGTCGGGTCGTCATCGAGTACGACAATTTTGGTATCGGTCATGGCCTGACTCCGTGATGCCATTTATTTTCCGACGAGTTCTAGCGCCCGCGCGCACATGGCCTCGGCGGTAATGCCGTTAAAGGCCATGATCTCGTCCGCCGTGGCCGTGGTCTCACCGCGTTTCCAGCAGAAGGTGTCGCGCGCCGGGGCACGACTGCGCAGTAACACCGGTTCGAGCGAGGCACTGGGCCCGCCACTGACCGCCAGCAGGACATCGGCATCGAACAGCGCATTGAAGTGGTCATCATCCATGAAGGCATTGTCCGGCTCGGACACCGTATCCCACGCCACATCGGTGGGACGATACAGGCGGCGCGGATTCATCACCGCCACGATGCGCACGCGATAGCCTTGCGCCTCGAGCTGGTCGCGGGCGGCAAACACCGGCAGGAACACCATGTCGCCGGTGGCGGCGATCACCACCGTGCCCTGGTCACCTTGCTCGCTTTCGTAGAGTGTAATGGCGCCGTCCTCGATGCCCTTGCGCGCATCGGCCAGCGACACATAAACCGGCAGCGGGCTTTTCGAGGCGATGATCGCCACGCCCTTGTTGAAGCTGTTGATGCCCCACTCATACGCCGCCTGAATGGCGTTGGCGTCACAGGGGAACAATGGATAGACATTACCGTTACGCATTTGCGCGGCGAAAAAGTTTTCGATCTCCGGTCGCTGGTGCGTCCAGCCGTTGCGCCCCTGTTCCAGCGCACCGGCGGTGAACATGCACATGACGGATGGCGTCCTGCGCCGCAGCTCGGCCATGGCCTGGGTGACGGTTTGTACAATCGGCCAGCCATTGATGGCAAAGCTCTCATAGGACAGCCAGATGGCGCGCGACCCGAACAGGGCCAGACCCGCAGCCAGACCCGCACAGGCGTCTTCGTTGAGCGGCTCGTACACCTGACCGTTCGGTGTCTGGTTGTAGAGCGCGTCTTCGGTCGGGTGACGAATCTTCAACACATCGTTGATGTTCTTCATGCCCGAGGCCTCGTTGCCGTCGGCATTGGTGACCAGATAGCGTGGGTCGGCCTTGCCAACGGCGCCGACCAGCACACCCATGGCCGTTGACGGCACCTGCTTGTCGCCAATGGCAAAGTCCGTAGTAGGCAGCTTGCCCAGCGGCGCAATCTCCAGCACCGATTCGGTCACCGAGGTCTTCACCGCCGGACCGCCGCCGGCGCGCACGAAATTTTCACGCACCAGGGCCCAGGCGCGCGGCGAAATGGCGCGGCGTTGCAGGCCTTCGATAATGTGTGGCTTGTCCAGGGTGTCCGCCGGATACAGGTTGTGTGATTTGGAACCGACCGTATGCACACCGCTGCCCTTCATCTGCTTGATAATGAAACAGGTCAGGGTGCCGTCCATGGCCGAGCGCGCCGCCGCATCCATGCCTTCGAGCACGGCCTGGGCAAACGCCACACGCTTTTCGAACGAGAAGTAGGTGCTGTCGACGTAGGCGCCTTGCTGGTTGCTGTCATCAAAGTCTCTGGCGTCAACGATGATCACGTTCCTGAAACCGTGCCCCTGCCAGTAGGCCATCATCTCCGCATTGCTCATGCGCGAGACCATGGAGTGATGCTCCTGGCTGTAACCGTTCCACACCAGTACCGGCAGGAAGTTGGTGACCTCGGGATAGGCCACATTAAAGTGCTGCATGGCGGAGAGAATATAGGGCTCGCCCATGCCGCCATCACCCATGGTGAAGGGGAAAAGCTTGTCGCGGTGCAGGGTGGCGCCGGCCAGGGCAAAGTGCTGGCCCTGCCCCAGCGGGCCGGCCGGGGCGAGAATGCCGGGGATGGCGCCGGACAGGTGGCCGAGCAGGCCATGGCGCTCACGAAAACGCGCCCGCATGTCCGCCACAGTCTTGATGCCCATTTCCTCCAGCGAGGTGTCCAGGAACATGGCCGAGTAAAAACCGGGGGCATGGTGGCCCACCTCGGTAATGATATTGGTGTGGCCGAGCATGACCAGCGCGGCGTAGGCCTCGGCGCTGGAGGCAAAGCCACCGGGGTGGCCGGAGCCCTTGGCGCCCGTGACCTGCAGGGTGAGATAGCGCAGGGCGTCGGCCATCAGCAGAGTCTGGTAAGCGGCCTCGGGTGCATTGGGGTTGGCTACGGCCGTCTGGCCCGCCCCGATCACAGCCTCGGCACCGAGCCTGTCGAAATCCGGCCAGTCATTATTAAAGTGCTGAATTCCTTCGCAAAAATCAGGGATGGACTGCGGGTCAAATGGTGTGCTTGCGGACATGTGCTGTGCTCCTCTGTTAGGGATGGGCGCCCTACCCCCGGCGGGTGGGGTCGAGGCGCCCGGCTTGAACCCGGTTAATATTTCGTCTTGAAGTACCTTACTAAACCG
>JAWOIE010000137.1:0-3767 GCA_046484825.1 Gammaproteobacteria bacterium | reverse complement strand
CCGTTGCGGGCAATATGGCCGAGGTTGAGACCAGGGTGGTGGCGGCGCTGCAGGCGGAGGGCTTTGGTGTCCTGACCGAGATCGATGTGCAGGCGGTCATGAAAAAGAAACTGGACCTGGACAAGCGCCCCTACAAGATCCTCGGTGCCTGTAACCCGGTGCTGGCCAATCAGGCCCTGAGCGCCGAGCCGGACATTGGTCTATTGCTGCCCTGTAACGTGGTCATACGTGAGGATGAGGCGGGGAAGATGATTGTCGCCTTTATGGATCCGGCGGCGGTACTGCAACTGGTAGATCGCCCCGAGATCGCCGAGCTGGCCGCGGACGTTCGCGCCCGCCTGGAACGGGTGCGCGCTGCACTGCAATAGGGACTCGGCGCAGTTTGATGAACTTATTCAGAACATCCCCAGGCCCTCGCGGATGATCGCGGGCTGATCGCGGCCACGGGGAGTTTGGTCTGACGAGTCCGGAAGGGACTACTACGCACCTTATACAGAACTCAGGCGGCGTGGCTGTAGTAGAAAATGTTCAGGATGTCGTCGAGCTGCTGAAAGACTTCTTCATGCAGTCTTTCCAGCAGCGTTGCCTGCAGCCCCAGGGTCTCCCAGGCCAACGGCTCTGCGATGCTGTCATCATCGGTGGAAATAGCCGGCTGGATGTTGTTGGCGATGACGTTGGCGAGGTGCACAATCGCGGTCTCCTGTGGATAGGCCTCGGCCAGCAGGGGTTGATGATGAAAGGCGACGGCTTCAATCAGGGATTCCGGCAGTTTCCACTGACGCAGTAATTCTGCGCCGACCTCGGCATGGCTGAAGCCAAAGACGGCCCTTTCAACGTGATTGCTGTCCACCTGCGGTTCGTCGGCGATCTCCACGACCTGGCGTGAAGGATCGGGCAGCGTGATGTACATGACCAGCTTGCCAATGTCGTGGAGTAGTCCGGCGACGAACAGGCGTTCGCTGCTGCCGATTTTGATGTGGTTGGCGAAGTTCTTCGCCGCAATCGCGGTGGCCAGGCTATGGCACCAGAAGTGTTCCATGTCCACGACGGCGGCAGGGATGTCACGAAAGCGGTTAATGACGCTGGTGGTCATAACCAGGTCGCGTAACTGACGAGTGCCCAGGACCGTAATGGCCATGCTAATGGTATCGATTTGTGACGGGAAACCATAAAAGGCGCTATTGACCACGCGCAGCAGGCGCGCCGTCAGCGCCGGGTCCTGGCTGATGACATCACCGATATCCGCGGCGGTACTCCTGGGGTCGCTGATCATGTGATTAATCCGCAGCGCCGTTTCCGGCAGGGATAGCAGATTAATGTTTTTCTGGACAAGTTCGTGCGCAGTCAGGGTGGAACTCATCGTGGGGTACCTCGTCGAAATGGAATGCCCGATAAATTTATTGTCATCATGTTATTTTAGTCTCAGTTCAGGACCATGGGCCGCTCTACCTGTGACCTGGGCCGCTTTTTAAAAATGGTAGCACGAGTGCCCAAGGTGAAATCCGGAACTGGTTAACATATAAAATCTAGAATAAATTTTAGATATTTCAATTAAATATATCGAATTTATAATTATTGACCTTAAATGTAACAGATAACTTTCTATTTTCATAAGGCTAAAAAAATGGTGCAAAATTGAGCAATAAAGACAGCCACCGTTTCTCCATTGGCGGTATGAGCTGTGCCGGCTGCGTCACCTCGGTGGAGACGGCCCTGCGTGCCGTGCCCGGAGTGGTGGAGGCCACGGTGAATTTTGCCGAGCACACCGCGACGCTGGTCGGTGACGTCGATGTGCCCACGGCGATCGCGGCGGTACGGAGCGCGGGCTATGACGCCGCGGAATTAAAAAATAGCGCCGACGAATCTGAAAAAGAGGCGCAGGAGTTTGCTCACTATCGCAAGCTCATCAAGAAGACCGTGGTCGCCGCGATCGTCGCCGTACCCCTGTTCGTCACCGAGATGTCCGGTCTGCTGCCGCCCCTGGCCGAGGCGCAGGCCCTCTGGCTGCTCATTGGTCTGTTGAGCCTGTTCGTGCTGGTCTATTCCGGGCAGCAATTCTTCCGTGGCGCCTGGAAATCCTTTCGCGCACATCAGGCTAATATGGATACCTTGATCGCCCTGGGTACCGGCACGGCCTGGCTGTATTCCATGGCCCTGACCCTCCAGCCGGAACGGGTACCGTTGCTGGCGCAACATGCCTATTTTGAGGCGGCCGTAGTGATTATTTGTCTGATCAATTTTGGTTCGGCCCTTGAGATGCGGGCGCGCGGCAAGACCTCGGAGGCCATCAAGCGCCTCATAGGTCTGCAACCCAAAACCGCGCGGGTTGTGCGCGATGGCAAGGAACAGGACATCCCCATCGAGGAGATTGGCCTCGGCGATACCCTGCGGGTACGCCCGGGGGAGCGAATCGCCGTCGATGGCCAGATTATCGAGGGCCACTCCAATATTGATGAGTCCATGCTCACCGGCGAACCCATGCCGGTCGTGAAAGGCCGTGGCGATGAGGTCGTCGCCGGGACCATGAATACGCAGGGGAGCTTTTTGTTTCAGGCCAAACGCATTGGCGCGGACACCGTCCTGGCGCAGATTATCGAACTGGTGCGCCAGGCGCAGTCCAGCAAGCCGGCCATTGGTCGCCTGGTGGACAAGGTGGCGGCCATATTCGTGCCGGCGGTGTTGATCATGGCGGTGCTGACCTTTCTGGCCTGGTTTAATTTTGCGGCGGAACTCAATCTGAGCTTTGCCGTGATCACCACCATGACGGTGCTGATCATTGCCTGCCCCTGTGCCCTGGGCCTGGCGACGCCGATTTCACTCATGGTCGGCATCGGCAAGGCGGCGGAAATGGGCATCCTGATTCGCCATGGCGAGGCCCTGCAACAGGCCGGGCGCCTGACCACTGTGGTGCTCGACAAGACCGGCACCATTACCGCCGGTCGCCCCAAGGTCACCGATGTCGTACCCGCTACCGGCTTTCAGGCCGAGCAGCTATTGCAATGGGCCGCCAGCCTGGAGTCCGGCTCCGAGCATCCCCTGGCCAGCGCCATTCTCGCCGCGGCCGCGGAGCAGCAACTGGAGCCCTTGAAGGTGGAGGGATTTACGGCGCTGGCCGGTCACGGCGTCAAGGCCCGGCTCGATGACAGGGTCGTGTTGTTTGGCAATGCCCGCCTGATGCGGGAGCAGAACATTGCCCTGCAGGCCGGTGAGGACGAGGCCGAGAGGCTGGCGGCGCTGGGCCGCACCCCCATGTATCTGGCGTATCATGGCCAGCTCGCCGGTGTGGTCGCCGTGGCCGATCCCATCAAGCCCGATGCCCGGCATGCTATTGAGACGCTGCAAGGCCAGGGTATCCGCGTGGTGATGCTGACGGGTGACAACCACGCGACCGCACAGGCGGTTGCCCGGCAGGTCGGCGTGGATGAATTTATTGCCGAGGTACTGCCACAGGATAAGGATAAAAAGATTGCCGAGTTGCAGGCCAACGGTGCCGTTGTGGCCATGGTGGGCGATGGGATTAATGACGCCCCGGCGCTGGCGCGCGCCGATGTCGGCTTTGCCATTGGCACCGGCACTGATGTGGCCATTGAGAGTGCCGATATTACCCTGATGGGGGGCTCGATTTATGGTGTGGTCGATGCCATTGCCATTTCCCGCGCCACCCTGCGCAATATCAAACAGAACCTGTTTGGCGCCTTTGTCTATAACACTCTGGGGATCCCCATCGCCGCGGGTATTCTCTATCCCCTGCTGGGCATCCTGCTAAA
>JAWOIE010000120.1:0-2934 GCA_046484825.1 Gammaproteobacteria bacterium | reverse complement strand
GCCTTTGGTGTTCAATGCACTACGTGCTTATGTTCGGCATTCGCCGGAATGACTTTTTCAGAGATTACTAAAACGATCTTCCCCGTGGTCCCCGTGGCAAACAGGACATGACAGCAGTCATGGATAACGGTGAGTAAAACCTTTCACCACGGGGAGCACGGCGGTCACGGGGTTTATGCGTAAAAGGTCTTTCCCCGTGGTCCCCGTGGCAAACAGGGCATAACAGCAGTCATGGATAATGGTGAATAAAAACTTCACCACGGGGGGCACGGCGGTCACGGGGTTTATGCGTAAAAGATCTTTCCCCGTGTGCCCCGTGGTCCTCGTGGCAAACAGGACATAACGACAGTCATGGATAACGGTGAGTAAAACCTTTCACCACGGGGAGCACGGCGGTCATGGGGTTTATGAGTAAAGGATACTCTGATTAAGTGCCTTTTCGTCACTCCGGCGAAGGCCGGAGTCCAGTAAAATCAGAGGGTTTCTGGGTTATTCGCTTCGCTCACCCTGTGGGCCGCCTTTGGTGTTCAACGCACTACGTGCTTATGTTCCGGCATTCGCCGGAATGACTTTTTCAGAGATTCCTTAGGATTCAGCAGGCCTCTGCTACAGACCCCAAGGTATTGGGACCGCGCTTACGGGGTTTGTGACACGCGGCCTTAGACAACCGCACCGGGATTATTACTCGTGTCGGGTAATGCCGATGCGGTCCTTGCCGGAGTGCTTGGCGACATACAGGGCCTTGTCCGCCTCCTGCAGCCAGACTTCGGTAGTTTTTTTCGGCATGGTGGCCGTGGCGGCGTAACAACTGATGCCGATGCTGGTGGTAATCCGGTATTTGATCTCGTCACCGCAATCCAGTTGGCGGATTTTTTCCAGGACCCGGTTGGCGACCTGCTGCGCCATGTCACAGTCGGCATGCTGCAGGGCAATAATGAATTCCTCTCCCCCCAGGCGCGCGACAATATCCGCATCCCGGGCACAGTGGCTGAGCGCCTCCGCCACCTTGATGAGGGTGCGATCACCCTCCAGATGGCCATAGCTGTCGTTGATGACCTTGAAGTCATCGATATCAATCATCAGCACCGCCAGCTTGCAGTCATAGCGCGCGCACTGCTGGATCAACTTGCCAAAGTGACTGATAAAATAGCGGCGGTTGTGCAACCCGGTGAGGTCGTCGTGGGTACTCAGGGACTCGGCACGCGCCAGCGCCATCTGCAGTTCATTGGTGCGCTGATTTATTTGCGCATCCATATCCCGGATGATGCGGTTATAGACGATCAACTGTCCCAGCATATTGGCGAACACTGTCAGAAAGCGCTCATGCCATTCATCAAAGACACCCGGCTTACTATGCGAAATATTCAACACGCCCAGAATGCTGTCCTGAAAGCGGACTGGCACACAAATGAGCGAGCCGGGGACATAGTCCACCTGGGTATCCAGTGCCTTGAACAAAGGGTCTTCGCTACAATTATTCACATGCTGCAGTTCACCGCTTTCGGCCACCATGCCGACAATGCCCTCACCCAGCGAAAAGGTGTGGCTGCTAATTTTTGTCTTCGCCTGGGCACCGTCATCACTAAAGTGTTCCTCCCAGCTCAGACCGGAGGCATTCACCACCAGGCTGCCTTCATTCAGAAAAATGGAACAGCGTTGCATCTCCTGATGTTCCATTAATATTTTCAGTGCGCCACCGAGGATCTCGTTCTCGGTCTTATTGCGGATGTTCAGGTCCGTCAGGGCACGGATGGACGACAGGGAGCCAATGGTGTCCACCAGGCGCTCTTTGAGATCAATATTCGCCTGCACCATGGCGCCGCTGCGCTGAAACTCGGCCCTGGTGCCACTAATGATTTCGGTGAGTTGCACGTAGCTGTCCAGGTGTGCCAGACACTCTACCCGCACCGCCTCGGCATCCGCGGCGCTGATCCCCAGCGCGGTCAGCCGCTCGTGCCGGATGCTGGCCGTGGTTTCCTGATGCACGATCTCGGCGGCCCAGTCACGCGCCACGCCGACAATACGACACAATTCCCAGTGTGCCCCCTGGTAGTCCGGCGAGGCGTTATGCCGGACCACCGTGACGAAGGGCTCCGGCAGGTGCCAGTGCTTGAGTAAGGCGGCGCCGACACTGAGGTAGTCGAGGCCGAAGGCCGCCTGCGTGCGTACGCTCAGCATATTGGAGTGTTGTTCGTTGTCCTGCAGGATCTGATTTAGTTGCTCGGGAAACAGGTGGGCCAGGGCCAGCAGGCCTATGTTGTGCAGCAGTCCGGCGAGGTAGGCCTGCTCCGGATTCAGGCCATGCTTAGGCGCGGCCTGTTTGCACAAATCCCGGGCGACATGGGCCGTGAGTACGTCATTGAGCCAGAAGCGACCGGGACGAAACGCCGGACACTGGCTGTTGGAAAACGGCTCCTGCAGGGCCGCGGCGATGGCAAAGCTCTTTACCGTGCGCATGCCCACCAGAAAGATCGCGTCCTGGAGATTGTCGATGACCTTATTACGCCGAAAGTAGGCGCTATTGGCGAGGCCCACGATGCGACCGGAGAGTGACGGGCACTTGTTGATGATCGCGGCCAGCTTGGTCTCGCTAATGTCTTCATCCGCCAGGGCCTCAATCAGGCGATGTACCGAGATATCCAGGGGCGGGATTTCATCCAGCAGGGCCAATCCGGCGGAGAGTGCGTTGTGGCCCACTGCCGCAGTCGTTTTTTCTGAGGTCATCGCTCGGTTATTATCCGTATATTAAAGACATGACTTTGGTGTGGTATCGGCAGCTATTCTACATTGTTTAAGAAAATCAGTGGATATTAAACATGCCATCACAGCGCCCGGTACTGTATGCGCCCCGATAATTTTCTGGCTCAAATCGCCGCGCCGATTTCCCCCAGCAACCTGTCCAGCATGGCCTCGGCCTGCTGGCCATAAGCGCCG
>JAWOIE010000096.1:0-3390 GCA_046484825.1 Gammaproteobacteria bacterium | reverse complement strand
CGGACATGTCTTGCCGTGTGATATTGCTCGACGGCGCAAATTGCGTAGCGCTAACACCCCTTACGACACCCAACGCATGGGCCTTCAGGATGTCGGGATTATTGGTGTCCGCCGCACGGTCAGGCCGCCGCGAGGGCGCCTACATGACCGAGGGCAGGCAACGCGCAATGGCCAACGCCGCAGATTCCATGAAGCTGCTGATCGTCGAGGACGACCCGGGCCTGCAGAGCCAGCTGCGCTGGTGCTTCGAGGGCTACGAGGTCCTCCAGGCCAAGGACCGACCCAGCGCGATGGCACAGGTGCGCCGGCACCAGCCCCCGCTGGTCACGCTCGATCTCGGCCTGCCGCCCGACCCCGCGAACGCCACCGAAGGCCTGGCGCTGCTCGAGGAAATCCTCTCAGCCGCTCCGAACACCAAGGTCATCGTGGTCACCGGCAACGACGACCGTGCGAATGCCCTGAAGGCGGTGGCCCAGGGCGCCTACGACTTCTACGTGAAGCCGGTGGACGCCGACACCCTGCGCCTGATCGTCGACCGCGCCGCACGCCTCTACGCGCTGGAGGAGGAGAACCGCTGCCTCGCGCGCCAGGCCCGGTCGCCGCTGGAGGGGCTGATCACCGCCGACCCCGGCATGCTGAAGGTTTGCCGCATGGTCGAGCGCGTGGCCCCCTCCGACGCCACCGTGCTGCTGCTCGGCGACAGCGGCACCGGCAAGGAGGTGCTGGCCCGCGCGCTGCACCAACTGAGCCCGCGCAAGAAGGAACGCTTCGTCGCGATCAACTGCGCGGCCATCCCGGAGAACCTGCTCGAGAGCGAACTCTTTGGGCATGAAAAGGGCGCCTTCACCGGCGCCAGCAAGCAGACCCTCGGTAAGCTGGAGATGGCGGATGGCGGCACACTCTTTCTCGATGAAATCGGTGACCTGCCTTTGCCGCTACAGGCCAAGTTGTTGCGCTTTCTCCAGGAGCGCGTCCTGGAACGGGTGGGCGGACGCGAGCAGATCTCTGTGGATGTCCGGGTGGTCTCGGCGACCCATCAGGACATCGAGGAAATGATGGCGGAAAAGACGTTTCGCCATGACCTGTATTACCGTCTCAGTGACCTCACCATCGAAATCCCCCCCCTGCGCGAGCGCCGGACCGATGCCGTGCTGCTGGCCAATGCCTTTGCCGAGCGGCACAAGGCGGCGCTCAATCCCAAATTAAAGGGCGTTGCCCAGAGCGGGCTGGAATCCATCCAGGCCTATTCCTGGCCGGGCAACGTGCGTGAACTAGAAAGCGTCATCAAACGCGCCGTGATCATGGCGGATTCGAACTATATCACTGATACCGACCTCGGCCTGAAAATCGATGAGCAGGCGATTCGCAATCTCAATCTGCGCGAGGCGCGGGAAAAGGCCGAGAAAGACGCCATACGCCTGGCCCTGTCCATTACACAGGAGAACATGTCAAAGGCAGCGGAATTGCTTGGTATTACCCGGCCAACACTTTATGATTTGATGAATAAGTACGAATTAAAATCGTGAGACTCTATGACACGTGCCGCGCCTGAGCAGGGATGTCGGTCTGTAACAGCCACATTGGCAAGGATAGGGTTAACAAGGACAGGAATCGCAAGGATAGGAATAAAAGAATGAACATGATGACAAAAAAATTACTGACAGCACTGATGCTGCTGTCGCTTTCGGCCTGCAATTATTTTGAGTCCGATGCCAGCCGGCTCGAAAAGGCCGAGACACTGTATGCGCAAAACGATTTCAAGACCGCCGAGATTGTTCTCAAGAAATACCTGCAAAACAATCCGGAACATGGTGAAGCCAGACACCTGCTGGGCAAGATATATTTCTCTCGCTTCAAACTGGTGGATGCCCTTGAGGCCTTTCGTCGCGCGAAGGTGGGCGGTTATCACGGCGCCGAACTGTTTACGGACTGGACACGCATTCTACTCTATAAAAACGATTTTGCCGCCCTGGATACCTTGCTGGCGGATCCCGATTTTGCCACGTCCGCTCAAGGCCCGTATGCAGATCAGGTGCGCGGGGATTACCACTTTCTAAAGCGGGAAGGTGAGGCGGCAAGGCAATATTACGACAAGTACTATCAGGCCAGCGGTGATCAGGCCGCCCACTGTTTTGCCCAGGTCAAACTCCTTTCTATTGAGAATAAGCATCAGGCGCTCATTGAGAAATCCCGCGCCTGTGAACGGGACTTTACTGCGGCAGACGGCTCGGACTGGCGGGTCAGTCAATATCTCAGGGCCCTGGCGCAATACCAGGCGGAGGATCGGCCTGCAGCAACACAGACGCTCACCGAACTGCTGGACAATTACAACGATCACAAAGACCCCTATATCAGGATCCAGGCGTCGATGTTGTTGATGCGCTTGCATCAGTCAAAAAATAATATTGCCGCCGCCGAGGCCCTGGCCAATTCACTATTGCAGTATGTCGTCCTGGCGGAGCTGTATTACGTCAAGGGGCTGGCGGCACGCATTGGCGGAAATCTGGAAAATGCGGAGGCGTTACAGGTCTACGCACTCAAGCTCGATCCGAAGTATGAACCGGCGCTCAAGGAAATGGCCAATATCATGTTCCTGCGCGGCAATCCGGAACAGGCAAAATATTACGCCGGCAAGCTGGATGCGGCCGCAGGCGGTAACACCTATGTCCGACGTATCGATGAATCGCTGGCCATGAATCTGTTTCGGCAGGGTGACATGGATCGGGTGATTGCCAGTCTCTCCAACTTGAATACGACCGGGTCTGCGCAAAATAAATACCTCCTGGCGCTGGCCCATGCGCGCAAGAAGCAAACGGACGCTGTCTGGCGCGTCTATGCGGATCTGCAAAAGGAACTTCCGGACGCGAAAAGCCGCGACCTCGTCAAGGCGAACCTCCACACGGAACTGGGGGACTATGGCCGTGCCGAGGCGATTTATGTGCCATATGCCGAGCGCAAGGATGTCCAGGCCCTGATGGAGTTGTCACAGCTCTATCATCGACAAAACAACTTCGCCCGGGCCGAACAGGTGCTGTTGCAGGCCATGACGGACAAGGCGCACGCCGACAAGGTGGCGCCCTTCCTCGCCCGGCATTACGCCATCTCGCAACAGCCCGAGAAGCTGTATGCGGCGCTGCTCCAACAGGTCGCGAAAAACGACACCCCGGCAACCCGCCTGTTACTGGCCAAGAGCTATTTTCGTTTCGGCCGGTTTGACGATGCCCTGGCGCAGGCCGACAGGGTGCTCAAGGCGGCCCCCGATAATATCGAGGCCATGCTGGTCCAGGGGCTGGCGCAGGCCCAGAAGAAAAATTATGCACAGGCCGAGGCCGCGTTGAATAAGGTCCTTGCTCTCGAACCCAAGGCAACGAATATTTACATGTTGCTGGC
>JAWOIE010000053.1:0-4306 GCA_046484825.1 Gammaproteobacteria bacterium | reverse complement strand
CGTAAAAGGATACTCGAAAGCCTGCCTAATTGCATGCCCGAAACGGCAAAAGCACACAAAGGCTTTTTATGCGAAAAATAACGCTGTTTATACCCGTGTGATCAGTGCGCGCGCGGCGAGTGGCTGCCAAGGTACGCCGGGTGCTGGCCCGACAGTACGCGTGCATCGGCCCTGTCAGGACCCGCACAAATCCGGCGTGTTTAGGCATGCGCCTTCAGTCGCTTGACGCGTGCGGCGAGGCGCTCGTAATCGTCACGCAGGGTATCCACGGCGCGACAGAAGGCGTCGACCTCGATCTCGGTGGCGACCTGCCGGCCCTCATGCTGCACATATTCCGACAGGTTCTGTCCCAGGGTCAGGCTGGCCTGCTGGAACCAGGCGCTCAGGCCGCGGCCGAGATTGCCGAGGCGGTGAGCGACGATGTCCCCGACGTACTGGCTGAGGAGTTCTTCCAGATCGACGTCCAGGCGGCCGAGGATCTGCTGGAAGCGTTGCGCGGTCTCGATGTCGCCGTGCATTTTTACATCGCCGGAGAAGAGCGTCGGCTGTGGCTGGGCGGAGAGCTTGAGGCGCACTAGCGCCGCCGGGGTGGCGATAATCAACACGTCCGGCTCGGCCGCATAGCGGGTCATGACCTGCATACCGTTGGCGTGGGGCAGGAAAAACAGGCGCACGCCGCTATCCTTGAGTTGCAGGCCGATGACCCGGCCGCTCAGTTGCGCCAGCGCGGCGAGGGTCTCCGGGTCCTGGCGCAACAGACGATTGAGCGCTGCCTCCAGGGCACCGGTGGCCGCCATGCTGATCTCGGCGCGCAGGGACATGCTCGACTAGGCCTTGTAACCCCGGTGCAGGGCGACAATGCCCGCCGACAGGTTGATGAAGTCAGTGTGGACAAACCCCGCCGTGTCCATCATGCCCTGCAGGGTGGCCTGATCCGGGTGCATGCGAATGGATTCGGCCAGATACTGGTAACTGGCCGAGTCGTTGGCGAACAGCTTGCCCAGCAGGGGCAGGAGTTTGAAGGAATAGGTATCGTACAGGGGTGTAAGGGCGCGGGCCGGTTTGGAAAACTCCAGTACCATGCACATGCCGCCGGGTTTGAGCACCCGCAGCATGGAGCGCAGCGCCGCATCCTTGTCGGTGACATTGCGCAGGCCAAAGGCAATGGTAATGCGATCAAAATAGTTGTCGGGAAAGGGCAGGCATTCGGCATTGACCTGGGCGTGCTCCAGGTTGCCCGTCAGGCCCATGTCGGCCATGCGCGCACGGCCCACCTGGAGCATGGAGGCATTGATATCCGCCAGCACGACCTGACCGTCTGCGCCCACCAGGCGCGAGAATTTCGCCGCCAGGTCGCCAGTGCCGCCGGCCAGGTCGAGGATACGCATGCCGGGTGTGACCGTCGCCAGCTCAATGGTGTAACGCTTCCAGACGCGGTGGATGCCCATGGACATGAGGTCGTTCATGAGGTCGTATTTGCCCGCGACGGAGTGGAACACCTCCGCGACCTTGGCGGCCTTTTCGTCCCAGGATACGTCTGTAAAGCCAAAGTGGGTGGTTTTGTCTGTCATGGGCGCATCATAAACCAATCGCCGGGAGCTGACGAGCCAGCGGGCGGGCGGCCGCCGCGCGTTGTTGCTCGGGCGGGCGCGAGACCCTGCATGGCGCTGATCTGTCGAGATGCTTTACACTCCCATCCAGGGGGAATTTATAAGCAGTTGTATTCATTGAATAATACTTTGTGGCATAAAGCATGCAGTGATAGTGAATTACTAGTCTTCGAGACTAGCCAGGTTTGGCTTCAGCAGTGAGTCCCTCAGGACATTGGATGTGACTGGCGGTGCTGATCACCAGGCAAATGCCACAGTAGCTTAAGGAGTAACACATGAAAAAATTATACAGTTCCAGTGTCGCGATTGCGTCTTTAATGGGTATTGCCATGAGCGCACATGCCGTGACGCCTGAAATCGTCACTGTCTCAGAGCCGTCTGCCATGTTGTTGTTAGGCCTGGGTCTGGCGGTCGTCGGATTCCTGCGTCGTAAAAAATAATCCCCCATCGTGGGGCCCGGTGAAACCATGCGCTTCACCGGCAAAAAGGCGGGCCTTGGCCCGCCTTTTTTTGTTAGAGGGCAACGCGGCCTCGATATTTATTACTGCAGGTGTCTGGCCGCAGGGTGCTCGTGACCGGCCTCTTTCATGCGCTGCAGATAGCGCTGCCAGTTGCTTTCGTAATTCTTGCCCAGGCTGTACAGGGTCTCCCAGGAAAATATTCCGGTGTGGTGGTTGTCGTCAAAATACAGCTGGATGGCGTAGTGGCCGACCTGTTCAATCTTGTCGATGTTGACGTTGTGTTTGCCGATTTGTAGCACCTCCTGTCCGGGGCCGTGGCCCTGGACCTCGGCAGAGGGCGAGTAGACGCGCAGGTATTCCGCAGGCAGATTGAAGTTGCTGCCATCATTAAAGCTGATTTCCAGGTTGTGGGAACGCTGGTGCAGGGTGATTTCCGTGGGCAGTAGTTTGTTGGTGGTCATGCGCTTACCTCATTCATTAACTTAAGTCATCCCGCTGCTGCTGTTATGACAGTAGCGAGGTGGGGGCCACTATAAAATATATCGGCTTAAATCTTCGTCCTGGACCAGGTTGCCCAGGTGCTGTTCGACATAATCGGCGTCGATGGTGATACTGGCTTCACCCATGTCCGAGGCGCTGTAAGACAGTTCTTCCAGCAGGCGTTCGACCACGGTGTGCAGACGCCGGGCGCCGATGTTCTCGGTGCGTTCGTTGACCTGCCAGGCGACTTCGGCCATGCGCTGTACACCATCCTGGGTAAAGTTGATGTTGACGTCTTCGGTGGCCAGCAGGGCCTTGTATTGTTCCGTCAGCGAGGCGTCGGGTTCGGTGAGAATGCTGACAAAATCTTTGGTCGTGAGCGCATCCAGTTCCACGCGGATGGGAAAACGACCTTGCAGTTCCGGGATCAGGTCCGAGGGCTTGGTCAGGTGAAAGGCGCCCGAGGCAATAAACAGAATGTGATCGGTCTTGACCATGCCGTACTTGGTCGAGACGGTAGAACCTTCGACCAGGGGCAGCAGGTCGCGCTGTACGCCCTCGCGGGAGACATCAGCGCCACTGGTCTCGCCGCGCTTGGCGATCTTGTCCATTTCATCCAGAAACACGATACCGTTTTGTTCCAGGCTGTCGATGGCCTTGAGCTTGAGTTCTTCTTCATTGATGAGGCGCGCGGCTTCATCATCGGTCAGGAGTTTTTTGGCCTGCACAATACTGACCTTGCGGCTTTTCTTTTTCGCACCGCTCCCCATGTTCTGAAACAGACCCTGTAACTGACTGGTCATTTCTTCCATACCCGGTGGCGCCATAATCTCTACGCCCAGAGCCGGGGTACTGACTTCGATCTCGATCTCCCGATCATCGAGTTCGCCTTCGCGGAGCTTTTTGCGGAATTTCTGTCGGGTGGTGTTGTCCGCTTCCGCGGCCGGGCGTTCGTTACCTTCGCTGTCAAAACTAAAGGTGCGGGCGCTGGGCAAGAGGATATCGAGTATGCGTTCCTCGGCGGCGTCTTCGGCGCGGTGACGAAACTTTTGCATTTCCTGTTCGCGGGTCATCTTGACCGCAATGTCGGCCAGGTCCCGAATAATGGACTCCACGTCGCGGCCCACATAGCCGACCTCGGTAAACTTGGTGGCCTCAACTTTCAAAAACGGTGCATTGGCCAGCTTAGCCAGACGCCGGGCGATCTCGGTCTTGCCGACACCGGTGGGACCAATCATGAGAATATTCTTCGGCGTGATCTCATTGCGTAATTCAGGCTCGACCCGGCCCCGACGCCAGCGATTGCGCAGGGCTATGGCCACGGAGCGCTTGGCGGCGTCCTGACCGATGATGTGTTTGTCCAGCTCCGCGACGATCTCGCGGGGGGTCATTTTTGACATGCTAAAGCCTTATATATCCAGGGTCTCGATGACGAGGTTGTGATTGGAATAGATGCAGATGTCGGCGGCGATATTCAAGGCCTTTTCGACAATTTCCCGGGCGCTGAGCTCGGTGTTGTCCAGCAGGGCGCGGGCGGCCGACTGGGCAAAGGGGCCACCGGAACCGATAGCGATAATGCCCTCCTCCGGCTCAATGACATCGCCATTGCCGGTGATAATCAGTGAGGCGTCGCGGTCGGCCACGGCCAGCAGGGCCTCGAGGCGACGCAGGGTGCGATCGGTGCGCCAGTCCTTGGCCATTTCCACGGCGGCGCGCACCAGCTGGCCGGAGTGCTTTTCCAGCTTGGCCTCGAAG
>JAWOIE010000290.1:0-4431 GCA_046484825.1 Gammaproteobacteria bacterium | reverse complement strand
TACGAACTGCCGCAGGCGGGCCGCACCGCGCGCGGCAAGCCCATTGTCAATCTGTTGCCGCTGAGCGAGGGTGAGCGTATTAATGCGATCCTGCCGGTGCGTGAATATGACGATGAGCATTTTATTTTCTTCGCCACACAAAATGGCACCGTCAAGAAGACGCCGTTAAAGGATTTCTCCCGTCCGCGCTCCTCCGGTATTATCGCCATCGAGTTGCGCGAGGGCGATACCCTGGTCGGGGCCGAACTGACCACCGGGGATCGCGATGTCATGCTGTTTACCAGCGCAGGCAAGTGCATTCGCTTTAACGAGGCCGACGTACGCCCCATGGGGCGCGCCTCCGTGGGCGTGCGTGGCATCAAGATGCAGAATGAACAGAAGGTCATTTCCCTGATCATAGAAGGTCCGGGATATGTGTTGACCGCGACCGAGAATGGTTACGGCAAACGCACGGCCATCGAGGACTATCCGCGCCATGGCCGTGGTGGCATGGGCATTATTTCCATTCAGACCACCGCACGCAATGGTGACGTCACCGGCGCTGAACGGGTGGCCGAAGACGACGAGATTATGCTCATCACCACCAGTGGCACGCTGGTGCGTACCCATGTCAATGAAATCAGCGTCATGGGGCGCAACACCCAGGGGGTGCGCCTGATCAGCCTGGGCGCTGATGAAAAACTCTCCGGGATCGAGCGCATTGAAAGCATTCAGGAAGTAGAGGCGGACGCGGAAACAGAGCAGGCGTAGGCTCCGGGTCGAGACGGGATCGATACCCGGCGTGTAGTGGTATGACGAAAATTTTTAAAATTCTTTAGGGAAACTCTGCAAAAGCCCCTCCCTGGACTTTTGCAGAGTCGGAAAGCGCGGCTCGTGTCCGCGCTTTCCTCACGCGCTTCAATCACTTGCGTGATTGGCGCGGCGGGGCGTCCTGCCCCGCACGGAAGCTCTGCATACTTATGCAGAGCTTCCTTAGATTGTTCAAAAACAAAAATTTTGTGAGGAGTGTATTGAATGTCTCGCGCGTTTAATTTTAGTGCCGGTCCCGCCATGTTACCCCAATCCGTGCTGGAACAGGCGCAGGCGGAAATGCTCGACTGGCGCGGTAGCGGCATGTCTATTATGGAAATGAGCCACCGCGGCAAGGAGTACATGTCGGTGGCGGAAAAGGCCGAGGCCGACCTGCGCGCGCTGCTGAATATTTCCGATGACTATGCCGTGCTGTTTTTGCAGGGTGGGGCCAGCAGCCAGTTTGCCATGGTGCCCATGAACCTGCTGCGCGGTAAAGCCAAAGCCGATTATATCAATACCGGCGCCTGGTCGAAAAAGGCCATTGCGGAAGCAAAACTGTTTTGCGAGGTGAATGTCGCCGCCAGCAGCGAAGACAAAAAATTCACCTATGTGCCAGCACAGGAGACCTGGCAACTGGATAAGGATGCGGCCTACGTACACTACACCCCGAACGAGACTATCGGCGGGGTGGAATTTCACTGGCTGCCGGATACCGGTGCGGTGCCCCTGGTGGCGGATATGTCGTCGACCCTGCTATCGCGGCCTCTCGATGTCTCCAAATTCGGAGTTATCTATGCCGGCGCGCAAAAGAATATCGGCCCGGCGGGCCTGACCCTGGCGATTGTGCGCAAGGACCTCATTGGCCAGACCCTGGCCGGTACGCCCAGCATGTTTGATTACAAGACCCATGCGGACAATGACTCTATGGCGAACACCCCGCCAACCTATTCCTGGTATCTGGCCGGTCTGGTGTTTGAGTGGTTGCAGGCGCAGGGCGGCCTGGAGGGTATGGCAAAGCTCAATCAGCGCAAGGCGCAAAAACTGTATGACGCCATCGACAACTCGGACTTTTATGCCAATCCGGTGCAGAAAGACTGTCGTTCCTGGATGAATGTGCCGTTTACCCTGGCCAATGCCGATCTCGACAAGACCTTTCTCGAAGAGGCGCTTAAGGAAAACCTCAAGACCCTAAAGGGCCACCGCTCGGTCGGCGGGATGCGCGCCAGTATCTATAACGCCATGCCCGAGGCCGGGGTCGATACCCTGGTGGCCTTTATGCAGGACTTTGAAAAGCGCTACGGCTAAAACCAGACAAAGGATTTATTGATGTACAAGATTCGCACCCTGAACAATATTGCGGTTGCCGGACTGGAACGTCTGCCGCGCAGTGATTATGAAGTGGCCTCCGAGATTCAACACCCGGACGGTATTTTGTTGCGTTCCTTTAATATGCACGACCTGGAGGTGCCGCCCAGCCTCAAGGCCGTCGGTCGCGCCGGTGCCGGGGTCAACAACATCCCGGTGGACAAGTTGTCAGCACTGGGGATCCCGGTCTTTAATGCCCCGGGCGCCAATGCCAATGCCGTGAAGGAACTGGTCATTGCCGGCATGTTGATGGGCTGCCGCAACCTGTGTCAGGCCTGGGACTATTCACGCCAGTTGAGCGGCGATGACCCGGCCATTCACAAGGCCGTCGAGGCGGGCAAGAAACAGTTCGCCGGCTTTGAGCTGCCGGGCCGGACCCTGGGGGTGATTGGTCTGGGCGCCATCGGTCGCAGTGTCGCCAACGCCGCCATCGACCTCGGCATGAACGTCATTGGGTTTGACCCGGGCCTCACCGTGGAAGGCGCCTGGCAGTTATCCGCCAACGTCGAAAAGGCCCCCAGCGTGGATGCGCTACTGGCCAGGGCCGACTTTGTCACCTTTCATGTGCCCCTGATCGACGCGACACGAAAAATGATCAATGCCGAGCGCCTCAAGATCATGAAGGACCATGTGGTCATTCTGAATTTTGCCCGTGACGGTATTGTTGATGACGCCGCCGTCTGTGCCGCGATTAAGGCGGGTAAGGTCTATGCCTATGTCTGTGACTTCCCGAGCAACCTGTTAAAGGACCACGAGCGGGTGATTACGTTGCCGCACCTGGGGGCCTCGACCACCGAGGCGGAAGACAACTGTGCCGTCATGGTTGCCGAACAGCTCAGGGACTATCTGGAGAACGGCAACATCCACAACGCGGTCAATTTTCCCGAAATGGTCATGCAGCGTAGCGAAGGCAGTCGCCTGACCGTGGCCAACAACAACGTCCCCAATATGGTGGGGCAGATTTCCACGGCACTGGCCGACAAGGGTCTGAATATTGTCGACATGCTGAACCGCTCGCGGGGGGATCTGGCCTATACCATTATCGATGTCGACCAGCAGCCGGACGCCGATCTGGTGGCGAAGATTGCCGCCATTCAGGGTGTCCTGGCGGTGCGGACGTTGTAGACTGAGCGGCACTGATTTCACGACTACTGGCGAACTATGTCGGACACACTTCCGCAATTGCGACAAAAAATCGATGCCCTGGATGAGCAAATCCAGACACTCATCAGTCAGCGTGCCCAGGTCGCGGTCGAGGTCGCCGCAGCCAAGGCCGGCAGTGGCGACAGCGATAACAGTTTTTACCGTGCCGAGCGCGAGGCCGAAGTCCTGAGCAAGGTCAAGGCGCGCAATCAGGGGCCGCTCTCGGACCAGGAGATTGCGCGCCTGTTTCGTGAGATCATGTCCGCCTGTCTGGCGCTGGAGCAGGTCATGACCATCGCCTACCTGGGACCGCAAGGCACCTACACCCAGGCCGCGGCGCTCAAGCACTTTGGTCATTCCGTCGAAACCGTCTCCCAGGCCAGCATCGCCGATGTCTTTCGTGAAGTGGAGTCGGGCAACGCCGCCTATGGCGTGGTGCCGGTGGAGAATTCCACCGAAGGCATGATCACCCACACCCTCGATGAATTTATGAACTCGCCACTGCACATCTGTGGTGAGGTGGAGCTGCGCATTCATCACTGCCTGTTGTCACAGGCGCAGGAGCTCTCTGCGATCCACAAGGTCTATGCCCATCGTCAGTCCCTGGCGCAGTGTCACCGTTGGCTGGATGCCCATCTGGCGAATGTCGAACGCCTTGATGTCAGCAGCAATGCCGAGGCCGCAAAACGCGCCGCGGCGGAGCGGGGGGCGGCGGCGATCGCCGGCGAGACCGCGGCCGAGATCTACGGCCTGCAGACCCTGGTAAAAAATATCGAAGACGAATCCGACAACACCACGCGTTTTCTGGTCATCGGTCAACGGCAGACACCCGCCTGCGGCAGGGACAAGACCTCGATCCTGGTCTACACCGACAACAAGCCGGGCGCCCTGCATCGTCTGCTGGCGCCACTGGCGATCAATAACGTCTCCATGACCCGTATCGAGTCGCGTCCCTCGCGCCGGGGCATGTGGAACTATGTGTTTTTCATCGATCTCGAAGGTCACCAGACCGACGCCGCTGTTGCCGCTGCGCTACAGGCCCTGCAGCAGGAGGCGAATATGGTGAAGGTGCTGGGCTCGTATCCCAAAGCCATCATTCTTTAAATACAGGGATTTTGTCATGATTCAACC
>JAWOIE010000249.1:0-7192 GCA_046484825.1 Gammaproteobacteria bacterium | reverse complement strand
CTCCACCGAGATCGGTAATAGCGCCTTCAATCCCGAAGGCCGCGACAGTGGTGAGTTACTGGACCAGGCCGAGCGACTGGTGTTTCAGATTGCCGAGAAGGGCGCCAAGCACCGAAAGGGCTATGTCGGGGTCAAGGAGTTGCTCGTCAGGGCGGTGGATCGCATTGACCAGCTGTTTCAGTTGGACAGTCATATTACCGGCGTCCCCACGGGCTTTAACGATTTTGACGAACACACCGCTGGCCTGCAGCCGTCGGACCTGATTATTGTGGCGGGTCGCCCCTCCATGGGGAAGACCACCTTTGCCATGAATCTGGTCGAGAATGCCATTATCAAGCAACAGGTACCGACGCTGGTGTTCAGTATGGAAATGCCCGGTGAGCAACTGGTCATGCGTATGATGTCTTCGCTGGGCCACATCGATCAGCACAAGATCCGTACCGGTAAACTCAATGATTCCGACTGGCCCCGGATTACTTCGACCGTCGGGATGCTGTCCGAGGCGCCGTTATTTATTGATGACACCCCGGCACTCTCACCCTCCGACTTGCGGGCGCGCGCCCGTCGGGTGATGCGTGAGCATGGCCTGGGCCTGATCGTTATCGATTACCTGCAACTGATGCAGTCCTCCAAGGGCGGGGAAAACCGCGCCACGGAAATCTCTGAAATCTCCCGCAGTCTCAAGGCCCTGGCCAAAGAGCTGCATGTGCCGGTAGTGGCCCTGTCACAGCTGAATCGCAGCCTGGAACAACGTCCCAACAAGCGACCGGTTATGTCGGACCTGCGCGAGTCGGGTGCTATCGAGCAGGACGCCGATGTCATTGTCTTTATCTACCGCGATGAGGTCTATAACGAGGACAGCCCTGAAAAAGGCACCGCGGAAATCATTATCGGCAAACAGCGTAATGGTCCCATCGGTACCGTGCGCCTGACCTTTAATGGCCAGTACACGCGCTTTGATAATTTTATCAGTGAGCACTCCTACGAAGGCTCCATGCACCCCTAATTAAAAAAGCCAACGCCATGCCCCGAGTCACCCGCGCGACCATCGACCTCTCCGCCCTTCGTCACAATTTCAGTATTGCCCAGCAGCGGGCCCCGCAGGCCAGGCAAATGGCCGTGATCAAGGCCAATGCCTATGGTCACGGCATGATCGCAGTGGCAAAGGCACTGCCGGCGGCTGACGGCCTGGCGGTCGCCTGTGTCGATGAAGCGGTGCAATTGCGTGACGCCGGCATCAGCCAACCGCTGCTGATCCTCGAAGGGTTTTATGATGCGCAGGAACTGGCGCTGTGTCGTCGTCACCGACTGACGCCGGTGGTCCACCAGACGGAACAGCTGGAGCTGCTGGAGTCGGAGGCGGGGGAGCCGCTGCCCGTCTGGTTGAAGCTGGATACCGGTATGCACCGACTGGGCTTTACGGCGGCACAGGCGACGTCGGCCTGGCGGCGTTTGTCCGTCTGTCGTAGCGTGGCCCATGAAGGGCTGGTATTAATGACGCACTTTGCCAATGCCGACGACCGGGACGATGCCAGGACCGAACAGCAGCACGCCCTGTTTGCGCAGTTGCAACGGCAAATCGCCAGCGCCTCAGCGGTGCCCCAGGCCAGTGCGGCCAACTCCGCGGGCCTGCTGGGCTGGCCGCAGACGCACGCGGACTGGGTCCGCCCCGGGATTATGCTCTACGGCGTCTCGCCCTTTTCGCAGCACAGCGGTGGCATGCACGACCTGCGTCCGGTCATGACCCTGCGCTCACACCTGATCGCCATCGGCACGCACAAAAAGGGCGAGACCATTGGCTATGGCGGTAGCTGGACCTGTCCGGAGGATATGCCCGTTGGGGTGGTCGCCATTGGTTATGGGGATGGCTATCCGCGCCATGCCCGCAGTGGCACGCCCGTTCTGATCCGGGGCCAGCGCGCGCCCCTCATTGGCCGTGTCTCCATGGACATGCTGACCGTGGACCTGCGTGGCCTGCGTGATGCGAGGCTCGGTGATGAGGTGATCCTCTGGGGTGAGGGCTTGCCGGTCGAAGCGGTGGCGGAGCATGCCGATACCATCGCCTATGACCTGCTCTGTGGCGTCAACCCCCGGGTGGCGGTTGATTACTAGAGCGAACGCAGGGGTAGAGGAATAACAACGCTACTGTAAGTCGCAGTAGAAACGATGCCTCCTAAGGCCAGGCGTGTGTGACGTTAGCGCAGGCGCAACGGACCACCATCTCAAGCGTGATTACGCACCGTACTTCTCGACCAGGGCATAGACCCGCTCACGCAACTGACGCATTTGCGCATCCAGCTGGTTATTGAGCTGATCTTCAAAGGCGATGGCGGCAGCGGAGATTTGTGCGCGCATGTTGCCCTCGGCATCATCGATGGCATCAAGCAGCGGGCCCAAATCGGGTAAGGGGACGGGGGGCGCGACCACCGCGGGTTCGTCCTGTGCTTCGACGACTGCGGCGGCCGCAGCGGCGGGTGTTGCCGCCGGGGCAGGATACGGTCTGGCGTCGCGGTCGGCATCCTCCTCCAGGGCGTCGATACTCAGGACCGGAATATCGCTGAGGCTGTCGTCATCCGTATCCTGGTCATGGTCGTCAAAGGCAAAGGCAAAGGCCGAGGTGTCGAGGGTCATGGTCGGCTCGGTCTCTTCGAGGTCGGCCTCAACCTTGAAGTTAAATCCTGCCAGTTCATCGATGGCGGCCTGTACCACGGGGATGTCGGCATCGTCCGGCAGGTCGATCTGAATCTGTTGTCCGACTTCAATAATTTCTTCGAGGGTCGGGATATCGTTATCCGCTTTTGGTTTTCTCATAGTTGTGCCCTGGTTGGCGATATGCAGGCTTTCGCGTGCCGCGGAGAGCTTGGTTTCACTCTGCGCCAGGAGGGCCTTGATGGACTCAAGGGATTTGAGTAAGGCCGCATTGTTGTCGATGGGTTCGTCTTTATCACTCATCAGGTTATTCCTTGAGTTGATGAGTATTGAGTTCGTAGCCGCGATCGCGATAAAAGCGATACCGCTCGCGGCCATGCTGTTTCTGCGTTTCATCCTCGTTGATCATCTCGACCACGCGTTCGAACTGACTGAAAAACAGCGGCACCGTCGGGGCCAGATTGATGAGCACCTCCTTGTCCACGTGGGGAGGTTCCGGCTGGTGTCCAATGACAATGGCGCAGTCCGCCTGTTCCGCGCTGGCGGAGAGCCCGTGCGGCAGAAAACTGTCCTGGCGAAAGGTCCATAACAGCTCGTCCATGAGCCGGGCCTCTTCGGCGGAATCCGCATGAATATAAACCTTGCAGTCCTGTTGATAGGCCTTGTCGGCAATTCGGCAGGCCAGCTGCTGTCTGGCCTGGCGGGCATGACTGGGACTGATATAAAAATCGATTCGGGTCATGGGCCTATTATGAAGCGCCTGTTTATTTTTTGCACTGGTTTAGCAGGTACTGACTGAGCAGGGTCACCGGCCGGCCGGTCGCGCCTTTATTGTTGCCGCTGTCCCAGGCCACCCCGGCGATATCCAGGTGGGCCCACTTGAGGTTTTTGGCGTAGCGCGAGAGGAAACAGGCGGCGGTAATGGTGCCGGCGGCGGGACCGCCGATGTTGGCCATATCGGCAAAATTGCTGTTGAGCTGTTCCTGATATTCCTCCCACAGGGGCATTTGCCAGGCACGGTCGCCGGTGTCGGTGCCGGCCTCAAGGATTTTGCCGATCAGCTTCTCGTCATTGCCCAGCACGGCGGCGGCCTGATGTCCCAGGGCCACCACACAGGCGCCGGTCAGTGTCGCCACATCAATGACGCTTTGCGGTTTGAATTTTTCCGCGTAGGTCAGCGCGTCACACAGAATCAGACGGCCCTCGGCGTCGGTATTGAGTATCTCAATAGTCTGGCCGGACATGCTGGTGACAATGTCGCCCGGTTTATTGGCATTGCCGTCCGGCAGGTTTTCACAACTGGGGATGATGGCGACGACATTGATTTTGGCCTGCAGGCTGGCGATGGTCTTCATGGTGCCGATGACACTGGCGGCGCCACACATATCAAATTTCATTTCATCCATTTTGGCGGCGGGCTTGATCGAAATACCGCCGGCATCAAAAGTGATGCCCTTGCCGACCAGGACATGCGGCTTGTCTTTGGTGCCCAGGCCGCGATATTCCATGACAATGAGTTTGGCCGGCTCGCGACTGCCTTTGGCAACGGACAAAAAGGATCCCATTTTGAGTTTTTTGATCTGTGCCTCATCCAGCACGCTTACCTTCAGCCTGGCGTGATCGCGGCCAAGTTTTTTCGCCTCGTTGGCGAGATAGGTCGGCGTACAGATATTGCCGGGCAGGTTGCCCAGGTCACGGGCCAGGCTGGCGCCATGGGCAATGGCCACGGCCTCGTCCACGGCCCGACGCCCCCGGGTGAGCGCCGGCTTGTCGGCGACATGCAGTGCAACCTTGCGCAGTCGGGGTCTGGATTTGTCCTTGCCGGTCTTGAGTTGATCGAATTTGTACAGACTGTGCAGCAGGGTCTCCGTCGTGCGGCGTATTTTCCAGTCCAGCTCGCGCTGCGGCACGTTGATGTCATTAAAGTAGTATGTGGCCGTCGCGCAGTTGGCGCTAACGACCTGTTGCGTGGCGTTGCGGACAATCGCGTTAAATGCCGTCAGGCTCAGGTCTTTTTCCTTGCCGCAGCCGATCAGAATCGTGCGCGGGGCGGTGATGCCCTCCAGGTCATGCACGAGCAGACTCTGGCCACTTTGTCCCTCCATGTCGCCCCGTTTTAGCAGGCGCGAAATACCGCCCTTGCAGGCCTGGTCCAGTTGCCGGGCCGTGGCGCTGAGTTTTTTGCCTTCAAAAATAGCAACGACCAGGCAATCCGTCTGTTGTTGTTCGGCGGGGGTACTCGTGAGTGTGACTTCCATTATTTATCTCCAGACAGCAGGGGCAAGCGAAAATTCAGTGGTTGGGTTTGGCTGTAACTGCCGATATGGTATTACAATAGGCCGGAGCTGAGTAGTTTCCTGGAGGAATAGGTGAGATTAGGCACAAAGGACCGCACACTTGATTATTGACCGTTATCTGGCCCGGCAGGTGACCCAGAGTCTGATCGGGGTGAGCGTGGTGCTATTACTCATTTTTATCAGTGGCCAACTGGTGAGCCTGTTTGGCAAGGTCGCCTCCGGCACCCTGCAGGCCAATACCATCCTGATGCTACTGGGCCTGAATAGCCTTAGTAATCTGGTGTTTGTCCTGCCGCTGTCCTTTTATCTGGCGATCTTGCTGGCCTTTACCCGCTTGTATCAGGACAACGAAATGGTGGTCCTTACGGCCTGTGGTATTGGACAGGTGCGTGTCCTGCGCGGGCTGCTTTTTTTGATAGTCATTTTTGCCGCCCTGGTGGGCTGGTTATCGCTGCACCTGGCGCCCTGGGCCGAGGCGCGGGCACAGGAAATCGTCAAAGCGGTCGAGGAGAGTAGCGACCTGCAGGGGATCGTCCCCGGGCGTTTTAAGGAGCTGTCGCGCGGGATTGGTGTTATTTACGTTGAGAAGGTCGATGGCGACGGTCGCATGCAGAATGTCTTTTTACAGCAGGAAGGCGAGGACGGCGACCTGTTGATCCGGGCCGAACGTGCCTACGCGCAGGTCGATGCCGTTACCGGCCATCGGTTTATGGTGCTGGAAAATGGCCATCGCTATGCGGGCAAGCCCGGGGTCAGTCACTTTAGCAGTGTTACCTTTGAGCGCCACGGCATTCGTATGACCGAGAGCGACAGCAGTCAGCCGCTGCAGCTGCGTTACAAGGCCGTGCCCACGGCGACCCTGTGGACGTCCACTGAACCGCACCTAATCTCGGAACTCCAGTGGCGTATCTCGGCACCGATAGTCTGTATTCTGCTGGCGCTACTGGCCATCCCGCTGAGCCGTACCTCGAATCGACAGGGTCGTTATGGCAAGCTGGCCATCGCCATACTCTTATATATCATTTACACCAACCTGTTAAATGTCTCGCGCGCCTGGGTCACCAAGGGTGAGATCGCGCCCAGCCTGGGCCTGTGGTGGGTGCATGTGCTGGTGATCATTTTTGCCCTGTTGCTCTGGTGGCGGCAACTGGGCCTGCCGGTGATTAAACTGCGTCGCACAAAAAGGCAGTACGCCTGATGGAGATCATTGACCGCTATCTGGCGCGTGCGGTGCTTGGCGGGGTGCTGTCGGTGCTCGCGGTGCTGGTAACGCTGGATGCGATTATCAATTTTGCCGGTGAGACCGGCAACATCGGCCGCGCCGGTTATACCCTCTGGTCTGCCACCGAATACATTTTATTGCGCATGCCGCGACAGATGTATGAACTGTTTCCCCTGGCGGTACTCCTCGGTACGGTGATGGGACTGGGGGGGCTCGCCAGTCGTGGCGAGTTGGTGGTGATCCGTGCCTCGGGGGTCTCGCTGCTGCAGATTATTTTTTCCGTCATGAAGGCCGCCATGGTGCTGATCGTCCTGGCCATGGTGATCGGCGAGGCGATCGCGCCGCCCATGAGTCAGTATGCGCAGATGAAAAAGGTGCGCGCCCTGGCGCAACAGGTCAGCATGAATACGGATTATGGTTTGTGGGCCAAAGACGGGCACATCTATATTCACGTGCGGCAGGTGGAAAGTGACGGGCGCCTCACCGGTATCAAACTCTATAGCTTTAATGAGCAACAGGAATTGCAGTCGCTGATCAGCGCCACCAGTGCGCGTCATCAGGGTGATGACTGGCAATTACAGAATGTGATCACGACCCGCTTTCTACCCCAGGGCATCGAAGAAACTAAAACCGCGCAACGTACCTGGAAGACCTTGTTAAAACCGGAGCTGGTCAGTGTGGTGTCGATTTCGCCGGATCGGTTATCGCTGTGGAAGCTGTGGGACTACATCAGCTATCTGCAATCCAATAATCTCGACTCGGCGCTGTATGAGCTCTCGTTCTGGAACAAACTCATGGTGCCGCTCACGATTACCGCCATGGTGCTCCTGGCAGTGCCGTTTGTATTCGGTTCCCTGCGCCAGGGTGGGGTGGGACAGCGGATCTTTCTGGGATTCCTGGTCGGCCTGATCTTTTATATTCTGGATCGGCTCATTGGGCAGGTTGGGATTGTCTACGCCTTGCCCCCCTGGTTGGGGGCCAGCCTGCCCACCTTTTTGGTGATCGCCCTCGGTATTTACGGCAT
>JAWOIE010000236.1:0-3286 GCA_046484825.1 Gammaproteobacteria bacterium | reverse complement strand
GCCGCGCCTGATGTCGGGTTAATTATTCTGTGAACCAGACACGTTTCATCCTGCAGGGTCTTCGGTAGTCTGTGGCTTCCCTAAACCGTATGAGGAGACCGCTATGTCGCATTATCGCAATGAGCGCGAGACGACAGAGAGGGTCAGCCGCACTATCACGGAAAGACGCACGGGCCAGGATCGCCGCCAGCAGACTGACCGACGCTGTGAACCCCGTTTTGGTGATGTCCTGGAACGTCGCCAGACCAGGGACCGCCGACGTGCCATTGGCAATCTGAGTATTGATTAGACCCTGGTCGTCCCCGGCCCAGCCGGGGACGACCTAGGGAACCTCTGAATAAGTCCCTGAAACGGCGCTGACGTCGTTAAAATGAAACTCAAAATGCTCATTTATCACATATAAACACGGCAACTCGATTGCTGTTCCAGACGCAATTCTACCTCCTCCATCCATGGAGTCGTGCTCCCTGCGTTGCTCTCGGCCGCTGTTCCAGACGCGGCTCTAACTCCTCCATCCCTGGAGTCGTACCTTCGCCCATCCCTGGGCTCGTCCGCTTTTTCGTTTCATTTTGCCTTACCTACAGGGATGTAGGTAAGGAGCGAGAGCAGGACGCGGAAGCTTTGTCATGCCCAAGGCACTTCGCGGGGCAGGCTCTCATCCGTTTGATGAACTTATTCAGAGGGTCCCTCGGCTTCCGGCGTGGCCGCGCCGGGACACTCTACCCACTGATAGTTATCCCCCCGCGCTTCCGCGCTGGCATCCAGACGCATGGCGGTCAGGCGCAAGCCCCAGACACAACCGGTATCCAGGGGAAAGATGTTGTGCGCACTGATGTTCGTCAGGGCCAGTGTTGACCAGTGACCAAAAATAATACGGAGCGCAGCACTCTTGCGTGTGGCCACCTCAAACCAGGGATGCATACCGTGGCGCTGACTGCCGGGCGGACCTTTCTCCTGCAGGCACATCCGCCCCTGGTCATCACAATAGCGCAGACGGGTGAAGGCATTGCTGATAAAGCGTAGTCGTTCCCAGCCGCTCAGTCCCGCGGACCACAGCGAGGGTTCATCTCCATACATGTGTTGTAAAAATTCAGGGTAGCGATCGCTGCGTAATACGGTTTGCAGTTCATGGGCGCAGGCCTGTGCCAGCGGCAGGTCCCATTGCGGTGGCAGGCCGGCGTGCACCAGGGTGTACCCCAGTCCCGCATCGTGATGCAGCAGCGGTTGTTGGCGCAGCCAGGCGAGCAATTCACCGGCATCCGCCGCCGTCAACAGGGCCTGCATACTGAGGTCGCGGGTTTCTTTAAGGCCCTCGGCACAGGCCAGCAGGTGCAGGTCATGATTACCGAGTACGGTGATGACGCTGTCGCCCAGGTCCCTGACCAGGCGCAGCGTCTGCAGCGATTTGGGGCCGCGGTTTACCAGGTCCCCGGCCAGCCAGAGGGTGTCACGGCTGGCGTCGAAGTGCAGCGTGTCGAGTAAACGACAAAACTCATCGTAACAGCCCTGTAGATCGCCGATCGCATATACCGCCATAAAACTATCCTAACATGGCGGGGGTTCGGGATGGGGGCCGAACGTTTTCTGTAAACGCAAAAAACGAAACCAGCCGCTGGGCTCGAGGTTTTGCTCGTGTAACAGTGTCAGGCTGCGCTGACCGGCGTGCAGTTCTTCAAAGACCACATCGGTGCGCGTGGCAATGTGTCGCAACACCAGACTGAGTGAACGTCGCAGCCAGGCGCGTTGGCCGGGCCGCAGAAATTTATCCACCACATGTAAATGGCCGCCGGGTTTGAGGACGCGGACGACTTCCGCCAGGGCCTGATGCGGGTCGGGCACCACGGCGAGGATCAAGTGCATCAGCACCGTGTCAAAGCTGGCATCGCGATAGGGCAGGTGGTGCACATCACCGCAGTGCAGCAGCGTATTTTGATATACGCGATTGCGCTGTTGCGCCCGTCGCAGCATTGCCGGGGTGAGGTCCATACCGATATAGAGCGGCCCCGCCGGCAACTCGGGCAGGTCCAGCCCGCTGCCGATGCCGGCGAGGAGCACCCGTTGCGATGGCGCGGTGGTGTCCAGCGCCTTGAGACTGGTGCGACGAAAGCCCCGGGTCGCGCTGGCGACGAGGGGGTCATAGATGGGGGCGAGCAGCGTGTAGCTTGTCCTTAAGCTCATCTGCGCGGGGTCATTTAGTGCAGGGTGTTGGGCATGGATAAGGTAAAGGGCGAGATGTCTGCTTCAAACTCGATACCATCATCGGCGAGCATGTGATAGCTGCCATGCATGCTGCCCACCGGGGTTTCGAGCACCGTGCCGCTGGTATAGCGGAACAGTTCCCCCGGTTGTAAATGGGGTTGTTCGCCCACCACCCCCTCGCCCTGGACTTCCTGCACCTTGCCATCGGCATTGGTGATAATCCAGTGACGGGTGAGTAACTTGCCGGCGACCTTGCCGGTATTACGAATGGTAATGGTATAGGAAAATACATAGCGATGTTGTTCCGGCGCGGATTGCTCCGGGTGATAGGCGGTCTCAACATCGATCTTGAAATTGTATTGTTCGGAATTTGTGTGGCTATTCATATGGGTTTTCATGTCGGCTTTTATGCAAGGTCCGGTGATTTGTTCATGACAGGTAATGTCCTGAGAACGGCCATTATAACGGTTATTGTTCCTGGCGAGAATGTCTGTGTGACTTGACCAGAGTGAACGCGTTTTTGACCGCCTCGGCAACGTCCTGTTCAATTTTTTCGCGTTCGTCCCGGGTCATGTAATAAACCATGTCGACCGTGTGGCGAACGTAACGCGCGGGGAGCTGGTTGAGGGCGACACAGGCCACATCTTCCAGCGCATCGGCGTCGAGGGTCTCGCCATTCTGCAGGACCTTGAGCATGGCTTCATGCACCAGGGGTTCGTAGTAATTGTGAATGGCATCAAAGGGCATGGGTATCCTCCTCGTGGTTATAGACCTTGTTTGCGCTGGACGAAGCGGCAGCGTCGCCAGCACAATCGTGTTCACGCACCTTCCAGGTGGGGGCATTGTCGCCGTCGATCAGACCGGCGGCCTGCAACCAGCGGCGGGCATCGTCCGCGTCCTGTGCAAACCAGGCCTGGCTACTGCCCAGACGAAAACTATAGCCCCAGCGATCCATGTCGGCCAACATGCGCTGTTGCCCCATGCCGGCCAGCTGCGCGCTGAGGAGTATCTGTAAATAGCACACGCCGTTTTCCTCGTCATAGCCGCCACCGGCATCGGTATGGAGTTGTTGCCGCCTGTGCGGGTC
>JAWOIE010000232.1:0-12206 GCA_046484825.1 Gammaproteobacteria bacterium | reverse complement strand
CGACACGGCGCCCTGGTCACAGATCATCACCTCGCCGCTGCAGCGTTGTCAGGCCTTTGCCGAGCGCCTCGCCGCCAGACATGACATCCCGTGCAGCGTGGAACACGATTTTCGCGAGGTAGGCTTTGGTGACTGGGAGGGGCGAACCCCAGCTGCCATTCAGGCGGAAAATCCGCAGCAATATGCCGACTTTTATCGTGACCCCGTCACGCTACGCCCGCCTGGGGCTGAGGACCTGACGGCCTTTATCGAACGGGTGCAGGCCGCCTATGAGCACCAGCTGGAACGGTATCGCAGCGGTCATATACTCATTGTCGCCCATGCCGGTGTGAATCGCGCCATTATCGCCCAGGCCTTGCACTGCGCGCCGCTGGGTCTGTACCGCATCCAGGTCAAGCCCGCCGGCATGTCACGCCTGAGCCACCATGAGCATGGCAGCCAGCTGCTCTACCACAACTGCAAACTCGCCGATATGGCATAATCGGCGCCATGCTCACGGAAAAAGAAATTGCCCAGCTGCGCCAGGACATTGTCTTCGCGACCACACTCTGTGGCATGCCCTTCACCTTTCACTCGACCTGGGGAATATTCTCCCCCCGGGGCATTGATGAAGGGACGGCCTTGTTGCTCCAGCATCTCGAGGTCCGCGAAAATGACGACTGCCTTGACCTGGGCTGTGGCTATGGCCCCCTCGGCCTGACCCTGGCCAGGCTCGCCCCGCAGGGGCGCACCACCCTCGTCGACAAAGACTTTGTCGCGGTGGAGTACAGCAATAAGAACGCCCGCCTCAACCACATCCACAACGCCACCGCCCTGCTCAGTAATGGCTTTGAGCAGATCCGTGAGCAGCGCTTTGATGTGATTGTCTCGAATATCCCCGCCAAGGTGGGCAACGAAATGCTCAGTCTGTTTCTCTACGACGCCAGGCGCCAGATGAAACCTGGCGCGAGGCTTTATATCGTCACCATCAATGGCCTGCGTGACTACATGAAACGCAACTTCAAGGAAGTCTTCGGTAACTACAAAAAGCTCAAGCAGGGGAAAAACTACACCGTTGCCATGGCGGAGAACACCCCGGCTTAATTGCATCTTGCCATGCGCCGCACGCCGGCATGTCGCTCAAAATAGCACGTTGCCGGGCAGCTGCATGACAAGACGCGAGTCGAGTCGTGGCCAATGCCCTGTGCGCCGGCAGCTGGCGCTGCACCCTCTGGCGTTCAGACCCTGAAATTGATATAGACCGAGATGGCGGCCGAGAGCCAGTAGCTGATATAGGCGAAGTTTTTCACCCGCTCTGGGTTTAAGTGCAGACCCGAGCTGCGCTCCAGCAGGAGCTGGACAAACGAACCATGCTGTGGGACCCGGCCCAATCGCTGCCGCACCCGCCACTGCCAGTCCGTTAAGAAGCAGTAGCCGATGCCGTAGCGCATACCCAGGCCATACCAGGAAAAGCCGATCAGGAGAATCAGCAGCAGGTGGGCTCTTTCTGCGCCCGGGATCAACCAGCCAAGGACACACAGTAGTGCCACCAGGGCATGTGCCCAGAAGAGCACAACATCGGCAAGTTTTAACCAGAATTTCTGCACACTAACGTCCAGGGCACAACTACAGCCGCGCGGTGATTGAACCAGGCCCATTGTAGACTCCGCACCGCCACTTTGACCAACCCCAGCACCCTTTCAGCGCGCAAAAAAAAGGGCGGTTAAGCAACCGCCCTCTTATCACAGCATAAGCCTGTTTGGGCTTACTTTACCTTTGGTGTCAACTCACCTGAAGCATAACGGGCAAACATGGTTTCCAGAGACACAGGCTTGATCTTCGACGCCTGACCGGCACAGCCGAAGGCTTCATAACGTGCCTTACAGATGTCCTTCATGGCCTTGGTCGATTCCTTGAGGAATTTACGCGGGTCAAAGTTGGAGGTGTTCTCGGCCAGGTGCTTACGGATAGAGCCCGTGGAGGCCATACGCAGATCGGTATCGATGTTGACCTTGCGCACACCATTTTTGATACCTTCGACGATTTCCTCAACCGGCACACCATAGGTCTGACCCATGTCGCCACCGTAATTGTTGATAATTTTGAGCCAGTCCTGGGGTACGGAAGAGGAACCGTGCATCACCAGGTGTGTGTTGGGGATTCGTGCATGGATTTCGCGAATACGGTCGATACGCAGAATTTCACCGGTGGGTTCCTTGGTGAACTTGTAGGCGCCGTGTGAGGTACCAATAGCAATCGCCAGGGCATCGACACCGGTGTCCTTAACAAACTGGGCCGCTTCTTCAACATCGGTCAGCAGCTGATCCATATCCAGCTTGCCTTCGGCGCCGTGGCCATCTTCCTCACCCATTTCACCGGTCTCCAGCGAACCCAGACAACCCAGCTCACCTTCAACGGAGACACCACCGGCATGGGCCATCTTGACCACTTCCTTGGTGACGGCCACGTTGTATTCATAGCTGGCCGGGGTCTTCATGTCCGCCATCAATGAACCATCCATCATGACCGAGCTGAAGCCGGACTGGATAGAGCGCAGACATACCGCAGGCTCGGAACCGTGATCCTGGTGCATAACGACCGGAATGTGTGGATACATTTCGATGGCCGCAGAGATCAGGTGGCGCAGGAAGGGTTCGCCTGCATAGGAACGCGCACCGGCGGAACCCTGCATGATGACCGGGCTATCTACCTCGTCCGCCGCCTGCATAATGGCGTGGACCTGTTCCATGTTGTTGACGTTGAACGCGGGCATGCCATAGCTGTTCTCAGCGGCATGGTCCAGCAGTTGGCGTAATGAAATCAAGGCCATTTTGGGACCTCCTTATGGTCTAAGTTTTAAAAACAGGATGAATAAAAAAAATGTTAAACCAGGTTATGCTCACCCACCCGAATAATCTTCATGGCATTCGAACCGCCCATGACGCCCATCAGGTCGCCCTTGGTCAGAATGACCAGATCACCGTCGCGAACGGCGCCGCGGCGCAGCAACTCTTCAACCGCTTCACGGTTGACCTCGCTGTGGTCTTTGCTGGTCGGCTCAAAGCTGACCGGATACACGCCACGATAAAGAGTGACCTTTCTACGCGTCTCCACATGGCTCGTCAAGGCATAGATGGGGATACCGGAGCTGATGCGCGACATCCACAGCGCCGTCGCGCCGGACTCGGTCAGTGAGGCGATCGCCTTAACCCCGAGGTGATTGGCGGTATACATGGCGGCCATGGCAATGGCCTCGTCAATGCGGCTAAAACTGGTATTGATACGGTGGTCCGACTTGGTCACCTGACGCTGCTTTTCCGCCTCCAGGGCAATGCGATCCATGGCGGCGATGGCCTTGTCCGGATACTTGCCGCTGGCGGTCTCGGCCGACAGCATCACGGCATCGGTACCATCCAGCACCGCATTGGCGACATCAAAGACCTCGGCGCGCGTAGGGATATGGCTGGTGATCATGGATTCCATCATCTGTGTCGCCGTAATGACGACCCGGTTCATCTCGCGCGCCTTGCGGATCAGCTCTTTCTGTACCGGTGGCAGCGCGGCATCGCCGATCTCGACCCCCAGGTCGCCGCGGGCAATCATGATGACATCACTGGCTTCAATGATAGGGTCGATGACGTCGAGGCATTCGGAGCGCTCGATCTTGGCAACGATGGCACCGTGGCCACCGGCATCACGCAATAGCTGGCGTGCCTCATTGACATCGTCCGCGCTACGCACAAAGGACACGGCCAGATAGTCGGCGCGTATTTCGGCGGCAATTTTTATATCGTTGCGGTCTTTGTCCGTCAGCGCCGGCGCGGAAAGGCCACCGCCCTGCTTGTTGATGCCTTTACGATCCGACAATTCACCACTCAACATGACCCGGCAAATCACTTCGCTCTCGTTGACGTCATTGACCCACAGCAAGACCCGCCCATCATCCAGCAACAGGGTATCGCCACGCTTTACGTCATTGGGCAGTGCCTTATAGGCAACACCGACGCGCTGTTCATCACCGGCATTAACATCAAGCTGGGTATCAAGAATAAAGGTGGCGCCCTCTTCGAGAAACACCTTCTGCTGTTTGAATTTCTCAATACGGATTTTAGGGCCTTGCAGGTCACACAGAACACCAATCTGCCGACCATGGGCACGGGCGCGATTGCGAATACGCTCTGCCCGTTCCTTGTGTTCTTCCGGCGTACCGTGCGAGAAATTAATTCGAACAACATCGACCCCGGCCTCGATGATTTTATCGAGCATCTTCGGGTCATCTGTCGAAGGCCCAAGGGTTGCGACTATTTTGGTTCTTCTTTGCATATATAAAATCTAGTTCCTAGTATTGAGCGCCAGGTGTCGAGGTCAGAAACCTGCAGATTATGACAGTGGACAAAAATGTTTTGTCCACTGGCCTTCACTGAGTAACGTATTCCTCAAAACTCATCACTATTACTATGACTTCGCCCGCTCTTCCAGCATGGCAACAGCCGGCAGGGTCTTGCCTTCCAGGTATTCCAGGAAAGCGCCGCCAGCAGTGGAAATGTAGGAAACCTTGTCATAGATATTGTACTTCTGAATCGCGGCAATCGTATCGCCGCCGCCGGCCAGACTGAAACCCTTGGCATTGGCAATCGCCATGGATACGGTCTTGGTGCCGCCGGCGAACTGGTCAAATTCAAACACGCCTACCGGCCCATTCCAGACAATGGTACCTGCCTTGGAGATGATCTCGGCCAGCTCATTGGCGCTGTCCGGACCAATATCAAAAATCATGTCATCATCAGCGACTTCATCGGCTTTCTTGAGGGTCGCCTCGGCAGTTTCTGAGAATTCCTTACCACAGACAACATCGCTGGCAATCGGGATGATGGCGCCACGATTTTTCATTTTTTCGACCAGGGCCCTGGCCGTGTCGACCAGGTCGTCTTCGCACAGGGACTTGCCGACATTGTGGCCCATGGCCTTGAGAAAGGTGTTGGCAATACCGCCACCGACGACCAACTGGTCGACCTTTTCGGAAAGGGCTTCCAGCACGGTCAGTTTGGTTGAGACCTTGGAGCCGCCGACAATCGCCACCATAGGGCGCGCCGGGTTGGCCAGCGCCTTGGCCAGATTGTCCAGCTCGTCGGCCAGCAACAGTCCGGCACAGGCCGTCGGCGCAAACTTGCCGACGCCGTGGGTCGAGGCCTGGGCGCGGTGCGCGGTACCAAAGGCATCCATAACAAACACATCACAAAGTGCGGCGTACTTTTTCGCCAGCGCTTCGTCGTCTTTTTTCTCACCGGCGTTAAAACGTACATTTTCCAGCAGGACACATTCACCCGACGCTACCTGGGGCGCATTGTTGAGGTAATCCTTGATGAGACGAACCTCTTTGCCCAGTTTTGCCGACATGTCCGCGGCAATGGGTGCCAGTGAATTTTCTTCATCGGCGACACCTTCTTCAGGACGACCACGGTGCGACATGACCATGACCGCAGCACCGGCCTTCATACAGTGTTCGATGGTCGGCATCGAGGCGCTGATACGCGCATCCGATGTGACCTTGCCGTCCTTAACGGGGACGTTCAAATCAGCGCGGATCAGAACGCGCTTACCAGCAAGATCCAGATCGGTTAGCTTAATGAAAGACATAATGTCACTCCTAAAAAATGATATGAAATATTAAACGCAAAGGCGCTAAGGCGCGGAGAACACAAGGAACAAACTTATCACGCTTGCGTTTAATATTTACCAGCTCTTTTACTTCTGCAATCAACCCATAAACACTTCGCGACCTTTGCGTCTGCGCGTCTCTGCGTTGATAGAGTGCAGGTGGGTCAGGCCAAAATGGCCATAACCCACCGAACACCTGGCGGCTTAGACTACAGTGCAGCTAACCCGCCCTACATCTATTACTTAGTTCGCTGCAACGTGCTGCACAAAACGCATCATGTTACAGGTATAACCGTACTCGTTATCGTACCAGGCTACGACCTTGACAAAGGTGCCATCCAGAGCGATACCGGCTTCGGCATCGAAAATGGATGAAAAACCCACGCCGCGGAAGTCGGTGGAAACGACTTTCTCGTCGGTATAACCCAGGGTCTTGCTCATGTCGCCGGTCTCGGAGGCCGCCTTCATCGCGGCACAGATATCGGCGTACTTGGCTTCCTTGTTCAGCTCCACAGTCAGGTCCACCACGGAAACGTCAGAGGTCGGTACACGGAAGGCCATACCGGTCAGCTTGCCATTCAGTTCAGGCAGGACCACGCCCACGGCCTTGGCCGCACCGGTGGATGACGGAATGATGTTTTCCAGGATGCCGCGACCACCGCGCCAGTCTTTGGCAGAAGGACCATCGACGGTTTTCTGTGTGGCCGTGGCGGCGTGAACCGTGGTCATCAGACCACGCTTGATACCCCACTTGTCATTCAGAACCTTGGCAATGGGTGCCAGACAGTTGGTAGTACAGGAGGCCGCAGAAACGATGGCCTGACCGGCGTAGGTTTCGTGGTTAACGCCATAAACAAACATCGGGGTACCGTCTTTGGAAGGTGCGGACTGCACAACCTTCTTCGCGCCGGCATCGATATGTTTCTGGCAGCTTTCTTCGGTGAGGAAGAAACCGGTACAGTCAATAACAATATCGGCGCCCACATCGCCCCATTTCAGCGCGGCCGGGTCACGTTCAGCCGTCAGACGGATCTTCTTGCCATCGACGATCATGGCACCGGCTTCGGCAGAGACTTCACCGGCGAAACGGCCGTGGACAGAATCATACTTGAGCATATAGGCCAGGTAGTCTGCATCCAGCAGGTCGTTAATGCCGACGATTTCAATGTCCTTGAATTCGTTATAAACGGCGCGAAACACCATGCGGCCGATACGACCAAAACCGTTAATACCAACTTTAATTGTCATAAAACATCTCCCTTAAAGGTTTTTAAACTTAGGTTACAAAACTTCCTTAACAGCCTTCACCACGTTTTCCACGGTGAAGCCAAATTCTTTGAATAGTTGATCCGCCGGTGCCGACTCACCGAAGTGGTCAATACCCACAACCTTACCGCTGAGACCGGCATACTTATACCAGCCATCAGTCACGGCGGCTTCCACCACAACACGCGCACTAACACCCTTGGGCAGTACCGACTCCCGATAAGCCGCGTCCTGTGCCTCGAATGCATCCACCGAAGGCATAGAGACCACGCGAATCTTCTTGTCGGCCAGTTGTTCTGCTGCACCCATGGCCAGGGCAACTTCGGAACCGGTGGCAATAATGATGGCCTCCGGTGTGCCGTCACAATCCTTCAGGATGTAACCACCACGGGCGATGTCGGCAATCTGTGCCTCGGTACGGGTCTGATGCGGCAGACCCTGACGTGAAAAGATCAGTGTCGAAGGACCGTCCTTGCGTTCAATCGCCCTGGCCCAGCACACGGCAGATTCCACCGCGTCACAGGGACGCCATACCGCCATATTGGGGATCATTCGCAGGGTCGGGATCTGCTCGACCGGCTGATGGGTCGGACCGTCTTCACCCAGACCGATGGAGTCATGGGTAAAGACAAAAATGCTCTGGATCTTCATCAATGCGGCCATGCGCAGGGCGTTGCGCGCGTATTCAGAAAACATGAGGAAGGTCGCGCCGAAAGGAATCAGGCCACCATGCAGGGCGATACCGTTCATAATGGCCGACATACCAAACTCACGCACACCATAGTTCACATAGTTGGCCTCGACGTTATTGATCATAGGCTTGTAACCGGACCACTCGGTCAGGTTGGAACAACCCAGATCCGCCGAACCGCCAAACAGTTCGGGCAATACGGGTGAATAGGCCTCGATACAGGCCAGTGAGGCCTGACGGGTCGCCGGACTCTTGGCGTCGGCATTGACCTTGGCAATGAATTCGGCGGATTTTTTCGCCCACTCCGCGGGCAGGTCGCCCGCCATGCGGCGTTCAAATTCAGCGGCCAGCACCGGATAGGCTTCCTTGTAGGCAGCGAATTTTTTGTTCCACGCGGCTTCGGCCCTGGCGCCCTTGTCTTTGGCATCCCAGGCGGCATAGACCTCTGCAGGCACTTCAAAGGCAGCGTGATCCCAGCCCAGCGCGGCCTTGGTCAGATTGATCTCTTCTTCACCCAGTGGCGCGCCGTGACAGGCATGGCTACCGGCCTTATTGGGTGAACCAAAACCGATGGTGGTCTTGCAGCAAATCATGGTCGGCTTGTCAGTCATGGCCTTGGCCATTTCGATGGCCTTCTGGATCGCGTCCGGGTCATGGCCATCAACGCCAGGAATGACATGCCAGCCGTAGGCCTCGAAACGTTTCGGGGTGTCATCAGAGAACCAGCCCTCGACATGACCATCAATGGAAATACCATTGTCATCCCAGAAGGCGATCAGCTTACCCAGACCTAATGTCCCGGCCAGCGAACAGGCCTCGTGGGAGATACCCTCCATCAAACAACCATCACCGAGAAAGACATAGGTGTGGTGGTCGACAATCTCATGACCCTTCTGATTGAACTGACCGGCCAGCGCCTTTTCGGCGATCGCCATACCCACGCCATTGGTAATCCCCTGGCCAAGCGGCCCGGTGGTGGTTTCGACGCCGGGGGCATAACCGTATTCGGGGTGGCCCGGGGTCTTGGAGTGCAGTTGGCGAAAGTTCTTCAGGTCATCCATGGACAGCTCATAACCCGTCAGATGCAACAAGGAGTAGATCAGCATGGAACCATGTCCGTTGGACAGCACAAAGCGGTCACGGTTGACCCATTTCGGATTCGTCGGGTTGTGCTGCATGTGGTCGTTCCACAGGACCTCTGCAATATCCGCCATGCCCATGGGGGCGCCCGGATGGCCGGAATTGGCCTTTTGAACCGCATCCATACTCAGGGCACGAATAGCATTGGCAAGATTTCTACGAGACGACATAGCGCTCTCCTTCATAATTTTTAAGTAAAACTGTCGGTACCCCGTGTCCGCAGAGCGGGCACAGATGTACAAAAAAGTCGTGTTAGATCATCAGTTAATTCGACAGGCGTACGGGCTGTCTGCACACTCCACCGGCCATGAACCTCACCGGACAAGGTGTTTCACTAACGGTCATTGCGCCCCCAGGCAGAGTGAGCCGCGAATTTTCCCATTTTTTAGTAGGCGGCGGCAAGTTGAAACGCAGGAAAAACACTTATAATAAGGTAACTTATCACACGCATAAGCTTGACTTATCGCTACTGGTGAGCGTCGGCGGACGGTTCAGTCTTCATGCTTCCACTTGATGGAACAGCCCATGCTGGGTATTTGCGTCTCTGGGCCCTTACCGGTTTGCGCGACCTGGACCATGGCCTCAAACAGGTCACGGCGTACATCCGCTGCGGCGGTCTCCTTGCGGCTGGCATCCAGGCGACCGCGGTATTGCAGCTCACCGGCACGATTAAAGCCAAAAAAGTCCGGTGTGCAGACCGCCCCGTAGGCCCTGGCGACGGCCTGGCTTTCATCCAGTAAATAGGGGAAGGGGAAGCCAAACTGCTGCGCGACCGCCTGCATATTGGCGAACGAGTCTTCCTCATACTGTGTAGGGTCATTGGCCATAATGGCGACGCTATTGACGCCATAGGCCAGTAATTCCCGGGTATCGCGCACAATGCGTTCACGAATCGCCTTGACGTAGGGGCAATGGTTACAGATAAACATCACCAGCAGGCCGTTCTCGCCCATACAGTCCTGCAGGCGCCAGTCCCGCCCATCGATACCCGGCAGGCTAAAATCCGGTGCCTGCCAGCCAAAGTCACATATGGGGGTTTCCGTGCTGACCACTGTTTATCTCCATTTATATAGTAAAAACGGCATTATAACACCGCCAGCCGACACATCGGGCATTTGTCTTCCCCGCCCGGCCTAGGTAAACTCTGCGTCCTTGAATTAAATATAAGGGATGTTTAATGTCCAATTACGTGTTTACCTCCGAGTCCGTCTCCGAAGGTCACCCTGATAAGGTTGCCGACCAGATTTCCGACTCGATCCTGGATGCCATTTTTGAACAGGACCCCCGCTCGCGCGTCGCCTGTGAAACCATGGTCAACACCGGAATGATTATTCTCTCCGGCGAAATCACCACCAATGCCACGGTCGACTACGCCAGCGTGGCCCGTGAGGCCGTCAAGCGTATCGGCTATAACAGTTCACAGATGGGTTTTGATTATGAAACCTGTGCCGTGCTGGTCTCGCTCGACAAACAATCCGCCGATATTGCCATGGGCGTCGATGAGGGTGACGATAAGGAACAGGGGGCCGGTGACCAGGGCCTGATGTTTGGCTACGCCAGCAACGAGACCGATGTCCTGATGCCCGCGCCGATTACCTATGCTCACCGTCTGGTCAAACGCCAGGCCGAAGTACGCAAAAACGGCAGCCTGCCCTGGTTGCGCCCGGACGCCAAGAGCCAGGTGACCTTCCGTTACGAAGACCACAAACCGGTCGGCATCGAGGCCGTAGTGCTCTCCACCCAGCACAACCCGGATATCGAGCAAAAGGCCCTGCAAGAAGCGGTGATGGACGAAATCATCAAGCCCGTACTGCCGGCGGAATGGGTTACCAAAGACACAAAATACTTCATTAACCCCACCGGCCGTTTTGTGATTGGTGGCCCCGTGGGTGACTGTGGCCTGACCGGCCGCAAGATTATTGTCGATACCTATGGCGGCATGGCACGGCATGGCGGCGGCGCCTTCTCGGGCAAGGACCCGTCAAAGGTTGACCGTTCCGCCGCCTACGCGGGTCGTTATGTGGCCAAGAATATCGTCGCCGCCGGCATTGCCGACCGCTGCGAGATCCAGGTCTCCTACGCCATTGGTGTGGCCGAGCCCACTTCGATCACCATCGATACCTTTGGTACCGGCAAGATCTCCGACCACCGCATTGTCGAATTGGTACGCGAATATTTTGACCTCCGGCCTAAAGGTTTGGTGAAAATGCTCGATTTATTAAGACCGATATACCGACAAACGGCCGCCTATGGCCACTTTGGCCGTACCGAGGCAGACTTTACCTGGGAACATACCGACAAGGCCGAGGCACTCAAGGCTGCTGCCGGTATCTAAAATACCCAAGTTTTTTTGATCTACCCTGTGTTGAGGGGCGCTGCAGCGGGTTTTCCCGTCAGGCTCAACCCGGGGTCACATGTTCCAACGGCGCTCAATAACTTCAACACGAGGAGATTGAGCGATGACAACCGTTCCTGAAGGTTTCACCGACTACAAAGTTGCCGATATCAACCTGGCCGATTGGGGCCACAAAGAAATTTCCATTGCCGAGACCGAAATGCCGGGCCTGATGGCGCTGCGCGAAGAGTTCGGTAAGGATCAACCCCTCAAGGGTGCCCGCATCATGGGCAGTCTGCACATGACCATCCAGACCGCCGTGCTCATCGAAACCCTGGTCGCCCTGGGCGCCGAGGTCCGCTGGGTATCGTGCAACATTTTTTCCACCCAGGACCATGCGGCCGCGGCCATTGCCGCGCAGGGTATCCCGGTCTATGCCTGGAAGGGTGAGACCATCGAGGAGTACTGGTGGTGTACCGAACAGGCCCTCACCTGGCCGGATGGCAAGTTCCCCAACATGATCCTCGACGACGGCGGCGACGCCACCCTGCTGGTTCACAAAGGCGTGGAGTTTGAAAAGGCCGGCGCCGTACCGGAAGCCAAGGCCGGCGACAACGAGGAATACAAGGCCATTCTGGAAGTGCTGCGCCGCACCATCAAGCCCGGTTCCAGCATGTGGCAGGACACTGCCGCCAGCATCAAGGGCGTGACGGAAGAGACCACCACCGGCGTGCATCGTCTCTATGAAATGATGAACAAGGGTCAGCTGCTGTTCCCGGCCATGAACGTCAATGACTCGGCCACCAAGTCAAAATTCGACAACCTCTATGGCTGTCGTGAGTCCCTGATCGATAGTATCAAACGCGCCACGGATGTCATGATCGCCGGCAAGATCTGTGTAGTCCTGGGCTATGGTGACGTAGGCAAGGGTTGTGCCCAGGCCTTTCGCGGCATGGGGGCCATGGTTTACGTGACCGAAATCGACCCGATCTGCGCCCTTCAGGCGGCGATGGAAGGCTTCCCGGTGGTCCGGATGGATAAAGCCTGTGTCTGGGGAGATATTTTCGTGACCACGACCGGCAATGTGGACGTTATTACCCGGCCCCATATGGATCGGATGAAAAACCAGGCCATTGT
>JAWOIE010000184.1:0-3808 GCA_046484825.1 Gammaproteobacteria bacterium | reverse complement strand
TCGGCATTGGGTCTCAGCCTGCAGCCGCCCATCTGGTTGTCCAGTGTGATCGCCACCTGGCTGTGTTGGGAAAACTCGACGACAGTCTTTTTCAATGCCTCGTTCAGGCCCGCCTCGTCGATCTTCAGCCGAAAGGTGGTCAGCAATTCGCGCAACTGCCGGTAAGCACTATTCAGACCGTCTCGCAATTCCGCGGTCACTGCGCGCACCTGTCTCTGGTTATCCACCTGGGTAATGGCCGCATCCAGCCGGGTGACCTGAATCTTGAGGTAGGAAAGTGACTGCGCCAGCGAATCATGCAGCTCACGGGCAATCACGCTGCGCTCCTCGAGCAAGGCAAGCATGCGTGCCTGCGAGGCACGGCGGTTGATGTTCAGCGCAATGGCGATGTGGCTGGCCACACTGGTCAACAGCCGTTTCTGCCAGGAATGCAGCGGCTCGCCATCAGACGGCAGATCGACCAGCAAGACACCGTACTGCTGCTGATGGTCACGGATGGGAATGGAAAAAATCTGCTGCCAGCCACCAAATTCCCGTGGCAAGAGCATCTGACGCGGCGCCCCCTCCTTCAGGCAATCGCCGCAATCCGGCGGGTTGAACAGATCGGTACAGCTGATGGCTGTCTGGCGTGTACTGGCCAGCTTGTAGGCGCAGTCATCCCCGCCCTGCCCAAGGCAGATACTGCCAGGCCCGGTGCCAACCAGTTTTTCGATATCTTCAAGCAGGTAGGTATAGACCTCATCGGTCAGTGGCGCCTCGCTAAGACGGCGAGTGACCTTATAGAGCAGCTCCAGCGAGCGGTTGCTGCGTTCCAGATCGCAGGTTTTTTCCTTGACCCGTTTTTCCAGATCGGCATACATCTTCGACAGATCCTCGGCCATCATATTGAAGGCCTGCCCCAACTGTCCCAGTTCATCATCCATGCTGCCGTCAACGCGCTGCGAGAAATCCCCCTGCTGGACGCCTTTTGCCGCACCCAATAACTCGCGCAACGGCCCCATGACATTGAAATGCATCATGTACATGGTGATAGAGACCACCAGCGTGGTCAGAAACAGCGAAATGATCTGAATCAGACGCAGCAGACGAATGCGCGTCTCCACCTCATATTCCAGGACGTCGATCATTTCATGGACATGCGCAACCAGACCATCGACCAGGACCAAATAGTCAAATCGCATCCTTTCGGTATATTCGGTATATCGGCCATCCCTTGCCAACTGCTGCAACAAACCTTCCAGCTTGGGAAGAAAGACCTCCCCCCACTGTGAGGTGACCTGGTTATACGCCGTGTGGATACGCGGTGTGTCCGTCTTGGCCAGGGCGCCGGTCAGGCGCGGATTGTAGAGCCGCTCGTGAAATTCGTTGATCAGGCTGTAGGTCTGGTCGATGCGCTCGGCGGTGATACCCTCTTCGGGGTAATTGGCAACATCCAGGGCAATCCGGTAGGACTGCATACGCAGAGTACCGGCCTGATTGATTGCCGATGCCTGTCCCTCCGAGGTTTCAGCGACAAACACTGAACTGAGCATACCGATAAAGGCCAGTGTAACGATGGTCCCCATCACCAGGGCCAGGCGAATCAACAGGGATTTTTTCAACATCGTCAGCATGGTTCGATAATACCCCTATTGGGACAGCAACAATAGACCCGCCCCAAAGCGCTACAGGGATACCTCCAATTACCTGCCAACACCTCCCTTCTTTTCAAGCAACCTGATGCAGCCTTGTTTTGTATTGCTTTTTCAGTACGTTACAAAAATTAACCACACTACCTACATGGTGGTACGCGGGGCGTTTTATTGACATTTATACCGCTATACAGGCCTTTTTCAACCCCCTTACCATGACGCGGAAATCACCAAAACAAGACTCACTTTTCATACCTTGGCACCAACCGGCAGGAGGAGTCATCAACTATGGCAACCACACTTAGCGGGCAACAGATATCCGTTGTTACCATGAATACCCTGGCCTTTACCGTCTGCTTTGCGGTATGGACCATGTTCTCCATCATCGGAGTTCCGCTCAAGGATGACCTGGGGCTGAGCGATACCGAGTTTGGCCTGCTGGTCGCCATGCCGATACTGACAGGCTCCCTGATCAGTTTGCCGCTTGGCATGCTGACCGACAAATTCGGCGGTCGTATTGTCTTCTTCCTGCTGATGGTGTCCACCATCTTCCCGATCTGGCTGGTATCAACACTGACATCCTATTGGGCATTGCTGGTATGCGGCCTGTTTGTCGGTGTGGCCGGCGGCTCCTTTTCCGTGGGCATTTCAGCCACGGCGCGCTGGTTTGAAAAAAAGCACCAGGGGTTTGCAATGGGGATCTTCGGCGCCGGCAACGCAGGTGCCGCCGTGACCAAGTTTGTCGCCCCCACCCTGGTGGTCGTATATGGCTGGACCATGGTGCCAAAGGTCTACGCCGTAGCAATGACGATTATGGCCATCGCCTACTGGTTTCTTGTTCCGCGTGAGCCCAGCTCGCACCTGGTTGACAAGAGTATCACCCTCAAGGAACAACTTCGCGCACTCAAGGATCCGACCGTCTGGAAATATTGCCAGTATTACTCGCTGGTATTCGGTGGCTATGTCGGCGTCTCGTTGTGGATGACACGCTATTACATCGGCGAATATGGCGTGGGTATTCAGCTTGCCGCACTGCTGGCCGCCATCTTCGTGCTGCCCTCCGGTGTCATCCGCGCCATGGGCGGGTGGCTGTCCGACAAATTCGGGGCGCACAACGTCACCTGGTGGGTGATGTGGGTGAGCCTCGTCTGCCTGTTCTTCATGTCCTATCCAACCACCCAGGTCAGCATCACCACCCTCAACGGCGTTCCGCTTGAATTCACCCTGGGCGTGAACATGTGGGTCTTTACCTCCTTGCTCTTTGTCGTGGGCATCGCCTGGGGCTTTGGCAAGGCTTCGGTCTTCAAATACATCTCCGATGAGTACCCGCATAACATCGGCGTCATCTCCGGCATCGTCGGTTTGATCGGCGGGCTTGGCGGCTTCCTGCTGCCGATCATGTTCGGTGCCCTGGTCGACATTTTCCACTTCAACACCGTGGTGTGGATGCTGTGTTTCGGGATCACGGCCGTCTCCCTGATCTGGATGTGGTGGACGGAGCGCAAACCGGAACACATTCAGGCCCGCAAGGCGTACATGGACAAAATGCAGCAAGCATATAAATAGCCAGAAAAAACCCTTTTACCAACCGAATCCGCGGAGAACGAATATGGCGGCTGACATCAAAGAATGGAACGTGGAAGACAAGGCGTTCTGGGAACATACCGGGAAGCAAATAGCCAACCGGAACCTGTGGATCTCGATCCCCAACCTGCTGTGCGGTTTTGCGGTATGGCTGATGTGGGGGATCATCACGGTACAGATGCTCAACCTGGGCTTTCCCTTCGAGCCCGCCCAGCTCTTTACCCTGACCGCGATCGCCGGCCTGACCGGGGCTACCCTGCGTATTCCCGCCTCGTTCATGATCCGTATCGCGGGGGGGAGAAACACTATCTTTCTGACATCCACCATGCTGATCATTCCAGCCCTGGGTGCCGGCATCGCCCTGCAGAATCCGCAAACACCGTTGTGGGTCTTCCAGTTGCTGGCCTTCCTCTCCGGCGTCGGGGGCGGCAACTTTGCCGCATCGATGAGCAATATCAGCACCTTCTTTCCCAAGCGCAAGCAGGGCCTGGCGCTGGGCATGAATGCAGGCCTGGGCAATTTCGGCGTCACCACCATGCAGATCCTGATCCCGGCGGTCATGACCCTTGGCCTGTTCGGGATCCTGGCGGGTG
>JAWOIE010000172.1:0-8255 GCA_046484825.1 Gammaproteobacteria bacterium | reverse complement strand
ATCCTGATCAAGGCGGCACGCAGGCATATCTATAGCCAGCCGGTGCCGATCCCCGCGGTCTACGCCGCCAATGCGCGCCCCAGTCACTTTCGCGGCGTGCGCGATATCACCTTCATCACCATCATGGTGGCCAAAAATCTCGCACGCCGCGGGTTCTTTTTGCCGGGGCTATACCGCTCCGCCATCAAACCACGCTTGCCGCGTCTGGCGGATAAAAGCACCGATAACGACGGCCTGGTCATGCTGCTGGCATCGACCCTGTTGATGGTACTCACGGCCGGCACTAGCCTGCTGGCCGCGCTGCTCTATGTGACCCTCCAGGCGCTTGTCGCCCCCAAGCATGTCCGTAACAGCCGCCTGCTGCTGGTGTTTGGCAAACAGCTACGCAACGACCAGCCGGACAGCGAATATCAGGCGCGCCTGCACCGCGCCGCACGCCTGCTGCACGACCAGCCCGAGCGCCGGGTCTTACTGCTGGGGGGGTACACCGCCAACGCCAGCATCAGTGAGTCCGCCGCCGGTCGGGAATACCTGCGGCAACAGGGCATTGGCGCAGAACGCATTGACACCGAAGACGATTCGCAAAACACCCTGGAAAATCTCAAAGAAGCGCGCACACGTTTTGACAAGGAGCGGCTTGAAGTCACGCTGATATCAAACCGCTATCACCTCGCCCGGGTCTGCGTCATGGCACGCGGCTTCGGCCTGCGCGTGCATCCCTGCGCCGCCGAGACTCGTCTGCAACCACGTCCGCAGCTGCTGGTGAAACTGCTCATCGAGGCCTTTTACCTACACTGGTACCTGACCGGGAAATACTGGGCCAGGCTGACGCACAACACACGCATGCTGGATAGAATCAGTTAATGTGAGTGCTAGATCAGAGTTCAATGGGGTCAGAGTCATTGCTTAAACTGGGGAAGGTTCACTCTGAGCCCAAACATCCCGCACTAAGAAATAAAATCTAGAATTAATACCGGAATACATAATGGACGATATGGATGCGTCTATACTCGTCCAGTCATTCGGCAAAGGAGAGCAAAATATGCGTGTCTTAACAATGCTTGTAATGCTAGCGGTTGTGACTGTTGCAGTAATGTATTTTATGAACATGAATATAGCCCCCTCAACTGAAGCGACTCCGGTTCAGGTTCAGGTCCAGGCTCAGGATACATCGCCAAAGATCTTGTCCAGTGAAACAAGGGTAATAGAAAATGACCAGCCAGAGACCGGTTTTCTAGTAGATAAGTACATGGATTACCTGAAGGCACTCGATGCGAATCAGTCAGCGGATGAGGTGCTGGCAATGTTTGCAACAAAATGGCGAGAGGGGATGTTACAAAGGGCTTCCGGCAAGAACCACCTGCTCGGCTATCTGCGCATGAACCAATTGGAGAAAGATTTTCAGGTCATGGACACCCAGTATATGACTCGGACCAACACGCCAAACGGGCAGGATGGCAAGTATGCTGTTTTACATCTCAAGGGTGAGCTAGCGGTGATGGGAGATGCTGTAACCAGCCAGATATATTTTTACCGGGAAGCCGGTGAGTGGAAGCTGTCTGGCGAGTTAAGCAGCATGATGGAACAGATGATGAGTGCTGACACAGTCGATGGCTGGCTGGCGTCGGACCCAAATTACCGGGCTTCCGTCGAAAAGGCACGACAAAACAGCCTGGAGGTTGAAAAGCGTATGCAGCAATATGATACGGAGCGTTATTAACTGAACAACTAATGGATGCACACCTTATGTTTACAGATCAAGGAGATCAATGGGGTCTGTGGTTATGGTCATATTACGACACCCATTACTTATTACTATGTTGTGTCATAAGCTATCCCCTTAACACTTCAGGCCCACTCAGTTCAGGCACTGTCTGACGTCGATGCCGTCAATCTTGTCGCGAAATTCGAGACAGCCACACAACGATGTGCCGCTACTCACCTGGGCGCGACAAAAGTCGCGCCGCTTATCGCGAGCCTGTGATATTTGCCCCAGTCTTTTCTGTCGAGCTTGTTGTGCTTCGCCCTTGATGCGTGAATATGAACTCAATGCGTCGGCATAAGACGCCCCACCGGTGCCCGCCAGGTTGATATAGGCTTCGTATTTGTCGTGCGCTTGTTCTGGCCAGCCCAGCTCTTGCAGCGCGCGGCCTTCGTAATAAATCGCCTCAATCCCCGTATCGAAACCGACCTTCTGTAGCTCTGCCATGTGCACCAGATAATCATTCCAGCGTTCTGCCAGCAGGGCATCTACCCAGCGCTTGCGCAACAGGTCTATGGCAACCTGGCGCGGTAGATCTCCAAGGGAATTCAGAATGTCGTTGGCATCGCGCCCACGGATATAGGGCGCCATCTGCGGTGTTTTCTCACCCCGCCACTGCTCGGTGCCTTTGCTATAAAAACATGATTGTCCCTGATCACGCTTGTAACAATAGCCATGCCCCTCCGGTTGTCCTTTTACGAACTGACCCAGAAACCCGCTACCGTCAGGTTGGCTGAGCTGTCCATGAGGATTCAGCCGCTGGTTGATCTTATCTGAGGCGTCAAGCGGTATGGGGAGGTCGAGTACCGCAACTTGCCCAATTAGCACAAGCGGTCTGTTGAGGCTGATGGGGCCGCGGTAGCGGCGCCCGTCCGGATAGTGAATTTCGCTGCGTGCCCCGGGGACCAGAGACAGCAGGCCCGGAATCATGGCACGTTCTGTCACCACGGTGCGTTTGGGGCCCTGCGGACCGGTGGACAGTGTCAGGCGTGCCTTGCTACCGACGTCACCCAGAGCCAACGCAGCGACCACGTTGTCATTTCTCTTGGGGACGCTACTTGTTACCGTGGTGCCGTCAATGGCATGCAGGTATTGCCCGGCTGTTATACCGGCGCGCTCGGCCGCCGAGCCGCTCAGCACCTCGGAAATAAGACCGTTGTAATAAAAGCGGATACCGAGCCCGCCATTCATGAAGTGGGTGCGAACACGGGTTCCGTCGTTATAAAAAAAGTCACCATGGGTCAACGCACAGTTTGTAAAACGGCCTTCGAAGCTGGCGTTGCTCCATTTTGCCCGCAGCGGCTTGTCGGGACAGTCCAGCGTCGGGTCGAAATCTGTTTCGTCAGCATTGAGCAGATGACGTTTCACTGTGGCCCACTGTTGCTCATGCAGTTTCAGGCTTGACCTTACGCTCTTGAAATTGGTGGCCGCAGCAATTGCCCCGGACAGTTCAGGGCGGGCCCGTTCCGGCGACAGCTCCTCAACAAAGGGGGCGTCATCGCTCACCCATTTGAATATGCGGGACTCGCCAGCCGCGAGTGTCACGTCGATACGGTGATTGATTGTCGTGACGGTTGACCATCCGGGTGTCTGGCGCATCAAAACCAGCTGGTATTTCCCGGGCAACAGATGAAACATGCTTGCCGCTCCGGCACAGTGCTGGGAGGTTTTTGCTGGGTATGCGCGTTCAATCACGCAGCTTCTGGTGGTGAGCGCGCCGGATTCCGCATTGTAAACAGTCAGCATGGCGAGCCCCGCGGGCACCGCCAACGTCTCATCAAGAAATCGCTGCGCCTCGGCCGGATCGGGCTTGTCAACGTGGCCCCCGCCTGAAACGCACCCACCCAGCAGTCCGGCAAGCAATACAACCCATATCGACACTGGTGACCCTGATAACCGCATTCTCAATTCCTCGCATTACGTTGATGTTCTGTTGGTGTATCGCTACCACGACCCGCTGGGGGCTGCCCGGTCGGTCCGGTGCGCTATCGTATTCGGTAGCAAGTGCCTGCAACAGGAGTGCTGCACTTCCACTCTTTGCCGCCCCAGCCGCCCTGGTGACAATCGGGAACGGAGAAGGTCCAGCGCGGCGGGGCACTGCCGCTGCGTATCTGTTCCGAGGTCGGCCTATCGCTGCGTGCCTGTTTATTCGCGCAAGCACTGCTGATATCGTTGACCGCGCCCAACCGGGCATAGAATATTGCCTTGTCTCTGTCCCCGAACCATGTATCGTTATTGCCCTTCGCGGTCTCTGGCATCGGTTCATAGGTCTTTTGCCGCGATGGCGACATAGGCGAACGCGGCGCCGTGCTCGCAGTCACGGTACCAGGCCCGCTGCTTCCGATCCCTGTCGCTCTGCCCGGGTTATTGCCGGTGCCACCCGAGCTACTGGCGGACGCTAGCGACTGTGTCAGACGCCGCGCCGACTCTTCTTGCTGTCGTTGTTGCGCCTCACGCTGGCGCGCCGCCGCCTCACGTTTTCGTTGTTCATCGGCCTGACGCTGCACCTGTTGCCGCTGTTGCTGTTGTGTGGCCTGCTGTCGCTGGCGCGCCTGCTCTACTTGACGCCGTTGCGCCTCGAGTCCCGCCTGAATCTGCCGGTCCCTGGCCAGCCGGGCCTCCTGGGCGATCTGATGATTGCGGACCATGGTCTCGCGCTGTTGCTTGCCCATCGCCTCAATGGTCCCTTTGATCAGATTCCAATTGCTGGCGGAGGAGGATTGGCTACTGTCGTATTCGGCCATTTCGGCCTCGCGCCGGCGTTGCGCACGTTCCTTTTCCAGTTGCCGCTCGCGCTCCTGCTCAATGCGATAGCGCTCCTGTTCCAGCCGTTCCTGCTCGGCGCGCAGTTGCGCCTCCCGGCGTTCCATGGCGTTGCGCTGGTGTCGTTGTTCGATGCGCCCGGAGCGAGCCAGGTCATTGAGGTCGAGCGCTGCACTAGCGCCTGCGGTGCCGATTACGCTCGTCAGTGGATCGGTGTTTTTGTCCGTGCTCACCCGCGACAGGCGAGCGGTCGGTAGAAAGCCGGTGCGCGCCCGATTGTTGGTTTTAAACTGCAGCCATCGGCCATCGGCCGTGCGCGCAATCGAGGTCAGCACGCTGTCCGCCGGCACCAGGGCGACTACGTCCGCTTCGGCATCTGGCCGGGCAAGCATTCCTATCGAGGTGGTGGTGCGGTATTGCTGGACGAATTCGATAAGGGTTGGCCTGGCGCTGACCGTGGCCCAAGGCGTCAGTGTCATGACCAGCAGCAGTCCAACAGCGCAGTAAATACTGACACTCCCAATAATAGGGATGGCTATAAAATGGTACATAGGTATACCCTCTGGCGTTGTTTTTTTATTGCTACCCAGTCAGGTGTAATAAATAGTGTTGCAGCGATTAAATTTAATCAGCCACCGCACTGCTCTACTCGGTCGTGACTACTACGCTGCACCAGCTTAATACTGAATAGCACCTCTGCACGCAGCCAAAATCGACCTTCACGGTCGGCTTGCGATGTAGTTCTGCCACCTTACCTACCTGGTCTAAATCGGCCTCTCTTAGCCAATACTTGAATATTTCTTAATAGATATGGGCAGAAATATTCGTGGACACCCACTTCATTTCTTGTTAGTAGGCATTGCCATAATTCTGGCTTACACAAAGAACCAACACCGGATATTGCTACCGGTACTTTTTCTATAGCACATTCCTTAAGGACGATGGCCTGCCAGCCAATCGGATATTGAAGGTGATATGGTGTTGAATTGTTACGCGCAGCATCAGCGTCGAAGCACACCACCCGGACTATTTCGGGTCCCCATAAATAAAAACGCTAGTGACCCCTCAGACGGTCAACTTCTGCATTCCGTATTTAATCAGCGCCGATCTGCTTGCATGTTTCTCGTAAGTGGCTTGCACTGCCAGCGGCGCCAGAGTATAGGCCTGAGAATGCTCATTGCTAGCAATAGCGTTTGAAACAAGGGAACCCAAAATTACCATGAAGCGGTTTGGAGCTCCCGCTCACATAGTATACAAGCTAATGTGTCTATTTTTTACTCCGTGGCTCTGCTTTGTCGTAATTGATTGTGTGGCGGGTATGTAAAGTTGGGTGTCTTTAATAGTCCGTAAAGTACCTCAGCGCGTTTGATCAATGGTAATTATCGGGCTGGTCCTGGTTCGCCAATAGTTTGCCCGATTTCGTTTTTGTCTTTGCGATGAATTGACCTATACTCTGGTCATGATTTCAAACCATCACCGGATTGTCAGGCTGATAGAGCTGGGGCGCATTCCCTCGGAGAAGGTGGAGCAGGCACTGACCGTCGGTGGTGTCTATCCCGATGCCGGTGCCTGGCGAGCGTTTATTAATCATCTGATGTTATGGCTCGGTGGGCTGTCGCTGGCGTTTTCGGTGCTGTTTTTTGTCGCTTACAACTGGGCCGAGCTGGGGCGGTTGTTCCGGTTCGCACTTGTAGAGGTGCTGGTTGTCGCCGCGATCATCGGCTACTGGAAGCTGGGTACCGAACGCATGGCCGGCAAGGTGGCCTTGCTGGGCGGGACGATCTGTCTGGGGGTGTTGCTGGCCTTGTATGGTCAGACATATCAGACCGGGGCGGATCCCTGGCAGTTGTTTTTTAACTGGGCGCTGCTAATTCTGCCCTGGGTGCTGGTCGGACGCTTTGCGCCGTTGTGGCTCGTGTGGCTGTCTTTGGTCAATGTCAGCATCAGTTTATATTTCCGAACGTTTCCCGACGCTTTCAATTTAATCTGGATCGCGCCCTGGAGCAGTGGGGTGTACTGGCTGTTGTTTTTGTTTAACACGCTTGCGCTGGTGTTCTGGGAGCTGGCCGCGCTGCGCTGGTCGTTTATGGCCCAGCGCTGGGCGATTCGGCTGGTGGCGCTGGGCAGCGGTTACGCAGTCACCTGGCTGGTGTTAATCAGCATCATGGCAAACGGGATGAGTGATCGCGCCTGCCTGTTGACCGTGCTGGTCTGGTTACTCTGGCTGGCGTCCATGGGCTGGGTTTATCGCTATAAGATCCAGGATCTGTTCATGCTCACCGGTTGCTGTTTGTCGGCAATTGTGGTGATTACAACGTTACTGGCACGCCATATGCTCGAAGGCGATCCTATCGGGGCCTTTTTGGTTCTGGCGCTTGTGGTAATTGGCTCCGGCAGCGGTTCACTGGTCTGGCTTAAGCGTTTACACCGGCAGTGGCAGTCATGAGGTACTATGACGCGCTCTGGACGAGGCTGGTCGAGGCTGGGATTGTCGAGGGTCCACCACCCACCAGGGAAGACGAAGCGTCACCCTGGTATATGCGGGTGCTGACCGGCTTCTCCGGCTGGTTGGCGGCGATATTCTTGCTGGGGTTTGTCGGCTCGGCATTTCTCTGGGCGATTGATAACGCCACCCTTACACTGGCCCTGGGGGCTGGAATGATTCTCGGGTCGTATACGATCCTGCGGCATGCACAAAACGAATTCGTGGAGCACCTGGCGCTGGCCTTGAGTCTCGCGGGGCAGGTGTTACTGTTCTGGGGCCTGTTTCAACTTAAGAGTCCGGGCTGGTCGGCTACCACCTGGTTGTGGATGGCACTGCTGGAGGTGGTCCTGGCCTGGTGGATGCCCAGCTTCGTGCATCGCGTATTCTCTACGTTTATCGCCGCAACGGCGTTATCGGTGGCCTTTACATTGATGCATGTGCCCTATGTCATGGACAGTGTCTTGTTGCTGGCCATGGCCTGGGTCTGGCTGAACCTGTTCCGTAATCCGCAATACCTGGGCCGCTGGCGCGCCGTCGGTTACGGAATTGTGCTGGCCGTGATTCCCCTGAAGGGCTCGGTGATGTTTCAGTCCCGCGGTCTGGGCTGGCGGATGCAGCCCGATCAAATCGGCTCTTGGCTGCAACCGTGGATGGCTGAACTACTAACCGTGGCAGTGGTGCTCTATGTGGTATGGCACTTGCTGCAACGCTGTCAGCACAACACTGGCGAACGCTTCAGTTTACTGGTTCTGGCCGCGACCCTGTTGATCGCGCTACTCTCGCTGGAAGCACCGGGGCTGGCCACGGCGCTGGTGATCCTGCTTCTCGGTTTTGCCGTCGGCAATCGGGTACTGCTGGGACTGGGGATCGCCGCGCTGCTGTTCTTTGTCTCCTCTTATTATTATTTGCTGGATATCACCCTGCTGGCCAAGTCAGGCCACTTGCTGCTGATAGGCCTTAGCTTACTGGTATTACGCTGGTTGACCGCGCGCTATCTTTTCAGCAGAGGAACGACCGATGTCGCTTAACGTTAGGGTGGCCCTGCTGACCCTGGTTGTGGCACTGCTGCTGGTGAACGTATCGATTTATCACAAGCAGCAACTCCTGGCCAACGGGCAGGTGGTGTATGTGGAACTGGGGCCGGTCGATCCGCGCTCGCTGATGCAGGGGGATTACATGGCGTTGCGTTTTCAACTGGGTCAGGCCGTTCACAACGCCCTGCCCAGGGCGGAACCGGATCAGTCG
>JAWOIE010000082.1:0-2541 GCA_046484825.1 Gammaproteobacteria bacterium | reverse complement strand
GCAAGATTCTGCGCAGCACCAAAATCAAACGCCACTTTGGTGAGAGTCAGGAACGCTTTGTGGTCAATATGGGGCTGTGCCTGGGCAAGACCTACAAGGAAACGGAAATCAATCTGGTCGATCGCAGCGGACTCAACTACCAGTTGCTGATTGGCCGCCGCTTTCTCGAGGGCTCACATATTGTCGACCCTGAGGCCACCTTTGTCAGCAGGCCGACTTGCAAGGGCCCGTTCCTGAATGAGTAACAAACACCTCTACTGGCTGGTGGCCTGTCTTTGCCTGCTGGCCACTGCTTTGTTCCTCTACAAAACCCTGGTGTTAAAATTTCCGCTCTCGTCGCACGCACAGGCACAGGTCTGGAACATTGAAGTGCGCCTGCACTACGCCCCCAGCGAAGGGCCGGCCAAGATCCAGTTACAGATTCCCCGCAGCAACAGCCGCTTTGCCATTAGCGATGAACAGTTCATTTCCTCAGGCTATGGCCTGGGCATTCGTCAGGCGGGCGTCAATCGTCAGGCCAGCTGGACCCTGCGGCAACCCGCGGGTGAACAGGTCCTGTATTACAAGGCGGCCATTCGCCCGCAGACGGAAGCGGCGGCCGTGATCGACAAGGTACCCAGGGTCGCGACCGTGGCCTACGTCGATGCCCAGCGCGTGGTTGCCGATAACCTCGTCAAAGAGGCCCGCCACAAATCCGCGGATATTGAGAGTTTTGTGCGTGAACTTATTCGCCTGTTGAATCGGGTGGCCGCCCAGGGCGCCGGTGACCCGGCGACCCTGCTACTGGGCAAGGCGCCGAGCGAGGCACAACGACTTGAGGTCGCCACGCAACTGCTCGCGATTGAAGGCATCCCGGCACGCGTGGTCAATGGCGTGCCCCTGCTCGACTTTGCCCGTCAGGTCCAGCACGTACACTGGCTGGAGGTCTATCACCAGCATCAGTGGATCAGCTATCACCCGCAGACGGGGCTGGCCGAGATCCCCGACCACTACCTGCCCTGGTGGCGCGGGCCTACGGCGCTGGCGCATGTTGCCGGTGGCAAACTGCTGGCCTCCAGCATCGCCATTACCCGCAATGAAGAATCCGCCCTGCACACCGCGCTCTGGCGTGAACAGGCCAGCGTTCCCTTTTTGTATGAATTCTCCCTGCTCGGCCTGCCCCTCGACACCCAGGCCGTTTATCGCGTGTTACTCACCGTGCCGGTGGGGGTGCTCCTGCTGGTGCTGCTGCGTAACATCATTGGCATAAAAACCTTCGGCACCTTTATGCCGGTGCTCATCGCCATGGCCTTTCGCGAGACCCAATTGCTCTGGGGGATTGTGCTCTTTACCGTCGTGGTTGGCCTGGGGCTGGCGATCCGTTTTTATCTGGAACAACTCAAACTCCTGCTGGTGCCGCGCCTGGCCGCGGTACTCATTACCGTCATCATACTCATGCTGACCATCAGCATGCTCAGTCATAAACTGGGACTGCATTATGGCCTGTCGGTTGCGCTGTTTCCCATGGTCATTCTCACCATGACCATTGAACGCATGACTATTGTCTGGGAAGAGCGTGGCGCCCGTGAGGCCTTGCAACAGGGTCTCGGCAGTATGCTCGTCGCCGTCCTCGCCTATCTGGTCATGAACATCGCTCTGCTGCAATACCTGTTGTTTATTTTTCCGGAACTCCTGTTTTTGATACTCGCCATAGCACTATTGATGGGGCGTTACAGCGGTTATCGCCTGCTGGAGTTGTATCGGTTCAAGGTACTGGCCTCAAAGCAAAGCTGATGTTGCATCTGTACAGGACACTGCGCGCGGCCGGCGTCATGGGTATTAACAAACGCAATGCCGACTTTACGTTGCGTTATAACCCGCGCCGGCTTTTCCCCCTGGTTGACGACAAGGCGCAAACCAAACGCCTGGCACAACAGGCCGGTATTGCCATTCCGGAACTCTTCGACACCATTGAGATCGAGCGGCAAATAAAAGACCTGCCGCAACGGCTACAGGCGTATGCGGACTTTGTCATCAAACCCGCGCAGGGTTCCGGTGGCGACGGGATCGTGATCATTACCGGACGACGCAAGGGACAGTACCGCAAGGCCAGCGGCCTGTTGCTGTCCGAAAATGAGCTGCGCCATCATGTCTCCAATATTCTCAACGGCCTGTACAGCCTCGGCGGCCAGAACGACAAGGCCCTGATCGAGGCGCGCGTGCAGTTTGACCCGGTGTTTGAAAATATGACCTATCTTGGCGTGCCGGACATTCGCATTATTGTCTTTCTGGGTGTACCGGTGATGGCCATGCTGCGCCTGCCGACACGGGCCTCGGATGGCAAGGCCAATCTGCACCAGGGGGCCATCGGCGCCGGTATTGATATCGCCAGCGGCCAGACCCTCGAGGCCGTATGGAAAAACACCATGATCCGTGAACACCCGGACACCGGCTGCGCGCTCAGCGGTGTGCAGGTGCCCCATTGGCCGCAGTTGCTGGAGATCGCCGCACGCTGTTATGCATTGACCGGCCTGGGCTATCAGGGCGTGGATCTTGTCCTCG
>JAWOIE010000173.1:0-4563 GCA_046484825.1 Gammaproteobacteria bacterium | reverse complement strand
GTATAGGCGGCCCACAGCGGCGCCGAGTCGGCACGGCGGCCCGCGTCCACATGACAGTTGACGCAGTTCATGCCGTTACCCACATACTGGCCGCGCAATTGCTGGGTGTTGATAAACAGATCACGGCCACGGCGTACCGCGTCCCCGAATTGATCGTCCGGTATGGCCGATTCAGGCGGCGGAGTGAATTTGGGCGCTTTACCCGGAGTGCCGGGCAGCTCGAACTGGTAATCCCGCTCCTGTCCGATACCGGTTCCGGTCACTACAAGCAGGCTGCTCAGCAAAATCAGTGTGGTCTTCATTACCTGGCTCCGGCGTCTGGCTGGACGGGGGCGGCGGCGAAGTAATCGGCGACCGCCTGGATCTGTTCGTCGCTCATGCGCTCGGCCACGACCTTCATCAGATCATTGGCATCGTTGCGCCGTTTACCCTCGCGCCAGGCCTGAAGTTGCGCCTTGAGGTAACTGGCATGTTGCCCGGCCAGGGCCGGAAAGGACGGGTCAACACCTCGCCCACCCGGTCCGTGACAGCTGAAACAGGCGGGAATCGTCTTATCCCAGTCACCGCGCAGCGCCAGGGTCTGTCCACCAGCGTGCGCCTTTACATCACCAGAGTCGCCGGCGGGATCAAGGCTGGCATAATAGGCCGCCACATCCCGGCTCGACGCATCATCCAGCGCGGTGGCGACCGGGTTCATGGTCGCATGGCTGCGCGAGCCTTTACGATAATCCTGCAGTTGTTTGGCCAGATAGTCGGCATTCAAACCGGCCAGACGGGGAAAACCCGCTGCGGCATTGCCCTCGCCATTGGCGCCGTGACAGGCGATGCATGCCGTAGCGCCCTGGCTGTTGCCCTGCATGGCGAGCTGCTTACCGGACTCAACCGCGCCGGCAGACAACGCGCTATGTGAAAAAAAAGCGAACAGGGAAATGAACGGCCAGAGTTTCATGAGTCTGTAAATCCTTCTGCGGTTTAACCGTGTTCGTCGTAAATCGGTGCGACAGATGACGCCCACACCATGGTGATCAAGCAGCCAGGTTGCCTGAAGATGGAAAAATTTATTAATGCATGGAAAACAAATTTTTCCATCGCAGTCGCCGTAACATTAAGCGTGGTCGCACAGGTGTCTCAATTAATCTGATGCTTTGATGCCTGCTTATCGACCACCATCAGCGAAGATTCTCTACGGCGAATTCCCAATTTATCAACTTATCCAGCACGGCCGTAACATAGTCCACACGTCGATTCTGGTAATCCAGATAGTAGGCATGCTCCCAGACATCAATGGTCAGCAGCGGCTTCATACCACGGGTCATCGGGTTATCCGCGTTTCCGGTTGCCATCACCCTGAGCTGGTCGCCGTCCTGTACGAGCCATGCCCAGCCACTGCCAAACTGAGTCGTTGCCGCTCTGATCAGCTCATTCCGGCAAGCATGCAGGCTATCGAAGGAAGTCTCGATCATTTCCCTGAGCTTCGCAGGAGGTTCACCACCGCCCTTTTGTCTCAGACTCTGCCAGTAAAAGGTATGGTTCCATGCCTGGGCTGCATTGTTAAAAATACCTGAAAGGTCGGGATTGCCCGCTGTTTCGGTGATAACCTGTTCCAGCGTCATGCCCGAAAATTCCGTGCCTTCCACCTGTTTGTTCAGTTTCTCCACGTAGCTCTTATGATGCTTGCCGTAGTGGACCGCTACTGTATTTGAAGAAATGACCGGGCTTAGGGCGTTTTCCGCATAAGGAAGGGGGTCGAGCATGTGGAGATATTCACTTTTCAATTTGGCGTTTTTCATGGCATTTCCTCGGAGAAAATCAGTTTAAAAAATCAAATAGATGATCAAAAGCACGATAACGGGGACGCCCAGCATCCAACCAACAAAATATTTTCCCATAAGATCTCTCCTAGCGATAAGGGCATGATTTAAGGAAGCTCTGCATAAGTATGCAGAGCTTCCGTGCGGGGCAGGACGCCCCGCCGCGCCAATCACGCAAGTGATTGAAGCGGGTGAGGAAAGCGCAGACACGGACCGCGCTTTCCGACTCTGCAAAAGTCCAGGGAGGGGCTTTTGCAGAGTTTCCTTAGCTACCGCACGATTCCACAACACCAGGGAGCGGCGGGGGGAACTCAATACGGCTTTTTTCCAGACAGAAAGGATGCGATGAACGCCAGGCGAGGTCTGTACGGACCCACACAGAGGCACAGAAATTTATTAAATGACGAAGGCTGTATGGTTCGGGGGATATTTTATGTGTGATGCACACCCTGTGTGCGGCGCTATGGCCTTGACTCGAGTGCGATACGTTCAACGACCATGGATGACGGTACCCGTGCAGCTACCCCGGCGCCATGAAGGAACAGGGTCACACGCATAGCGCGCGGATGATGTGTGTACGGACGTCGGGCTTCTATGCCCAATGGGAATCTTAGGGATGAGCTCTAAAACCCGTACCGGGACGCTACCAGAAGTCACCTATGGGCCAGTGCAGGTACACGGGTGATCGGCCCGACCAGCCCGTGCAATCCCTAGCGCTTCTTGTACCCAACCAACAGGAGAACACCACCAATTAGAACAGCCCCGACTCCAGCCCACATCGGCACATTGACGGTTTCCTTGTCTTTGATCGACAACTCAAGTGACCCCACGCTGGCCTCATGCGTTTCTTTGGTATAGGTGAAACTGCTATACACCAGTCCCAGGACACCGGCCACGATGAGTACGACTGCTAAAATCTTGACTGCGTTCATGTTGCCACCTCATTAATAGAGTATAAAGTCTCTCGGTACAGACAGCGAACCGGGAGAATAATCGGCTACAGGGCAACAGCGCGACACCGACATGCACTGCCCCTGCCCCTGCCCGAATAAGTTAACCCGCTGCGGGGCGTTATAGTCGGCGGCCCTGAATGAGCTGAACCAGAATCACGATGACCGCGATCACCAGAAGCACATGAATAAATCCGCCCATCGTGTATGCGGAGACTAAACCCAGAAGCCAGAGGACAACCAGGATGACTGCGATGGTCCATAACATTTTTCTTCTCCTTTTTTAATATTTTAGAGGCCGAGCGAATCGAGAATCTGTCGTCGTCGTTCACCACAGATACCTCGGACAATCTCAGGACTGCTGTCGAGATTGGAGCCGAGACCGGGACACGATGACCCGAAGTACAGCAGGACATGTGTGCGTCCTACCCATGGCGTTCACTGTATAAACCCTTAACCGGGAAATAACGAGATTAATTTTAATCGCATCAAACTTCTCCACCGGCATGCGGAGGCCCGATGCCTCCGCGAAAACGCCTTCGGTGGAATCGGCTGAATCTGATCCTATCTACGTAAATCCTTAAATATCTCCTGGGTGCCAGGGTTGTGCCTGGCGGACATTTTTCGATCCTGCTGCAACTGGTTCTCAAACGCGAACTGGTCATTCAGGAACTCTATCAGGCCATCCCTTGCCGAGGCACGGCTTGTATAGGGCCCCTGATCCGGACCGCGGCGAATGGCAAACCACCATTCGCTCTCGACCGTATAAAATCGCGCGCTCCGAATGGGAACGACACCATTTTCTCCATGACGACTGTATAGCTGATCCATATCCGACCTCCTAACACATCAAATGGGTACTGAATTAGTGGCCATCCGTGGCCCTGTGCGTAATGAACTACGCGTCCCTGACCCAAACCTGAACCGCCGTGGCTCAGATTCGGGTAATTAGTGGCCTATCCTTCACTTACTATCATTCGAAGGTAGCCAGGTGGTTCGATGACATTACAGGGTTCGTATCAAACATCGATTAGCGCGGGTCGACCTCACGTTCATCCTCGGAAATGACAATCTCCACGCGCCGATTGAGTTGTCGGCTGGCAGCGGTATCATTACTTGCGACCGGATTTAACTCACCATAACCGCGCGCAGCAATACGCTCTGAACCAATACCCCTGCCTATCAGAAATGTGCGCACGGCTTCGGCGCGGCGCTCTGAAAGCAGCTGGTTATAGCTCTCACTGCCAGTACTATCGGTGAAGCCTTCGATCAACGCCTTGCGTTCCGGATACTCCCGCAGAAAATCAGCGATCTTTTGCACGTTACGCTCGGATCCGGGCTTCAGCTCGGCCTTATTGACATCGAACAATACGTCACCAAGCGTGATAACCAGTCCGCGCTCAGTTTTTTTCGCATTCAACTCCGCGAGTTCTTTTTCCATCTCGCCTACTCTTGCGGTAGCGGCTTCCAGTTCACCCGCGGCCCGTGCTTCGGCGGCGGCTCTTTCCTGCGCCTCTCGCTCAGCGGCCTGCTGTGCAATGCCTACCTGCCTGTGAGCCGCATCGGCTTCGGAGGTTCGGAGCTCTAGACGGACCGCGTCACGCCGTGCGTCGGCATTGGCAACATCTATTTCAGCGGTACGCAATTTTCCTGTGTCCTGGGCAATCAGTGCGCGTTGCTTGGCCAGGTAGGCCAGATGATCGACAACCTCAGCATCTTCTTTCTTACTCCACGCACTCTCCGCATTTTCCAGCGCCTGGCCGGCCTGTTTCAGCTCCACCGCCGCATGCTTGTTGACATCG
>JAWOIE010000158.1:0-6694 GCA_046484825.1 Gammaproteobacteria bacterium | reverse complement strand
GGTTGCTGTGCGCATTCCTGACGGATATATTTCTGCCCACGCAAATCATGCCCGAATCATGAACTTTCCCCTTGAAGACGGGTTAAGAAGCATCAGCTCCAAAAATCTCGACAAAATTTCTGAACCGGAGGTGGAGGTGGTTTATGCTCATGATGTGATCTCCTTTGCCCGTGACCGAGGATATTTTGAAGGATCTGATAAGGACTTCAGCTTCAGCGATGTATATGCACCACTGAATTTTGGGGCACTGCGCTTCTGTGAGTTGCGTGTTTGGAGCATGTTCAATCAGGTGAACAGTGAAATGGATCAATACTGGGACTATGCAACCGGAAATAACCGTGAAAACAGAATGCCTCTTTTCATAAAACCCGACCGCAAACTGAGTCCGCAGGATTTGATGGCTTTTAAGCGCGATTACCTGCAGGGTACAGAGTTGGATATGTCGCAGGATATAGGCGCTGCACCTTACGGTCTGCCTTACCGATGGCGTCCCCTCACCCCCTTTGAAGATATCATTGCCAACACCAATGACATTGTGATCGTTACCGAGGCCGCCGCCCTCGATGAGCCGGGGCCGCGCATTGTCTATGTCAACGCGGCCTTTACCCGGCTTACCGGTTACACGGCGGAAGAGGTCCTGGGCAAGTCCCCCCGGCTGTTACAGGGGCCGGAAACCGATGGCGACACGCGTCGCGCCATCCGCACCGCGCTGCAAGCCGGCGAGGCCTTTCGTGGCGAGATTCTCAATTTTGCCAAGTCCGGACAACGCTACTGGCTGGACCTGCAGATCGTGCCGTTGCGGGACGCACGCCAGAGGATTACCCATTTTGCCGCTATTGAGCGCGACCTGAGCGAGCGCTATCAGGCCGAGACGGCCTTGCGCGAAGAGCGGAACCGTACCCATGCCATCGTCGCCGCCATGGCCGAAGGTGTCGTCGTACAGGACCGCAGTGGTCGTATCACCTCCTGCAATGAGGCGGCGGCGTCTATGTTGGGTCTGGAGTGTGAGGAGCTAGCAGGCCATAGCACAGTTGAACCGCGCGGTGCATTACTCCGTGAAGATGGCACGCCGTTCCTCTGGGCGGATCACCCGGCGCTGCACACGCTACGCAGCGGGCAGGCCTGCCAGAATGTCATGATGGGCATTAGCCGGCCCCATGACATGACCCGCTGGATCTCAATGAATACCAATCCGATATTCCTTAGCGATGACGCACAGCCGGATGCGGTGGTCACGACCTTTCGTGATATCAGCGCCCTGCGGCTGGCGGACCAGATGAAGACCGAATTTATTTCCACGGTGAGTCACGAATTGCGCACGCCGCTTACCTCGATTAAGGGGGCGCTGGGCCTGTTCAATGGCGGTGCCCTGGGTGAGGTGACGGAACAGGCACGTCAGATGCTTGATATTGCCTCGCGCAATGTGGATCGCCTTAGTCTATTGATCAACGACCTGCTGGATATGGAAAAGATCGCCTCCGGCAATATCACGCTGGAGATGACAAGGCTGCGCCTGAACTCGCTCATCGAGGATGCCGTCTATGCCAACGCGCCGTATGCCAGGGCACACCAGGTCAGATTTTGTTATACGCCACCAGCGCAGGATATTGAGATCGAGGCCGACGCCCATCGCCTTTTGCAGGTGCTTACTAATTTTCTGTCCAATGCCGCCAAGTTTTCGCCTGCCGGCAGTGACATCCCGATTACCATCACCATCACCGGGGATCAGCTGCGGGTGACGGTCTGTGATAACGGCCCCGGTATTCCGCCGGAATACCACGCCCGAATTTTTGAACGCTTTAGCCAGCACGATGCCAGTGACCGGCGCCAGCATGGCGGTACCGGTCTGGGCCTGGCCATCTCCAGGGCCCTGGTTGAACTGCACCATGGTGACATCGGTTTTTATGCCAATGAACCGTCAGGCAGCTGCTTTTATTTTGCGCTGCCCTACCCATCGGAAGGCCACGCCCTGTGACCGGCACAGACGATGCCGCCGTGATGACTGAGTCACGGTCCAGACAGGAGTGAGCGTGGATATTCCCTTAGCACTTGCACAACTCAACGCGCAACTGCCGCTCAAGGCCCGGCAGGAGCAGCTGCCCATGGCGTTAAAGGTGCTACATCAGAAAATGCTCACCTCCTTGCTGGTGCAGGGACGTGTTCCCGACACAGCGGAGTGTGCGGACCTGCTTGGTGAAGTCGATGTGAATCAGGGTCTTCGCCGTCTCGTGGAAGCGGACCTGCTGGTGCTGGATACTGCGGGCAAGCGTGTCGTTGGCGCCTACCCGCTGACCCTGGCGCAAACCGCGCACCGGGTAACGGTCAGGGGCCACCGCCTCTGCGCCATGTGCGCCCTCGACGCCATGGCGATTGCGCCCATGTTCAATGTTGAGGTCATGATTGAATCGTCATGCCACCTCAGCAAAACGCCCATAGTGATCCATATGCACGGTCGGCGGATTATCGCTGCGCCCACTGAGACGCAAGTGCAGGTGGGGATACGCTGGCAAATGCCCGCGGGTGTAGCGGCGCACAGTATGTGTCAGGAAATGGTGTTCCTGGCGGGCGAGCTGAGTGCAAGGACCTGGCAGGGTGGTGACTGGGAAAAGCGATCACTGTTCACCCTGGCGGAGGCGGCCGAGTTGGGCGAGCAATTTTTTGCACCCCTGCTGGAGTAAATGTGCGCCTTGTCGGCGTTAACGCCGGGGCGCGTAGTCGCAACGTGAACGGTGGTGAATATTTTTACGCGTACGGTGTCTTCGCGTGGCATGGGTTTTGGCGGTTCAAGCCGTAATGATGATTTCCGACATGCGCCGTACCCTGGCCGTGCGGCGCTATATGTACTCACGCTGCTGCTGCAACGTTTCCATTTCTTCACTGACGGCGAGCCAGTCCTGCTCCGTCTGCGCCAGGGCCTGACGGAGCTCCGCCTGTCGGGCCAGCAGGGTTTTGAGCTGTTGCTTGTTGGCCTCATCGTAAATATCGTTGTCGGCCAGCCGGGTCTGAATCTCGCTTTGCTCCTCGCTGAGTTTGTCCAGGGACTTTTCCAGGCGCGTTAACCGCTGACGCAGGGGCTGCAGCAGCTTGCGCTGTTCAGCGGCATTCTGGCGTTGCTGCTTTTTGCTGTCGCCAGCGCCGGTCTTGCCGGCCTCCGGGTCGTGCCCTGCCTTGAGAGAGTCCCTGACCCATTGTCGGTAGTCTTCCAGGTCACCATCAAAGGTCGTGACCTTACCCGCATCCACCAGTAATAGCGTATCAGTTACAGTGCGAAGTAAGTGCCGGTCATGCGAGACAATCACCATGGCGCCGACATAGTCCTGCAGGGCGACGCTCAGGGCGTGGCGCATCTCCAGGTCGAGGTGATTGGTGGGTTCGTCGAGGAGCAACAGATTGGGTTTCTGGTACACCAGCAGCGCCAGTACCAGACGGGCCTTTTCGCCACCGGACATGGGGGCGATGGCGGCGGTGGCCATATCACCGTCAAAGGCAAAGCCGCCAAGAAAGTTGCGTAGCGCCTGTTCGTTGGCGTGCGGGTCGAGACGTTGCAGGTGCAGCAGGGCACTGGCCTGCGAATCAAGCTGTTCGAGTTGGTGCTGGGCGAAATAGCCGATCTTCAAGTCTTTGGCATCGGTACGCTCGCCCGCCAGTAAGGGCAACTCGCCCGCAAGTAGTTTGATCAGCGTGGATTTACCCGCACCGTTGTGGCCGAGCAGACCCAGGCGATCCCCGGCGTTAATGAGCAGGTGGACATCGTGCAGCAGGGGCTGGTCATCATAACCGGTGGCGACGTGATCCAGCTTGACGAGTAGCCCCGGCAGTTTGTCCGGCGGGCGAAAGGCAAAATCAAACGGTGAGTCCACATGCGCCTGGGCGATGAGCTCCATACGCTCCAGTGCCTTGACACGACTCTGCGCCTGGCGCGCCTTGCTGGCCTTGGCCTTAAAGCGGGTGATAAAGCTTTGCATATGCGCGACTTCACGCTGTTGCTTTTCATAGGCGGATTGCTGATTGGCGAGCTTGGCGGCGCGCAGGGCCTCGAAGGCGGTATAGTTGCCGCTATACAAGGTTAGTTCCTGTTGTTCAATGTGGGCAATGTGCGTGGTGATCTTGTCAAGAAAGTCGCGATCATGGGAGATGAGCAACAGGGTGCCGGGGTAGCTGCGCAGCCAGTCTTCCAGCCAGATTACGGCCTCGAGGTCCAGATGATTGGTGGGCTCATCGAGCAACAGCAGGTCGGAGCGGCACATCAATGCCTGCGCAAGATTCAGACGCATGCGCCAGCCACCGGAGAAGCTGCGCACCGGGTTCGTTTCCTGGGCGCTGTTAAAGCCAAGACCGTGCATCAGAATAGCGGCGCGACTGCGGGCGCGATAACCGTCAATGCCCTCCATTTGCATATACAGCGTCGCCAGGCGTTCACCATCATTTTGCTGTTCGGCCTCGGCGATGCGCTGCTCCAGGGCGCGCATTTCCGTATCACCATCCATGACGTAGTCAATGGCCGGGGCATCGACGGCGGAGACTTCCTGGGCGACATGGGCGATGACCGTTCTGGGCGGCAGGGAAAACTCGCCGGCATCCGCCTGGAGCTCATGGCGAATCAGGGCAAACAGGCTGGACTTGCCGGTGCCATTGGCGCCGGTAATGCCGACCTTCTGACCCTGATGGATGGTGCAGGTGACATTGTGCAACAGCTCGCGGCTACCGCGACGTAAAGACAGATTCTTAAAATTCAGCATGGCGGGAGTATAGCACTTACGCCGCGCATACAGGAGCGGTGGCGGCATGAGACCAGGGCAGGAACATTATAAATCTTCAGTCCACAACTAAAGATATTTATCACCGCAGAGGTGTAGCGTGGAACTTTATTCAGGGCGAGCCCTTTTTTTTTGTGCCCGTCAAGTAGGCGACAACCCAGGATCAGGCACTTACACTCAGGCATAGATGGAAAGTATGATCTTGCCAGTGGGCGATGCAAAAACGACATCCCCTCTGCGTCTGGAACATACGTTCCCGACATTTTCAACCGGTTACATCCATGTGATCGTCTGCGCCTGGACGATATGTTACAGACATCACTATTTGACTACGTCCTGTCGTTGTCTGCGCTAAGTGGCTTTTTTGTTTGGCGTTACCCTGACATCAATAAGCTACACCGGGCTTGGTATTATGCGCTTACCCTGGACATGACCCGATGATGACACGCCGCTGTCTTTCGAGGCCGCTTTGCCGGCCATGTTGCTGGCAGGGGACCGGCGAAGCGGCCTGTATCAGGAACATGTGCGCCATGTTGTCGGTAGTGACGTCCAGCGATTGGAGCCTTATTGCCGTAGTCGGGTATGTGTTGTGGTGCAGCGTATTCAGGCATGACCGGTGCGATGGTATTTGACAGTAGGATTCCCGCTGTGAAAGCTGAATATTTTAATGTGCTAACATAGCAGTATAAAACCGCATACTGCTTCTAAGAACTTGCTATCCATGGAAGCTGGCAACATAATAAATCGTCTCCAATCGTTTTTCATCGAAAGCACGCACTGTCGTGCCGTGCCCTGTCGATCATATTGGAGACCTAATGATAAAAACCACGAGGAGGAAGCCATGCGTATCATCAAGAAAGCCACCCTGTTTGCCCTGGTATTGCCGCTGACGGCGCTGTTTGCCCCGGTCGCCAGCGCCGAGGAACCGCCCTGTCCCTTTAATGAAAGCCGTTCCGGACTCTGCGGTCATTACCATTCACAAATCAGTCCCGCCGAGGCCTTTCTGGAGACGGTGGTCAAACGTGGCAAGTGGACCAACCGCGCTGCGCAACCGGTGCTGCTGGATGTGCGCAGCACCCCGGAGTACAAGGCGGGTCATCCAGAGCACTCCTACAACGTACCCTATCCCTTCATCTATCAGGAGTGTGAAAACCGCAGCCCGGATGGCGCCTGTATCGGCGGCGGTGCGCGCATCATGCAAGACCCTGACGCGTTTGTGCGTTATGTGGAGAGCATAGTCCCCGACAAGGACACGCCAATCTATACCCTGTGTCGCACCGGCGTGCGCAGTGTGGGCGCGGCCAATGTCCTTACCGATGCCGGTTACACCCATGTGCGTAATGTCTGGGAAGGTTTTGTCGGTATTTACCTGACCGCGCCCAAGGTCCAGGCGGATGCTTCGATTCTGACCTTGCCGGTTGACCTCAATCATGATGGGGCGCTCAACGATGAGGACAAGAATGGCTGGCGTAACCACCAGAAACTGCCTTATGAGACCCGCCTATTACCCAAGCTGATCTACCAGCCTATGGCGTATCTGTATGACCTGGATTAATCCTCTGCGATGAGCCCAGTGGAACCCCGCCGCCTGGCGGGGTTTTTTTTGACCCCGTGACACCCCCGTGATTATTCAGCCCCGCCAGCGACGTTTGGCCGGAATGTTTTATGAGTAAGCAGGCTTTTTTCCAGAAACCGCATTGCGCGGTCGGGTGAGAAGACTATTGATCTAAGCTATGGTGTTTCAGTTGTTATTCATCATGGTTTGATATTCCATCCATGTGTACTCATAAAGTATTCGGCTTAGCCTGAGCAGGATTATTGCCGGTCGCAGTATTAGCGCGCCAGTCTGTCGGGCGTGTGGGATGGCATCTAGAAATCATTCGGATTGCCGTCGATAAACCGCTGGTAGGTCACCACGGTTTTCTTTTCCCCGTCTT
>JAWOIE010000151.1:0-5624 GCA_046484825.1 Gammaproteobacteria bacterium | reverse complement strand
AACAAGTCTCATGTGAGTGATTCGCCGCTGGTGCAGTTCTTTACCTACTATTTAATGAACTATGTCTATAGCAGCTCGGCGTTTTTTGTCATTGCCCGCAAACGACGGGATATCTGATCAGGAGATCAGCGTCTCCAGTTGATGGACGTTTTCCGCCGCCGTGGGAATCTGTTGCGTGAAGGGGTAGAGTTGCTGCAGGCACTGGAGATAGGCTTCAATCACGCCGGCCCTGTCGTCGATGGCGGCCCGGGCATGGTCTCCCAGTTGGCGGGCGCGTTCCGGCTGTTGCAGTAATGTTTGCAGTTGGGCGGCCAGCGCATCACGGTTGGCCACCTGCAGCAGGCCCTGCGACTGCAACAGCAGCTGGGTCTCCTCGCGAAAATTATCCATATACGGTCCCACGATAATCGCCTTGCCCAGCCGGGCGGGCTCGAGAATATTATGGCCACCCTTGTCGACCAGTGAGCCGCCCATAAAGACCAGTGTTGCGCCCGCCATGAAGGCGGCCAGCTCTCCCAGGGTATCGGCCAGATAGAGGTCGGTCGTCTCCGTCACCGGCTGCTGGCGACTGCGAATGGCGATGTTCAGGCCAAAGGCGTCGAGGTCGGCGAGGATCTCGGCCAGACGTTTGGGGTGGCGCGGGGCAATCACCAGCAAAGGTCGCGGTTGTGGCAGTTGCTGCCAGGCATGGATAATCTCCACCTCCTCTTTCTCACGGGTGGAGGCGGCCAGCACATACGGCCGCTGCAAATCGATGGCGGCGGGCGTGGCGTGCGCCTCGCCCGGCGCAAACTTGATATTGTCGATTTGAAACAGACGATCCTCCCTGACCCCCAGGCGGGCGAAGCGCTGCCGGTCTTCAGTGCTGCGGGCAATCACCGCCTGGGCGTGCACCATCATGCGATGGTACAGGTAGTACAACCAGCGTGGCGCCTGCAAGGTCTTTTCCGTGAGGCGGCCATTGATGATGATAATGGGTACGCCCTGATTAAAGGCCGCCTCGTGCAGGTTGGGCCAGAGCTCGGTTTCCATAATCAGACTTACCAGGGGCCGGGTGTGATCCAGAAATCGCTGCACCGCCCCGTGCCAGTCCAGCGGTAAATAATACAGGCGCACCCCGTCCGGCAGTCGCGCACGCGCCGCCTGGCCGCCCGTGGGCGTGGTGGTGGTTAAGCAGATGGGCAGTTCGGCGTACTGGGCCTGCAATGCCTTGATCAACGGCAGCACGGCATTGACCTCACCCACCGAGGCGGTGTGGACCCAGATCCCGCCACGGGCAATAGTGGCACTGCGACCAAACCTGCCCAGACGCTCGTACAGATAGGCCTTGTCCCTGAACTTGAAGGCCAGATAGGCGGTGTGCAGCACCAGCGGCAGGGCCAGACTGGCCAGGAGCAGGCGATACAGTTTGAGTTTGGTGGGCGGCCGCAGGGGGTAAAACGGCAGCTCACCTTCCGGTCGGGTCTTGAAGCGGCGGTGTCCCCACAGATACTGGCTGGGGGTCAGCTTGAGCTGTGCCTCGATAAGCCGGTTAATGGTAGTGGCATCACGCACCTCGTTGCCGCTGGGAAAATTTTCCAGCATGCGGCCGAGGCGCAGGCGATAGCCCTGCTGGCCCGGCAGTCGTTCGGAATAGAGTGGCACCACGGCCGCGCCCGAGACCCTGGCCAGACGGGCCGTCATGGTCAGGGTGGCGGTCTGCACCCCCATAAAGGGGGCGAAGACGGACTTCTCCCGACCAAAGTCCTGGTCCGGGGCATACCAGAGTATTTGCTGGTCCTTGAGCAGTTTCAAAATGGCGCGCATATCGTTACTGGCGACAATGCCCTTGTTCATGCGGGTGCGGTTGTGGGTCATCAGCGCCTCGAACAGGTCGTTGTGCGCGGGCTTATAGGTGGTATGGATATTGTCGGCGTGATAGGCCATGAGTCGGCCCGACATTTCAATGGTGGTCCAGTGCGCGCCCAGCAGGATCACGCCCTTGCCCTTTTTCTGTGCGGCCTTTAGGTGTTCCAGGCCCTCGATGCGGTAGAGGGGTTTGATCTTTTTGTCACTGGCCCACCAGGCCCAGGCGGTCTCGAACAGGGCGATGCTGGCGGAGTAAAAGCAGCGCCGCAGCAGACGCTGTCGCTCATCTTCATCAATGTCAGGAAAGACCTTGCGCAGATTGGTGCGCGTAATGCGGCGGCGCTGCGGCATCAGGTAAAAACTCAGCCAGCCCAGCGCGGTGCCCAGTCGCACTATGAACGCATAGGGCAGGCGGCTGGACAGATACAGCAGGCCAATCCCCAGCCAGGTCGGCCAGTGTTTTGGTGCCAGATAGTCCGTGGCCCGGAAGCGTTCGTTGCTAGGTGACATAGAAAAATGAGTGTCTCAGGTCGGTGAGGTCCGCAGTGAATCCCCGGACATCATAGCGGAAAGCCAGGGCCAGGTTAACGTTGATGCCTAGCGGATGAGCTTCGACAAATCCTTAAAGGCCGGGTGCCGGGAATCGCGCAGCCATTCAAACAGCACCGACTCGGTATTGCTGATAATCACGCCCGCCTGACTCAGGCGTTGCAGGGCATTTTGATGGTGGTGTTTTTGCCGTGAACAACAGGCATCGCTCACCACAAAGACCTGCTGGCCGGCGGCCTTTAACTGTAGCGCCGTTTGCAGCACGCAGACATGACTCTCGATGCCCGCCAGTATCCACTGGGGCAGCACCTGCTGGTGAGAGAGCTCGGCAACCTCGGCGACGCCGCAGCAGGAGAACACCGTCTTCTCGACCTTCAGGGTCTCGTCCGTAAGCCGACCCTCGATGTGGCTGTCGGTCGCCCCCAGGCCCCTGGGGTATTGCTCGGAACGGATCACCGGCACCGCCAGGCGCTGCGCCGCCTGTAACAGGATGGCCGTATTGCCCAGGACCTGCGCCCGGGGTTTGTCGGGCATGGCGCCCAGCAGGCGTTCCTGCACATCGATAATGAGCAGGCGGCTTTGCCGGGCATCGCAGAGCATCAGTTGACCAGCCAGGTGCTGACCTGTTGCAGATCGCTTTCCTGCAGGATGCCGGCGGCCTGTTTCAGACGCAGATTTTGCAGAATGTAGTCATAACGGGCGCGGGCATAATTGCGCTGGGCAAGATACAGCTCCTGCTGTGAATTGAGCACATCGACCGCGGTGCGCGTGCCGACTTCAAAACCGGCACGGGTCGCCTCCAGGGCCGTGGTGCTGGAGGCCAGCGCCTGCTCAAAGGCCCTGACCTGACTGATGTTGGCCTTCAGGGTCAGATAGGCATTACGCGCCTGCCGCTCGGTGGCGCGGCGTTGCTGTTCATACTGCTCACGCGCCTGCTGGCGGTTGAACTTGGCCTGACGGGTGCGGGAACTGGTCAGGCCGCCGGCGTACAGGGGCACATTCAGTTCCAGGATGACCGAGGTGCCCTCACTGTCATAGGTGGTGGTATTGCTGATGCCGCCATCGACATTGGTCTGTGTGGCCCTTAAATCCAGAGTCGGGTAGTGGCCGGCGCGCTGGCGGCTGACCTCATCCGTGGCGATGCGCATGTTCATTTCCGCCGCCAGCAGGGCCAGATTCTGCTCCAGCGCCATGGCCACCCAGTTGTCCACATTGTCCGGCGCCGGGGGGGTTAGCGGGGCGTCGCTGGCCAGGCTGTTGAGACCGGTCTGCATCTGGCCGGTGAGTTCGCGCAGGGCCTCGTAGCTAATGGCCAGTTCATTCTGGGCGCTAATCTCCTGCGCCACGGTCTGGTCGTAACGCGCCTGGGCCTCATGCACATCGGTAATGGCAATCAGGCCGACATTAAAACGCTGTTTGGTCTGGTGCAGTTGTTCGCTAACGGCCTTTTTCTCGGCGCGGGCAAACTCCAGCGAGTCACGTGCCGCGAGCACATTAAAATAGCCGTCGGCAACACGCAGCATCAGGGCATGTTGCTCACCCTGAAACGCCGCCACGGCCTGCGCAATACTGTCATCGGCCTGGCGCAGGGCGACCACATAGTCATGGTGATAGAGGGCCTGGTTCAGGCTGAGAATAAAACGGTCGCTGTCCGAGGTGCGGGTGCCCAGTGGCAGAAGGGCGGTATCGCTGGAACGGGTAGTCTGGGTTTCATCATCGATCCACTGCGCCGTAAAATTGAGCTGTGGCAGCCAGGCCGACCAGGCCTGTGGCTTGGCCTCGCGCGCCGCCTCCAGCGCCGCCTGCGCGGCCCGATACTGGGGGTCATTCTCCAGCGCCTGACGGTAAATATCCGTCAGGTCCGTTGCCGAGGCGAACAGGGGCAAGCTCGAGAGCAAAAGGGTGAGTGCGCGCTGCTGGAATAATTTCACTAGTCCATTCTCCATGGTGAAAAGGGTGAGTGCTATACGCCCCCGGTGCGCATGATGATAGCAAGGCGTACCGGGGTAAAAAAGCGCCGTTTTATACAGGGGTATCCCGCGTCACCAGGCCCGGTGGCCGCCACTGGTAATGGTGCCGTTGTCGGCACACGACGGGCTGATGATCTCTGCATTCCTGAAAATCCGTTGCGTACCGGTACCATGCCTCCTTAATAACGGCGCATCCCCGGCTCAACCTCCTGTGCCCAGCGCTCCACCCCGCCCTCCAGATTGATGACATCGTCAAAGCCCTGTGTCTCCAGGTAAGCGGCCACATGCCGGCTGCGGATGCCATGGTGACAGATCACCACCACCGGCACCGCGTTACTGATGTCGTCAAGGTGCTGGTGAATCCGCCCCATGGGAATCAGCTCGGAACCTTCGATGTGACAGTACTCAAACTCCCAGGGTTCCCGCACGTCCAGCAATAGCGGCTGGCCACCGGCGGCGAGAAAGTCCTGGAGTTGTTGCGGGGAAAAATGACGCATCAGGGGGATATAATGACAACCCGCACCGATTTAAAGGCGGCTTGATCTTTGGGTGATGGAGGGGTTCTAAGAATCCGCGCCGGAACCGCTGCGCTTGTTCCGGCCTACATCCTTATCCCTCGCACTGGTAGGGTGGCACAAGCGATAGCGGTGCCACCGGGAAGAATGCCGAGGACTGGCCGATACCTGCGTCGGAACCGCTGCGCTTGTTCCGACCTACGACTAAAACATAGGGCCTGACTTTGTGGAAGAATCCTTAATGACGCCTGGAACCAAAGGCGAAAATGCCCATAACGAACCTCATAGAGGTTCTTTGGGTGACGCAGGGGTTCTAAGTGCTAGGAAGATCAAAATCGTAGGGGGGCACAAGCGATAGCGGTGCCACCGGGAAGAATGCCGAGGCCTGGCCGATACCTGCGTCGGAACCGCTGCGCTTGTTCCGACCTACGACTAAAACACAGGAGCGAGGGCCTAGAGGCTAGGCCCTAGAACCTCGTCCCTGCACTTCAAAGTACAAACCGCTCCGGCTGACGGGCGTGCACCAGGCAGGGCATGTCGGTCTCGAACAGGTTCTCGGTGGTCCAGTCGCGTTCGCCGGGGCACCGCGACGCAGGCGGTGGACAAGGCCAACCAGTACGCCACCCGCGACCGCAAGAACCGCAAGCGCAGCTTCCGCGCGCTGTGGATCCAGCGGATCAACGCCGCGGTGCGCGCCATCGACCCGACGCTGACCTATTCGCGCTTCATCTTCGCGCTGGAC
>JAWOIE010000085.1:0-5110 GCA_046484825.1 Gammaproteobacteria bacterium | reverse complement strand
TCCACAGCGACGAGTCGGTAACGGTACGCGATGATGGTCGTGGTATCCGCACAGACTTTCATGAAGAAGAGGGCCGCTTCGCCGCTGAGGTCATTCTTACCGTGCTGCACGCCGGCGGGAAGTTCGATGAGAATTCCTACAAGGTCTCCGGTGGACTCCATGGTGTCGGGGTTTCCGTGGTCAACGCCCTGTCCGAGGACCTGAAACTAACCATTCGTCGCGAGGGCAAGGTACATCAGCAGGAGTACCGCCTGGGTGAGCCCCAGGGCGACCTCAGGGTCACCGGCGAAACGGAGACCACCGGTACCGAGATCCGCTTTAAGCCCAGCAAGACCATCTTTACCGATACGCAATATCACTACGACATCCTGGCCAAACGCTTGCGGGAGCTATCCTTTCTCAACTCCGGGGTACGTATTACCCTGCTGGATGAGCGCGACAGTAAGACCGATACCTTTGAATATCAGGGCGGCATCCGTGCCTTTGTTGAGCATTTGAACCGCAAAAAGACCCCGCTGCACGACAACGTCTTTTATTTGAATACTGAAAAAGACGGTATTGGTGTTGAAGTGGCCATGCAGTGGAACGATTCCTACCAGGAGAATATTTACTGCTTTACCAACAATATTCCCCAGCGTGACGGTGGCACCCATATGGCGGGTTTTCGTGGCGCGCTGACGCGCACCCTGAATCAATACATCGAAAACCTCGGCGCGGCCAAAAAGGCCAAGGTCGGCATGACCGGCGACGATGCCCGCGAGGGCCTGTGCGCGGTGCTCTCGGTAAAGGTGCCGGACCCAAAATTCTCCTCCCAGACCAAGGACAAACTGGTGTCGTCCGAGGTCAAGGGCGCGGTCGAGTCCATCCTGGGGGAAAGATTCAGCGATTATTTGCAGGAAAATCCCGCCGATGCCAAGGCCATTGTCGGCAAGATTATCGACGCCGCGCGCGCCCGTGAGGCCGCCCGCCGGGCCAGGGAAATGACCCGCCGCAAAGGCGCGCTGGATATCGCCGGCCTGCCAGGCAAGCTGGCCGACTGCCAGGAAAAGGATCCAGCACTGTCGGAGCTGTTCCTGGTGGAAGGGGATTCCGCCGGGGGTTCGGCCAAGCAGGGCCGTGACCGCAAATACCAGGCAATCCTGCCCTTAAAGGGCAAGATCCTCAATGTCGAGAAGGCGCGCTTTGATAAAATGCTGTCCTCGGCGGAAGTGGGCACGCTCATTACCGCCCTGGGTTGTGGTATCGGCCGCGAAGAATTCAATATCGACAAGCTGCGCTATCACCGCATTATTATCATGACGGATGCGGACGTGGATGGCTCCCACATTCGCACCCTGTTACTGACCTTTTTTTACCGGCAAATGCCCGAGCTCATCGAAAACGGCTATATCTATATTGCCCAGCCGCCCCTGTACAAGGTCAAAAAGGGCAAGCAGGAGCGCTATGTCAAGGACGACCTTGAACTCAGTGGTTACCTGCTGCAGGCCGCCCTCGATGGCGCCGAGTTGTTTGTCAACGACAGCGCCCCCGCCATGAGCGGACATGGCATGGAGGCGCTGGCACAGCAGTATGTCCTGGTGATGGAGACCCTCAAGCGACTGTCGCGGCGCTTTCCCGCCGAGTTGCTGGAAAAAATGATTACCATGCCCAAGCTGGATGCGGAGCAGTTGAAGGATCGCGACCGCCTGCATGCCTGGTTTGGCGAGTTGTGTGATCGCCTGAATAATGATGAAAATATCACTATTCGTTATCAGGCCAGGACTGAGCTCGACTCCAGCGATAATGCTGCATGTTTAACGACAATCGAAACAATTAAGCACAGTATACCCACAGAATACCGCATATCAGCCGAATTTTTTAATTCCGGCGAATACCAGGCCATTGCCAAACTGGGACAGGAGCTCGATGGTCTGCTGGAAGAGGGCGCCTTCGTGCGCCGCGGCGATCGCCAGCAAAGCGTAACGTCTTTCAAGCAGGCCATGGGCTGGCTGTTTGAAGAGGCCAAGCGCGGTCAGCACATCCAGCGTTACAAGGGCCTGGGTGAGATGAACCCGGACCAGCTGTGGGAGACCACCCTGAATGCCGACAGCCGCCGCCTGTTACAGGTGCGTATCGAGGATGCCATCGCCGCCGACGAGGTCTTTACCACCCTGATGGGTGACCAGGTCGAACCTCGGCGCGACTTTATCGAATCCAACGCCCTCAATGCCTCCAATCTGGATGTATAAAAAAAGGCCCGCAGTCCGCGGGCCTTTTCCGTATGCCGGGTAGCGCCGCAGGCCGGCGCGTTTAACTAGGCCGCCGCGTCGGTGTCGTGTTGACGGTGGTAATCGATCAGCCGCTGTACTTCCTCGCTGGAACCCAGAATTACGGGCACGCGTTGGTGCAGGTCGGCAGGCTTGATATCCATAATACGCTCACGCCCCGTGGAACTCATACCCCCGGCCTGTTCGACAATAAACGACATGGGGTTGGCCTCGTACATGAGACGCAACTTGCCTTGCAGGCCCCTGGCCTTCATTTTCTCGTCGACGGGATACATAAAAATACCCCCGCGGGTAAGGATGCGATGCACCTCGGCCACCATAGAGGCGATCCAGCGCATATTGAAGTCCTTGTCGCGGCCACCGCTGGTGCCATTCAGACACTCGTCCACATAACGGCGCACCGGCGCCTCCCAGAAGCGGCCATTGGAGGCATTGATGGCAAACTCCTGCGTGGCAGCGGGGATCTGCATGTTCGGATGGGTGAGGATAAACTCGCCAATATTCTGGTCGAGGGTAAAGCCGTTGACTCCATTGCCGGTGGTCAGGACCATCATGGTCGAAGGTCCATACAGGGCATAGCCGGCGCAGACCTGTTCACTGCCGGCCTGGAGAAAATCGTCCGCCGTCGGATTCTGGCAATCGCCCTGGCAGCGTAAAATCGAAAATATAGTCCCCACGGAGACATTGACGTCGATGTTGGAAGAACCATCCAGCGGGTCAAAAGTCAGTAAGTACTTGCCTTTAGGGTACTGCGCCGGGATATGGTAGATGTCCTCCATTTCTTCGGAGGCCATCGCCGCCAGGTGGCCGGCCCACTCATTGGATTGCAAAAAGACGTCGTTGGAGATGATGTCCATTTTTTTCTGGTCTTCACCCTGAACATTCTCACTGCCCGCCGCGCCGAGTACACCCACCAGGGCGCCGTGGTTGACCAGGTTGGAGATCACCTTGCAGGCGGTGACCACGTCATTGAGTAGTGAGGTGAAGTCACCGGTAGCGCCCTGAATATGGCGCTGCTCTTCAATGATAAATTGGGTAATGGTTATTCTTCCGTTATGCATGATGCCCAGCTGCCTCTTGTAATTAAGCTATTGCTGCCGCGAGCCATGGGCTGGCGGCGATAAAAAAGGCCCGTTGAGTACAGGGCCTGAATGTATATAAGTATATCAGTATTTTCGGATTTATTAACCTATGCGGGAGGGGCTTTTTCTGTCCTGTCCTGATATGGAGGATAGGTGACGTTGCTGATGCGCTGCATGGTGGTCTCAATCCAGCGCTCGGCATCGGCAAGGATGTCTTCGGCCTTGCGGCCCTGGCTGACAATGAGCGGACCGATCACGAGCCTGACCGTGCCGGGGCGTTTGATAAAACCGCCCCGGGGCCAGAATTCGCCGGCGTTATGCGCCACAGGCACAACGGGGTAGCCGGACTCGGCGGCCAGAATAGCCCCGCCGATTTTATAGCGCCCCCGCTGACCGGCAGCCACGCGAGTGCCTTCCGGAAAAATGGCCAGCCAGCGGCCGCTGGCCAGGAGCTTTTTGCCCTTGCTGAGCAACTGGTTGATGGCCTTGCGCCCGCTGCCGCGGTTGATGGCCACCGGTCGCATGGAGGCCAGGCCCCAGCCGAAAAACGGCAGCCACAGCAGCTCGCGTTTGACGATAAAGGAGTGGGCCGGAAAAAACTGTTGCAGCGCCATGGTCTCCCAGGTGGACTGGTGCTTACAGAAAATGATGGCCGGTCCGGCAGGAATGTTTTCCAGTCCCTCGACCTCGTAGCGGATGCCGCAGAGGTATTGGAGCACTTTGATGTTCAGAACCGCATACAGGCGCATCACCCGGTAGTGCGCCGGTGGTGGCAGGGGATAGAGCAGGATGCCGAGCAGGGAAAACACTATGGTGAGCAGAATCATGCTCAGGCTAAAAAGTGTGGAGGTGATGAGCGCCATGGCCTAGATCTCGTGCATCAAAAGCTCGTCCACAAAGGCGGCGAGATTGGCAAAGACCGGCACCGCTTCAATGCCTTCACCATTTGCCAGGGTACGCTCACCCTTGCCGGTCCTGACCAGGACCGGGTTGGCACCGGCGGCCTGGGCGGCCTGCACATCGCGCAGGCTATCGCCGACGGCAAAGACATCGTACAGCTCAATGCCAAAGCGTTGCTTGATTTCGTTGAACATGCCGATTTTGGGTTTGCGACATTCGCAGTGAGCGTCGGGGCCATGGGGACAGAAAAAGATGGCATCGATATGCCCGCCGAAAGGCGCCAGCAGACGGTGGAGTTTTTCGTGCATGCTGTTGAGCGTATCCAGGCTATATAAGCCGCGCGCGATTCCCGACTGGTTGGTGGCGATGGCAACGCTATAACCCGACTGGTTGAGGCGGGCAATGGCCTCGAGGCTGCCAGCGATAGGGATAAACTCCTCAGTGGACTTGATGAAGTCATCCGAGTCTTCATTGATGACCCCGTCGCGGTCAAGAATGATGAGTTTCATGGCTCTGCTTGCTGGTCCCAAAACACTCTGCCCCTGGTCTATTTGTCGCGAAACTCGGAGACGCGAATGCGGCCGTTGATCACTTTTGCTTCGCGCTGCATGATTTTTTCCATTTTGTCCCAGAAGGCCTGGCGCAGATCAAAATCTGCCGCGATGCCCGTGCCAATTAACAAAATAAACAGGTCAGCCACCTCCTCGGCCAGGGTCTGCGTGTCACGACCCTTGGTCACCGCCTCGGCGATCTCCCCCAGTTCCTCGGTCATGAGGGCAATCCGGTAGGTAAGCTCTTCGCCGCCGCTATGCTTAAAGTCGTGCTTGTCATGAAAGGCCTGCACGGCGGCGAGCATATCGG
>JAWOIE010000298.1:0-4953 GCA_046484825.1 Gammaproteobacteria bacterium | reverse complement strand
CCTGCAGGCCCCACGGTGCATGCCGACGGCGTTCGCTGATCACGGTGACGCTGGCGGGCTGGAGAAATTCAAATTCACGGATAATGCCATCGCCACCGCGGCGCCGGCCCTGGCCACCGGAACCCTCGCGGACCGCATAGCGACGAATACGCAGCGGGTAACGAGCCTCCAGCACTTCGATGGGGGTGTTCAGGGTATTGGTCATGTGCGTCTGTACCGCGGACATACCGTCATGGGCAGGGCTGGCTCCCATCCCGCCACCAATGGTCTCATAGTAATCCCAGGCGCGGCCGTTGACGTCTCCGCCCATGGCGAGATTATTCATACTGCCCTGACTGGCGGCGGCCAGTTTGTCCGGAAGCGCCTGCGCCAGGGCGCCCATGACCACATCGACAATGCGTGAACTGGTCTCCACGTTGCCGGCGGCCACCGCCGCCGGGCGCCGGGCGTTGAGCAAACAACCCTCGGGGGCGCGAAGACGCAGGGGACGAAAACTGCCGGCGCAGGCGGGGGTCTGTGCCGGCATTAAACAGCGAAACACATAGTAGACCGCGGCGGCGGCCACCGACAGGGGGCAATTGACATTCCCCCTGACCTGCGCCGCCGTGCCGCTAAAGTCCACTTCCACATCGTCCCCCTGCACTGTAATCCTCGCCTTGATGACAATATCCTCTTGGCCAAGGCCATCGTCATCGAGGTAATCGGTAAACTCGTAGACGCCATCCGGGATGTGCCTGAGGACACTGCGCGCCAGGCGTTCGCCATAGGCCTGCAACGCCGCCAGGGCAAGCAGAAATTCGCCCGCCGACATAGGCTCAATGAGCTGCACCAAACGTCGGACACCGCAGTGATTGGCGCTGATCTGCGCGCTCAGGTCACCGCGCCCCTCATGGCCATCCCCGCGGCTGGCGGCCAGCAGGCGCTCGAGCAAGGCCTGGTCCAGCACGTTGGCGCGCACAATCTTTTGCGGCGGGATAATCTGCCCCTCCTCTTCCAGGCGGCTGGAGATGGGCATGGAGCCGGGGGCGTCGGCGCCGATATCCGCATGGTGCGCCCGGTTGGCGACAAAGCCGAGCAATTCGGCCTGGACAAAGACCGGCGCGATCAGGGTGACATCGGGCAAATGGGTGCCGCCCAAAAAGGGGTCGTTGACAATGACCATATCGCCCGCCTGCCAGTCGATGCGGCGGACAATATCGGCCATGGCATAGGCCATACTGCCCAGATGCACCGGGATATGTGCCGCCTGGGCGCAGAGTTCTCCCCGGGCATCGAATAGGGCACAGGAAAAATCCAGCCGATCGCGAATGTTGGGAGAAAAGGCCGCCCGTTGCAGCACCGCGCCCATTTCATCGCAGATGGCGGCGATGCGACTACCAAACAGACTGAGTTCAATGCTATCCATAGGGTTTTATGCCTGTATCGGTAACGAAAAAAATCATTCTAGCATGTGAAATGCAGCGCTACGGGGTGCCTCTGAGGTCAATACTATAGTAAAATGCTCCAGTTATAACTTTTCACCCGAATCAACCAAAAACATAAGGGGAGGTTTTCCATGAACCCACTACGCTCTATACCCGGTACTATTATTTCCGGTGTCGTTCTGGCCGTGATCTTTGCCGTTGTCTACAAGACAGGTCAAGGCAGTCACCTGAGCTGGACTGTCTGGTTTCACGCCGTTGTCGGCGTCATCTGGATTGGCCTGCTCTACTACTTTAACTTTGTCCAGGTGCCTGCCATGGCCGCCGCCAAGGCCGATGGCACCGCCGCGGGCATCAGCAAGCACGTCGCACCTCGCGCCCTGCTGTGGTTCCGCTGGGCGGCACTGCTGACCTGGCTGTCTGGCGCCGCGATCCTCTTCAAGCTGGGTATTTTTGCTGATGCCTTCATGCTCAAGGGTGGCGCAGCCGTGATCGGTGTGGGTGCCTGGTTGGGTACCATTATGCTGTTCAACGTCTGGGTCCTGATCTGGCCAAACCAGAAAAAGGTCCTGGGTCTTGTCGAAGCAGATGATGCCGCCAAGGCCAAGGCGGGCAATATTGCCCTGCTGGCCTCGCGTACCAATACCCTGTTGTCCATTCCCATGCTGCTGTCCATGACCGCCAGCACCTTCCACAACACGGGTCTGCCTCTGTAAAGGGCCAAGTCTCGAGGAACGAGGGCCGAGGTAACGGGGCATGGTGATGCCCCGTTATCCGGCCCTTTTTTCTTGGTTAAGCGACAACTATCGGTTTACTGGCATCGCCCCGGCGGACTTCACGCCAGCCGATTTCATCCCGCGTGACTCGTCACCTGGCCCTGTGTTTTTACCAGGACGGGGTTTGTTTTTGAATCCGCCATTGCCGAATCATTCATCAGCTTCTAAAATGAGCACTTAACAGCGGTCTGCCGTTAATCGGGGACTGCTTTTTATTTTTATGTGGCCAAAATTATGACCGACGAACACATTATGCACACCTATGCCCGCCAGCCGGTGACCTTTACGCACGGCGAAGGCACCCGCCTGTGGGACGATCAGGGTAAGGAATATCTCGATGCCCTCTGCGGCATCGCCGTGACCAGTCTCGGTCATGCCCATCCGGCCATCACCCGCGCCCTTTGCGAGCAGGCGGGACAGCTGCTGCATACCTCGAATATTTACGGCATCGCCAATCAGGCCCGACTGGCCGATGAACTGTGTCGTTTAGCCGGCATGGACCGGGCATTTTTCAGCAACTCCGGCGCCGAAGCCAATGAGGCCGCCATCAAGCTGGTCAGAAAATACGGCCACGGCAGGGGCATTGAGCTGCCCACCATTATCGTCACCGAAGGCAGCTTTCATGGCCGTACCCTGGCCACCTTAAGCGCGACCGGTAACAGCAAAATCCAGGTGGGGTTTGAGCCCCTGGTGCAGGGCTTCGTCCGTGTCCCCTATAACGATATTGAGGCGATTGTGCGTGCGGGCAAGGCCAATCCCAGCATCACCGCCGTCATGGTCGAGCCGATCACCGGTGAAGGCGGCATACGCCTTCCCGATAGCCAGTACCTGAATCAGCTGCGTCAGCTCTGTGATCAGCATGACTGGTTGCTCGTTCTCGATGAGATCCAGACCGGCATGTGCCGTACGGGGCGCTGGTTTGCCCATCAACACAACGACATTCAGCCCGACGTCATGACCCTGGCCAAGGCCCTGGGCAATGGCGTGCCCATTGGCGCCTGTCTGGCCCGTGGCAAGGCCGCTGAGGTCTTTACGCCCGGCAATCACGGTTCCACTTACGGTGGCAATCCTCTTGCCTGTCGTGCAGCGCTGGCGGTGATCGAGGTCATGGAGACCAACCAGTTGGCAAAACGCGCCGCGGAGTTAGGTGATCGCATTGCCGGCGGTCTGCAAGGCAAACTCGCCGGGATCGCCGGCGTCAATGAAATACGCCACAAGGGCTTAATGATCGGCATTGAACTGGAACGCCCCTGTGCCGAACTGGTGAAACAGGGACTCGATAAGGGTATTCTGATCAACGTCACTGCCGAGCGGGTCGTGCGACTGTTACCACCATTGATTCTCGATAATGCCGAAGCCGATCAAATTGTAACCATGGTTAGCCAGCTCATTATGGATTTTTTACAAGGCTAGCCGGACGGGAGTGCCTGATGACAACACATTTTCTGACCTTACTCGATATTGAGAAAAGCCAACTCAAGCAAATGATTCAGCGCGCGATTGAGCTGAAACAGGACTACCGCAAGGGTCATGCCCCTGAGCTGTTAAAAAATAAAACCCTGGGCATGATCTTTGACAAGTCCTCCACGCGCACCCGGGTTTCCTTCGAGGCCGCCATGGTCCAGTTTGGCGGACATGCGATTTTTCTTTCGCCGCGCGACACGCAGCTGGGGCGGGGCGAGCCCATTGAAGACAGCGCCCGCGTGTTATCGCGCATGGTCGATATGATCATGATTCGCACTTTTGAACACGATAATCTCGAAAAGTTTGCCGCCTACTCCTCGGTACCCGTGATTAATGCCCTGACCGATATGTATCACCCCTGTCAGTTGCTCGCCGATGTGCAGACCTATATCGAACACCGTGGTGATATTGCAGGTAAGACCGTGGCCTGGATCGGTGACGGCAATAACATGTGTCACTCGTATATTAATGCCGCGCGTCAGTTTGACTTTACCCTGCAGATTGCCACCCCGGAGGGATACGAGCCCGACCGTCAGGTCGTGCAGGCGGCCGGTGACTGCATCAAACTCAGCCACGATCCGGAGACCGCCGCCCGCGATGCCGATCTGGTTACCACCGATGTCTGGGCCAGCATGGGTCAGGAAGAACAGCAACAGGAACGGGAAAAAAGTTTTGCCCGTTTTCGGGTCGACGCCCGCCTGATGGCCCTGGCCAAAGCCGATGCCCTCTTTATGCACTGCCTGCCCGCACACCGCGGTGAAGAAGTCACGGCCGAGGTCATTGATGGCCCGCAGAGTGTGGTCTGGGACGAGGCCGAGAATCGCCTGCATGCACAAAAGGCGTTGCTCGAATACCTGTATTTAAATGCACGCGCGTCATGAACACGGCAACTTTTCCACTGTTCTGCTATTACTAACGTATGCGTAACTATCTCTGCTGCCTGATCCTGCTAGTACTGGCGCCCGTGAGTAGTTTACTCGCCAGCCCCCTGCAGGAGGGCCTGCGCGCCTATGAAGCCGGTAATTACCCCGCGGCACAGCGCCACTGGTCACCACTGGCGGAGCAGGGCGACGCCGATGCCCAGTACAATATGGGGCTGTTGTTTCTCAACGGTCGCGGCGTCCCGCAGGATGAACGGGCGGCTGGCGAGTGGTTTAAAAAGGCTGCCCGCCAGGGTTCGGCCGATGCACAATACAATCTTGGCGTGCTTTATTATAAGGGCCGTGGCCTTGCCAGGAGTTCACGCGATGCCCTGCTGTGGTGGACCGTTGCCGCCGACAAGAGCCATGCCC
>JAWOIE010000136.1:0-7121 GCA_046484825.1 Gammaproteobacteria bacterium | reverse complement strand
TCGGTGAGGGCCACCGCCGGCATGCCCGCCTCGGCCACGGCCTGCACCAGGGGTTTCACCCGGACGACGCCGTTGACCAGCGAATACTCGCTGTGCAGGTGCAGGTGGACAAATCGATGTGGCATCAGGACAAGTTACAAAGGTTTTGCCGCTTGAACAAGTCTTGATCTTTACAGACGCCGCATGCCAGGCATGAATCAATGACTTAGGGAAGCGCTGCATAAGTATGCAGAGCTTCCGTGCGGGGCAGGACGCCCCGCCGCACCGCAACAATCACGCAAGTGATTGAAGCGCGTGAGGAAAGCGCGGACACGAGCCGCGCTTTCCGACTCTGCAAAAGTCCAGGGTGGGACTTTGCAGAGTTTCCTTAAGCCGAGCGGGCGTTATAGCGCCTCGGTCTGACTCAGGGGCACGGTGAAGGCAAAACAAGAACCCTCACCGGGCTTGCTACGCACGGTCATTTGTCCCCCCATGAGTTCCACCATGTGACGACTGATCATCAGGCCAATACCGGTGCCCTCGACATCGGTGTCTTCGGCACCAAGCCGTTCAAAGGCCTCAAAGAGCTGCGCCAGCTTGTCAGCGGAAATGCCCACGCCTGTATCGCAAATGGACAATGTGATCGCATCGCGCGCGGCAAGCTCACAGTCAAAACGGATGTGCCCGCCAGGCCGGTTGTATTTAATCGCATTGGATAACAGGTTGAGTAAAATCTGTTTGAGGCGCATGCGATCTGCCTGCAGCCAGACATCCAGGCAGGCAGCATTATTGAATTTCAGTTCAATCGCACTCTGAGCCGCCAGCGGCTCGATGAGGGAGCGGCATTCATCCACAATCTCAGGCAGGTAGACGGCCTCCAGGCTCAGTGGCATTTTGCCCGCCTCGATTTTACCCAGGTCCAGCACTTCATCAATCAATGCCAGCAGGTGCTGTCCCGCCTTCATAATCTCCTGCAAATAATCGCGTTGTGTCTCTGACAGTGGGTGGTCATTGTCGACTTCCATTAACTGCCCAAAGCCCAGAATAGCGTTCAGCGGCGTGCGCAGCTCATGACTCATGTGATTGAGAAAGTCCGACTTGGCCTTGTTGGCCCGCTCCGCTGCATCCTTGGCAATCTGCAAATCGGCTTTGATATGCCACTCTTGTTCGGTCAGTCGATAGGCATTGATGATCACGCCATAGGTCGCGTTGAAGGGGCGTAAAAACTCCAGGATAGAGTCATCATAACCCTGGGGCCGATTGGCCAAGCCATAGACCCCGACCAGCGTGCTGCCGAAAAAAATGGGCACTGCGGCAAAGGACTCCGGCAGGGGATAGACCGATGCCGGCTGGCGCGCCGCGTCTTGCAGTTCCGCGTCACTCAGCATCACCGACTTGCCCGATTCAATGACGCGACGCAGTACCTGCGCCAGTGGGCCGCGAATCGGTACCTTACCCTTGGCCGGCGCAGCGGTCGTTTCTGGGGAGGCGCTTGTCGGGGTCAGGGCCCAGGCGGTGTTATTCATAACGTGCGTTTCAAGGCAGGCCTGGCCCTGTGCGTCATAACGCACCTCACCAATAAAGCCATATTCACTCTCGGTGACATCCAGCAGGCCATCAAGCATATACGCGCCGGTATCATAAATGGAATGCGCACTGACATACTGACTCAGGCCATACTGGAGCATACTCAAGAGGGATTTTTGTTCACTCAGGGCATGTTCCATTGCCTTACGACTGGTAATGTCCTGCACTACACCCAGCATGTGTAGCGCTTCCCCCTGGGCATCACGTTGCACATCACCCCGTTCCAGCAACCAGTGCACAGACTGATCCGGCCAGATCACCCGGTGTTCGATTTCATACTCCTGCTGATGCTCGATACATTGACGCATAGCGTCCGTCAGGGACGCCCGGTCGTCGGGGTGCACCATGGCAATAAAATCCTCATAACGGATCATGACCTCGCCCTCGGCATAGCCATACAGGGGCATGACCCGTTCGGACCAGTAGATGTCACCGGTCTTGATATGCCAGTCCCAGGTGCCAATATTGGAATAGCGTTGACTACGTTTGAGGCGCTCCTCCTTACGCTGAATTTCAATTTTCTGGCGCTCGTTTTGCTGCAGCGCCGATTGCAGCTCACTCCGCAAGCGTCCCAACCAACGTGAACGTCGGGCCTTGGCGTGGACGGCCGCGATCAAATCTTCCGGCGTAATGTCCTTTGTCAGGAATTCATCACCTCCATACGCCATGGCCAGCACTTTTTTATCCCGGGCGCTCTCGGCCGAGAGAAAGACAATGGGCATCTCGGCATACTTGTCATCCTGACGAATCACCGCCGCCAGCTCGATGCCGGAGCACTCCTCCATATCAACATCCATCAACACCAGATCGGGTAAAAACTTGTCCAGCTCGGTGAGGGCATAGAAGGGATTATTGATGACCCGAGTCTCCATCCCGGTCGCCTCCAGGATGCTGGCGTAAAACGCTGCCTGGCTTTCCACTGCGTCAATGATCAACAGGCGATAGGGCTCACGGGGGACCTGTTCTGTTAGCCCCTTGAGGGTTTCGATCAGTTTGGGGAAATTAATCGGCTTGGTAAAAAAGCGTCTGGCGCCGACCTTGAGTGCCGTCAGACGGGTTTCGATATCGCTGCGCATAGAGGTATACAGCACCGGGGGGACACGTTGCCCCTCCCCCAGCACCTGATAGAGCTTGGGTAAATCGGTAAAACTTTTTTCAGGTGCCACGACATCAATAATCACCGCCCGTGGCAGGTGACGTTTGACTTTGGTTAAAAACGCCCGGCTCGTGGAAAAACTCTCAATCGTAAAGCCCGCGCCGGCCAGCTCGTCTCGATAGCGCGCCGGGGCCTCTGTGTCATCCGAAAGCAGATAAACGACATGTTCGTTGGCGGCTCCTGGATAGGCCTGCGGCCTGGCGATGGCCGGCCGGGCATCCAGTGCGGCGGACACGGCCTGGTCGAGCTCACGAAAGCCCTCCGCCATCTCCTCACGTTCCTGTGCCGAGGCGGTGCGGTTTTCCCTGATGATGGCCTTGAACTTTTGTTCCAGCTTGCGGGCGGCCTGACTGACATCGTCCAGGCCAAAGGTAGCGCCGGAACCCGCCAGATTGTGCAACAGTCGGTGCAGGTCCTGGGCATGAATGCCCTGCCAGTTGGGTCCGGCGAGCATATACCAGAGCCGGTCAACCTCTCTAAGTCTATGGGCGAGGTCACGCAGATAGGCATCGCGTAACGCCGCGAGTCGGGTCTCAATGAAGGAGATGTTGGAATAGCTCATCGCATCACGTCGCTGTTGGTGCCGATGACATTATGGGTTCATCAACAGGCGATCGCCATGCCTGAACTGCGTCTTGAGAAAGGCCATTTGATCAGTGAGAATGCGGCGGTTACGCAAAAACAGATACTCCGCCAGATTGGGGACATAGGGAATCGCGAGCAGCGGCATACCCGCCTCATCCGGGGTGCGTCCACCTTTGTGTGCATTACAGCGGCGGCAGGCGGTTATGACATTGGACCAGTGATTTTTTCCGCCTTTGGATATGGGCAGGACATGGTCTCGGGTCAGCTCACGCTCAAGGAACGATTTGCCGCAGTACATGCACAGCTGTCCATCACGGCGGAACAGCTCTCGATTGGTCAAAGGCGGTGCGATGGGACGGCGATAGCGGCGATACTCACCCTTGGTGGCAATAATAGAATGAATGACAATAAGTGATTGGCGTTCGAGGCTGCGACAATAGCCCCCCTTCAGGGAAAAGACATTCTCGCCCGCGGTCCAGGCGACGCGATCACCGGCATACAAACACGCCGCTTCCTGCCAGTGAATCCAGTTCACCGGTAGGCCGTTGATATCCAGGCGGAGGATTAACGGGTGTTTCATTATGTCCTCTTTTGTAACGAGTGCCGGCAGCATATCACACTGGAGGTAAATTCCCAGCCGGACCCCGCCGGGTCTATTCCGTTACCGCTCCCTGCGCCTCAAGCAGACGCCGCACCGGGGCAAAACTGCGGCGGTGTTCCACGGTGATACCGAGTTTTTCTAAGGCTATAAAATGTTCACGGGTGGGATAGCCCTTGTGCCGTGCCAGACCGTAACCCGGGTAGCGCTCATCCATGACGCACATTTGCCGATCCCGTGCGACCTTGGCCAATATCGAGGCAGCGCTGATGGCCGCCACTCGGCTATCGCCCTTGACGACCGCCCGGACGGGACAGGGAAGCTCCGGGCAACGATTGCCGTCGACCAGGACAAATTCCGCCGCCGGCGCCAGGGCCGTCACGGCGCGGCGCATGGCCAGCAGACTGGCCTGGAGGATATTGATGGCATCGATCTCCTGCACGCTGGCCTCGGCGACCGCCCAGGCCAGGGCATGGGCCTGGATCTCCAGTGCCAGTTGTTCGCGGCGCTTTTCCGAGAGTTTTTTTGAATCCGCCAGTCCGGCAATGGGCCGGGCCGGATCCAGAATGACCGCCGCCGCCACCACCGGGCCGATCAGGGGCCCGCGACCCACCTCGTCTACCCCAGCCAGTAGACGATGCTGAACGACGAGCTCCTGCAACTGTTCATCATCAAGGGGCGGATTGACCATGCTACGCTCCTGTACGGGATTCGGGAAAAGCCGATGTCGTTGAATTAAAAGATAAATGGTGAGATCATGCACGCACATCATGATGCAGGTCGCCGGCCAGATCAACAGGACATGCCCGCCAGGGCACAACAGCCTATTCGCCCAGGTTACCCCATTGAATTTGCGGCCATCTCATACAAACAAGACACAACAAGGCGCGTCAGTCATGCACAAAATCAAAGCAGCAGTTATCGGTGTTGGTTATCTCGGCCGCTTTCATGCACAAAAATATGCCCAACTCGATAATGCCGAGCTGATTGCGGTCTGTGACGCCAACCCGGAAAACGCCAGACGCGTGGCCGAAGAGCTGGGGGTAGAGGCCATTGCTGATTACCAACAACTGGTTGGCAGGGTGGATGCGGTCAGTATTGTCGTGCCCACACAGTTGCACTATGAAGTCGCCAAAACCTTTTTACAGGCGGGCACGCACGTTATGCTGGAAAAACCCATTACCGTGACTGTGGCGCAGGCGCAGGAACTGGTGGCTCTGGCCGCTAAGCAAGACGTCATTTTCCAGGTCGGCCACCTGGAACGCTTTAACCCGGCGATCCTGGCACTGGACAATATTCTCACCCAGCCGCTGTTTATTGAGTCACACCGGGTGGCGCCGTTTAATCCGCGTGGTGCCGATGTCAGTGTCATCCTGGATTTAATGATTCACGATATCGATATTATTCTCGACATTGTGGATTCCCCGGTGGCCCAGATCAGCGCCAAGGGTGTTGCGGTCCTGTCCAATGACATTGATATTGCCAATGCCCGTCTGGAGTTTGTCAACGGCTGTGTCGCCAACGTCACCGCCAGCCGTGCCGGCATGAAAAGCGAACGCAAGATGCGGCTGTTCCAACACGATACATATATCAGTATCGACTTTCAGAACAAGACGCTCGGCATTCATCGCAAAGGTGACGGCGAGATGTTTCCCGGCGTCGCCGACATTGTCAGTGACGAACAGGCCTTTGCCCAGGGTGATGCCCTGCTCAGCGAAATCGAATCCTTTTTAAACTGTATCAAAACTCATCAACCCCCTGTGGTGTCGGGAGAGGATGGCATGCGAGCGCTACAAACCGCGCTGGAGATTACACGCCTGCTCTCTGAAGCCAAGCCCTAGCCAACCGAGGTAATATTACAATGATTCCCATGGTCGACCTTAAAGGCCAGTATCACAATCTCAAAGACGAGATCGATCAGGCCATGCTTGAAGCGCTGGGCAACACCCAGTTTATCCTGGGCCCCAATGTGCAGAACTTTGAAAAAGAAGCCGCCGCACACCTGGGCGTCAAACACGCCATTGGTTGCGCCTCGGGCACCGATGCCCTGCATCTGGCCTTGCTGGCCGCGGGTATCGGTCCGGGGGATGAGGTCATTACCACCTCCTTCACCTTTATTGCCACCGCCGAGGCCATCGACTACGTCGGCGCCACCCCCGTGTTTGTCGACATCGACCCGCGGACGTTCAATATCGACCCACAACTCATCGAAGCCGCGATTACCGACAAGACCGCCGCCATTATTCCCGTCCACCTGTTTGGCCAACCTGCTGACATGGACAGCATCATGGCCATTGCGCGGCAACACCAGCTCAAGGTCATTGAAGACTGTGCCCAGTCGTTTGCCGCCGATATCAATGGCGTAATGACCAGCAGTATTGGTGATGTCGGCTGCCACAGTTTCTTTCCCAGCAAGAATCTCGGCTGCTACGGCGATGGCGGCATGGTCACAACCAATGACGATGCCATTGCCGAACAATTATTAATGTTGCGTAATCATGGCAGCAAGGTGCGCTATCATCACGACATTATTGGTTACAACAGTCGCCTGGATGAACTACAGGCGGTAATTTTGCGCATTAAACTCAAACGCATTACCGAATTCAATGGCGGTCGTCGCCGCGCCGCGCATTATTACTCCAGGGCCTTAACCGGACTGGTCACCCCGCCCCATGAAGACGGTATTGGCACTCATGTCTATCACCAGTACACCGCCTTAAGCAGCAAGCGCGATGCCATTATGCAGGCGCTGACCGAGCAGCAGATAGCCTGCGCGGTTTATTACCCGATCCCTCTGCACCGACAAAAGGTCTTTGCCGAACAGTTTGCCGGCCTCGACCTGCCGATCACCGACAAGGTCGCCAGCGAGTGTTTTTCATTGCCCATCTATCCCGAGCTTTCTGAGTCACAAATCGACACGATCGTCGAGGTAATCCGCGCGGCCGTTTAGGAACCCCTGCATGAAAAAGGTCATGATCATTGCCGGTGAGGCTTCGGGCGATCAGCATGCTGCCCTGCTAGTGGAGGCGGTGCATCAGCGGGATAACAGCGTGGAATTTTTCGGCATCGGCGGTGAGCGTATGCGTGCCGCCGGTGTCGACACCCGGGTCGATGCCGCCGATATGGCCGTGGTGGGTCTGATTGAGGTTCTTGCCCACCGCAAGGTCATCTTCGGCGCCCTCAACCAAATGCGCGAGCTGTTAACCACCAACAGAC
>JAWOIE010000086.1:0-5924 GCA_046484825.1 Gammaproteobacteria bacterium | reverse complement strand
TCACCGCCCGGCGGGCAGGACCTCAATCCGGCAGGCCACACCGGCCGCCGCCACAGCAGGCCCCGGAACTGCAGTGATGGTCGGCGCTGGCCGCGCCGCCCCGCAGCACCTGGCCCCCGGTGGCCAGACGCGTGACCGGGCTGTGGACATCGGTGTCGCCCGGCTCACGACCGGCCAGCGCACACAACTCGCCCCAGCTCGTAATGTTTTCTGACATGCGATGGCGCACTTCCAGTACCTGGCCGTTGGCCTCGCAGCGGTAATCATAGGTTGGCATTGCCCTGGTCTCCGAAAAAATTTTTAGCCACTACGCAATATTGCTGCCGTGACGGAAAAATTCAAGCCCCCGACAGGGGCTGACACAGCCAGTGACTGTAGCGCCCCAGCCGGTTGTAGGGCGCCTGGACAGAGAACTGCATTTCCATTTCGATAATGTCCTCGAGCGAGCGCTCCCGGGCCACGTCGCGGGGCAGATAGTCATACACCACCCGAATCCCGCTTTGCTGGATCACCTCGAGCCGCGACTCCGCCAACCACTGTTCAATCTGTTCCGGCGTTAAGGGATGCGCCGGGGTCAGGCCGCGCCGGTCGCCGGCGAATTCGCCGCTCTTGACCTTGCGAAAGTTGCCCCGCACCAGGTTGCGCATCACGATCCCGTTAAGGTTATAGGCCATTAATGATAAATAGGCATCGGCGTTCAGCCATTTCCGCAGGTGGGCAATCGCCGCCTCCGGTTGCGCCAGCCATTCCAGCACCGCATGACAAATCACCAGATCGTACTGTTGCTGAAGGTGTTGCGGTAACTGCTGTAGCGAGGACTCGATAAAGCGAATACGCCGCTGCTGTCCGGCGTGCGTGACATTGTCACGCGCCGCCTGCAGCATGGCGTTCGAAGGTTCGACACAGGTCACCTCATGACCCTGCTGTGCCAACCGGATCGCCAGCTGGCCCAGCCCAGCGCCGACATCGAGTATCTGCATGGACGCCCGCTGCTCGCCTAACCAGGGAATATGCTGTTGCAGGTCGCGCCAGAGAATGGCCAGACGGATCGCGCCCTTGGCCGTGCCATAGATGTTATTGGCGAAACGTACGGCGCGTTCATCAAAGTAGTGGTCGGTCATGCGGGCGGGTGTAGCCACTCGATAATATAGTAGACACGCAAGCCCTCAGAGGAACGGGAGGGGCCAAGGACCCTGGCGGCCAGTAATTGCTGCTCCGGCCGGGCCCGCTCAAGGGCGAGGGCCTGGCTCGCCACCACTTCCACCACCGACTCCGGCACCCGCTCACGCTTGCGGCGGCCCGCCTTGACCACAGCAAACTGTTCGCCAATAACCGTGGCTTCGGGATCGAGATAAATACCTTTCATACTGACAAAACCGGTTGTAATGAGGTAGACCAAGCATAACGCGTTGCCCCGGCAACGGCCATGCCCCGCGGCGTGATGGCGACCCGGGGGCGGGTGGGTGTTCAGCGGGGATTCAGGCGCGTCTGCTAGTGTGCCGTCATGTTCATCACCAGCGCACAGGAGAACAATATGAAAGGCAAAACAAACCTTCGTTATCTGGGCAGCGCCATGGCCCTTGGCGCCATGCTCTTGCCACTATCATCACAGGCGGATGTCTCCTGGTCCATCACGCTCGGGCACGGTCTGCCACTGAGCCACAACCTCTATCAGCCACATCGCTATCAATCCCATCACCACAAATCCCAGCGGCCTGCGCCGGTGGTCAAACACCATGGCCACCCACAACGCCACCACAAGGAGCATCGATCCAGGCATAAGTATGGGCATCATTATGAACAGCGTTCACTACGGGCCTCGCGCTACTACCCTACGCCAGCGCCCTACGGCTTTATCCCGCGCCACCGCCCCTGGTACTAGACATAGGCCATTGCCGCACGGCTTGTCCAACAGGCCAGTCTTACCGAACCGGGTGACAGCGTCCCCCTCCCGGCTCTGATGCGTACCCGGAAGATTGCAAACCATTGTTGACTGTGTATGCTTAGCAACATGAAAAAATCACATCAATATATATGTCGCCTCTGCCTGGGCCTGCTGGCCATCCTGCCGTTGACTGTCCTCGCCGCCATTTCCGCGCAACAGGCCAGTGAGATTGCCCAGCAGCATGTCCCCGGCCGGGTGCTGGACGTGAGCCCGTCACGGGTCCAGGGTCGCGATGTGTATCAGATCAAGATTCTCAACCCGCGGGGTGAGGTACATATCATTTTAATCGATGCCGACAGCGGCGAACGGATGCAGCGGCGCTGACATGCGAATCCTGATTATCGAGGATGAGCAGGCCCTGCGCGAACAACTGGCCGAGAAGCTGCGCCAACAACACTATATTGTCGATGCCACCGGCGATGGCCAGGAGGGCCTGTTCTTTGCCCAGGAATATCCCCTCGATGCAGCCATTATCGACCTGGGCCTGCCGGGGATATCCGGCATTGAGATCATCGAGCATTTGCGCCAGGCAGGACAGACCTTGCCGATTCTGATTCTGACCGCCCGGGATCGCTGGCAGGACAAGGTCAACGGCCTGGAGGCCGGTGGTGACGACTACCTCACCAAACCCTTTCACTTTGAAGAACTACTGGCACGACTCAAGGCGCTGTTGCGCCGCGCCAGTGGCAGCCCCGACAACAGCCTGCAGGCGGGGCCGGTCACCATCCAGCTGGATCAACAACAGGTGCTGCTGCACGATAAACCCCTGGAACTGACGACTTTTGAATACCGCCTGCTGGAACACCTGGTACGGCACAATGGCCAGGTATTATCAAAAAATAATCTGGCCGATTATCTCTATCCCCACGATGAAGACCGTGACAGCAATGTCATCGAAGTCATGATTGGGCGGCTACGCAAAAAACTCGACCCCGACGGACAGCTCAAACCCATCGAGACCCTGCGCGGTCGCGGCTATCGCTTTCACTGCGCGTAAATGTTCCGACGCTCCCTGAAAAGCCGCATGTTAATCAGCACCGGTGTACTGCTGCTGGTATTTTTATTGATTACCGCGACGGCGCTGGAACGCGCCTATTACCGAAGCGCCCATACCGCTCTGGAAGAGCAACTGTGGAGTCAGCTGTATGTGTTGCTGGCCGCTGCCGACGTCAGCGCCACTGGCAAACTGAGCATGCCGGCGCGCCTGATGGAGACACGCTTTAGCCTGCCCAGTTCCGGTTTGTACGCCCACGTTATTGATGCGCAGGGGACCCTGTTGTGGAAGTCGTTATCAACACTAAGCGTGCGCATCCCGAGCCCCATCCAGCTGCCCCCCGGGGAGCAGCAGTTTCGCCACGAGACCCTGAGCCACGACGATTTCTATATTCTCAGTTACGGCATTCAGTGGAGCCTTGCCGATACGGCGATCCCGCTGACGTTTAATATTGCCCTCGACCTCAACAGCTTTAATAAACAAATCAGGAACTATCGCACCACCCTGTGGGGCTGGCTGGGCGGCATGGCCATTTTGCTGCTGATCAGTCTGCTGCTCACCCTGCGCTGGGGACTCCGGCCCCTGCAACAGGTCGCCCGTGAGCTGGCCAAAATTCACCGGGGCCAGTCCCGCAAGATTGCCGGTGACTACCCGCGCGAGATTCAGGGCCTTACCTCCAACCTGAACACGTTGCTGGAGCATCAACAGCAACAACAAAACCGCTATCGAGATGCCCTCGCGGATCTGGCCCACAGCCTCAAGACACCGCTGGCGGTGATGCGTGGAAATCTGGCGTCCCAAAACTCAGCCGCTGAAAACCTGGAACAGATTGAGCGCATGGACAAGATCATAGGCTACCAGTTACAACGGGCCTCGACGGCGGGGCCCTCCCTGTCGCAACAGCATATTCAGATCCTGCAGTTGATTGAAAAAATCAGTCATGCCCTAGGCAAAGTCTATCGGGACAAAAATATTCACTTTGAACTGGACATCCCGTCGGACACCCGCCTGCGCATGGACGAAGGTGACTTTATGGAGTTTATGGGTAACCTGCTCGACAACGCGGCGAAATGGTGTCGGCAGCAGGTACGGATTAGCGTCGTCAGCCATGACCGTACCATCGAGATCTCGGTGGAAGACGACGGCCCCGGCGTTCAACCCGAGGCCAGGGCCGCGGTCTTGCAACGGGGCCAGCGTGCCGACAGCACAACCCCCGGGCAGGGTATCGGTCTGGCCGTAGTCATGGATATTGTCCGTGCCTATGCCGGCCATTTGTCTATCCGTGACAGCCGCCTGGGCGGCGCGCGCCTGACGATTGCACTAAACGTCCAGCAGTAATCGCCTCAGTCGACCTCGATCCACTCTATGATGTGATCGAGATACTGCTGGCGGTGCACATATTCTTCGGAAATCACCTTGCCAATAATACTGATGCCGGCCTCGGCCACGCTGGCACGCTCACCGGAGACCAGCGGGTGCCATTCTGGTAGGGCCTTGCCCTGCGCGCGCAGACGATAGGCACAGCTGTTGGGTAAAAAAGAGATGTCCCTTTGTTGTTTCAGATCCAGACAATCCGGCACCCGCCGCTGACGGTTGGCGTAATCCTGACACCGCCCGGTTTTCTGGTCCCACAGTTCACAAACAATATTGGTATAGAAATACTTGCCGGTGTCCTCGTCCTCAAACTTGATCAGACAGCAGCGGCCACAACCGTCACAAAGGCTCTCCCACTCTTTGGTGCTTAATTGGTACAGGGGCTTTTCCAGAACTGACATGGGGCTTGATTTTCCACTTGGCTGACGCAATATCGTTATCGATTTTATCAGTTTTGCCCGCACCGATTGCGATTTAATTTGTCTCAGGCCGCGGGCTACACTACCGCATCGCCCCGACAACCCATACAGGAAGCACACCATGGACCAAAAACACGCCGACGATATTCGTAATCAGGTGCGCGACAGCTATCGCCAGGTCGCCGAGGCCAGCAACGCCGGAGACTGCTGTGGCGAGGCCAGCAGCTGCTGCGGCGTCTCGGACGACGGTGCCCTCAACACCCTGATTTCCACCCGCCTGGGCTATTCGCAGGATGACCTGGACAAGGTCCCCTCGGGCGCCGACATGGGCCTGGGCTGCGGCAACCCGCGCGCCATTGCCAGCCTGAAGAGCGGCGATGTGGTCGTCGACCTGGGCAGCGGTGGCGGCTTCGACGCCTTCCTCGCCGCCCACGAGGTGGGCGTCGGCGGCCGTGTCATCGGCATCGACATGACCCCGGAGATGATCTCCAAGGCCCGCGCCAATGCCCAAAAGGGCAACTATAGCCAGGTGGAGTTCCGCCTCGGTGAGATCGAAAACCTGCCGGTGGCCGATAACAGCGCCGATGTCATTATTTCCAATTGCGTGATCAACCTCTCCCCCCACAAGTCGCGTGTCTTTGCCGAGGCCCTGCGCATTCTGAAGCCCGGTGGCCGCCTGGCCATTTCCGATACCGTCAAGACCACCGAGTTACCCGCGGCATTAAAGGACGACCCGCAACTCTATGCCGGTTGTATGGCCGGCGCCCTGTTGATCGACGAGCTGGAGCAGATCCTGAAGACGGTCGGTTTTAGCGAGATTCGCATCACCCCCAGGGACGACTCCCGCGAGTTCATCAAAGACTGGGCTCCCGGCCGCGGGATTGAGGACTATGTACTGTCGGCAAGTATCGAGGCGGTCAAGCCCGGCGCGCAAAAGGCCTGTTGCTAAGCGCCGCCGCTGCTCTAGCCATGCTCCGCGCCCCTGGCAACAACGGTGAGCCGTGCCCGTATGGCTGGACCGGGCGCTGAGTCCGCCATGGGCTGCGGGCACAACTTAGGGAAACTCTGCAAAAGTCCCTCCCGGGAATTTTGCAGAGTCGGAAAGCGCGGCTCGTGTCCGCGCTTTCCGCACGCGCTTCAATCACTTGCGTGATCGGTGCGACGGGGCGTCCTGCCCCGCACGGAAGCTCTG
>JAWOIE010000040.1:0-4771 GCA_046484825.1 Gammaproteobacteria bacterium | reverse complement strand
CTCACCATTATCCATGACTGCTGTCATGTCCTGTTTGCCACGGGGAAGATCGTTTTAGCCTTAAACCCCGTGACCGCCGTGCCCCCCCGTGGTGAAAGTTTTTATTCACCATTATCCATGACTGCTGTCATGTCCTGTTTGCCACGGGGACCACGGGGAAGATCGTTTTAGTAATCTCTGAAAAAGTCATTCCGGCGAATGCCGAACATAAGCACGTAGTGCATTGAATACCAAAGGCAGCCCGCAGGGTGAGCGAAGCGAATAATCCAGAAACCCTCTGATTTTACTGGACTCCGGCCTTCGCCGGAGTGACTAAAGGGCACTTAATCAGAGTATCATTAAACACGAAAACGCTTGGCGCCTTCAGGCCAGAGCGAGCATCACACCAACAGCGCCCGCCCTACGGTGGCTACCAGCACCACAATAATTCCCAGACTCAGGTTAATACCCACCAGGCGACGGATCTGGGCCAGCTGCTGGCCGCCCGCCGGCCAGTCCTTGATGCTGACCGCGACGCGCAGGCGTTTGTAGGGGGCGAAAAAGACATGCATAAAAATCAGCACCATGCCGATGCCCAGGGCGTGCATGATGTGGACATACAGCGGGGTGTGGGCAAAGTCTCCCCAGGTAGAAAACACCAACAGGTAACCACTGGGCAAAATAAATAAAATCGCCAGCCAGACAAACGGAAAAAAGCGGGCGAAGGTCTCGACCCACAGGCTCAGGCGCTGCGGCGGTTCCAGCACGGTTGCGGCGGCGGGGCGCAGGCACACGTACGCGAAGAACATGCCGCCGACCCAGACGACGACGCCCAGCACATGCAGGGCAATACTGACGGAGAGAATATTCATAGCGGCTCCGGTTAGGGTTGAATTTCAGTGCCGGCGGCGTGCTTTGCCAGCCAGCCGCGCACACGTTTTACCAGGGTGTCACCCTGGCCGTTGAAAAAGTGATTGGCCCCCGGTACTTCCACCTGGCTATAGGCCGTATTGCCAGCGCGTTTGGCGGCACTGGCGCGCTGGTCTGCCGTCTTGAGAATACTCTCCAGGTCCTCGCTGCCATAGATGTCCAGCAGGGGCAGGCTGATCTTTTCCAGCGACTTGAGGTTGTTCATGGCCTCGGCCTTGGCGTGCTGCCCCGGCATGCCGACGGCGACAAAGGCACGCACGGCAGCATTGGGACTGCTGGCCAGGTAGTGGGCGGACATGGTCGTGCCCAGGCTGTGGGCGATAATCACGATATTCTGGATCCCCTTGTCCTGCAGGTATTTGATACCGGCCTCGATCCGGGGCGCCACCTCGGCAAACAGAGGGGCATAGTCGTCATACTCGGCCTCGTTGGCCAGTACCGGCATTTGTATGGCCAGGGTATGCCAGCCATGGTCCGGCAGCTGGGTGCGCAGGGGGTAGATGACATCGGGCCAGTCCGGATGGACGCCGCTGCCGTGCAGCACCAGGGCGCCGCCGCTGGCCGTGGGGGTGGTGGCCTCGGTATAGATGCCGAGGATCTTGTGGTCCTGCAGTTCCAGCCACTCGGGCTCACCGACCATAATGGCATCGACGATCTGCTCGGCCCAGCGCTGCTCCTTGGCCTTGTCACTGGTGAGGGCCTTGTCGCTGGCCAGGGCGGTGCCACTGAGGGCCACAAGACCTATTAATAAGTGCAGGCAATACTTGATCATGGGTGAGGCTCCTTGGTCGGTGATTTGGGGCAGTATAGGGGGTTTGCGCAATTATTTATCCACAGCCAGAAAAATCAATGGCTTAAGCATAACCTCTTTGGCCAAAGGGCTGCAAATTAGGCTTTTTTCCGGTACAGTGTGCGGCTCAAATTTGGCCACGCCCGCAGGGCGTGAAATTAACCGTTCAAGAGGCAACTACCATGGCGAATTACGCAATAGCCCCATCCATTCTGTCGGCGGATTTTGCCCGTCTGGGGGAAGAAGTCGATAACGTATTAAAGGCGGGAGCCGATATTGTGCACTTTGATGTCATGGACAATCATTATGTGCCCAACCTCACCATCGGCCCGCTGGTCTGTGAGGCCTTGCGCAAACACGGGGTAACGGCCGAGATCGATGTCCACCTCATGGTCAAGCCGGTGGATCGCATTATTCCGGATTTCGCAAAGGCCGGCGCCAGCTATATCACCTTCCATCCCGAGGCCTCCGAACACGTGGACCGTACCCTGCAGCTGATCCAGGGCGAGGGCTGCAAGGCCGGTCTGGTCTTCAACCCGGCGACGCCACTGGATGTGCTCAAGTACGTTATCGATAAGGTGGATATGGTGCTGCTGATGTCAGTGAACCCCGGTTTTGGTGGTCAGTCCTTTATTATGTCGGCCCTCGACAAACTGCGTGAAGCGCGCAAGATCATCGACGCCTCCGGTCGTGATATCCGCCTGGAAATTGATGGTGGCGTCAAAGTCGACAACATTCGCGAAATCGCCGAGGCCGGCGCCGATACCTTCGTCGCCGGTTCCGCCATCTTTAACGCCAAGAATGCGAAAGATGCCAACGTCTATGACACCGTGATCAAGCAAATGCGTGATGAGCTGGCCAGGGCCAGCACGGCCGAAATGGGTATGTAGTAAAAAACCCAATCACCAAAGCAAAGACGCTATGGCGCCAGAAAAAGACTTCCAGAGTTTATTCTTTTTCTGTGTGCCCTGGCGCTGAGAAGAGAACAGTACATGCTGAAAAAACCTGAAATGGTCCTCATCGATGTGAACGGCACCCTGGTCGACAGTGTGCCGGACCTGGCCTATTGCGTGGACGAGATGATGAAGGCCCTGGGCATGCCACCCCATGGCGAGGCCAGAGTGCGTGAGTGGGTTGGTAACGGAGTAGAGCGCCTGACGCGTCGGGCCCTGATTGGCCAGCTCGACGGCGAACCGGACGAGGCCCTGTTTGCCCGGGCCTATCCGATTTTCATGGCGCTGTATGCCGACAATACCAGCAAGCGCAGCAGTCTCTATCCCGGTGTCCAGGAAGGTCTGGCCTATCTGAAATCAGCGGGCTACAAACTCGGTTGTGTCACCAACAAGGCGGAACAATTTACCGTACCGTTATTGACGGACCTGGGTGTGGCTGGAGATTTCGAGATCATCATTAGTGGCGATACCCTGCCGGTGAAAAAACCGGACCCGGGTCCACTCTTGCATGCGGCGGAATTTTTCGGCGTCAAAGCGCAAAATGCCCTGATGATCGGTGACTCCGTCAGCGATGTGAAGGCGGCCCGCGCCGCGGGTTTCCAGATCGTCTGCATGAGTTATGGCTATAATCACGGTGTTGATATCCGCGAGGCCAATCCGGACGCGGTGATTGACTCCATGGCCGAGTTACCTGCTATATTAGGTGCAGCCCAGCAGGGCGCAGCGTAACGGCGACGCACTCGTCGCCCAAACCAGAACCTGAAATGCCGAAACGACCTGAAGCTATGAAAAGTCACACCCACACCGATGAACGATGGTGCCGCTAGTCACGGTGCTGGTGGTTGTCGTGTTGTGTGTGGTTTTTAACTTTGGGTATAAAAAATGAATGAAGCAGATTTCAAGGCGCTGGCGGGGCAGGGCTATAACCGCATTCCGTTAATGCGCGAGGTGCTGGCCGACCTGGACACTCCCCTCAGCACCTATCTGAAACTGGCCAACGGGCCCTATTCCTACCTGTTTGAATCCGTGCAGGGCGGCGAAAAATGGGGGCGCTACTCCATGCTCGGGCTGCCCTGTCGCCAGGTAATTCGCATTAGTGGTCATGACATTAGCGTCCTGCAGGATGGTGAACTCAGCGACCGCCTGACCGTGGATGACCCCCTGGCCTGGGTGGAGCAGTTCCAGCAGCAATATCAGGTGCCCGAAGTCGCGGGGTTGCCACGTTTTACCGGTGGTCTGGTCGGCTACTTTGGTTATGACACTATTCGCTATATCGAACCCCGGCTGGCCGAGTGTCCCAACCCGGACCCGCTGGGCGTGCCCGACATCTTGCTCATGGTCTCCGAGGAGGTGGTGGTCTTCGATAATCTGGCCGGCAAGCTGTATGTCATTGTGCATGCCGATAGTGCCGACGAGCAGGCCTATGCCACCACGCAGCAGCGCCTCGACCAGTTGGTCCAGCAGTTGGCCAGCCCGGTGCAACACGAGGTCAAGGCCAGTACGGTGACGGTCCATGAGGCCGACTTTATTTCCGGTTTTACCCAGCAGGGTTTTGAGGCGGCCGTCGCCAAGGCCAAAGAGTACATTGTCGATGGTGATGTCATGCAGGTGGTGCTGTCGCAACGCCTGTCGATTCCTTTTGGCGCCAAACCCCTGGACCTGTACCGCGCCCTGCGCAGCCTCAACCCGTCACCCTACATGTTCTATCTGGACCTGGGTGACTTTCACGTCGTCGGTTCGTCACCGGAGATTCTCACCCGCCTCGAGGATGGCGAGGTCACGGTGCGACCCATTGCCGGCACCCGCCCCCGTGGCCGGAACGATGTCGATGACCTGGCCCTCGAACAGGAACTGCTCGCCGACCCCAAGGAGCTGGCCGAACACCTGATGCTCATCGACCTTGGGCGCAACGACGTCGGCCGCATTGCCACCACCGGTAGCGTCGAGCTGACGGACAAAATGATTATAGAACGCTATTCCCATGTCATGCACATCGTCTCCAACGTCACCGGCCACCTCAAGGACAATATGAATGCCATGGACGTGCTGCGCGCCACTTTTCCAGCAGGGACCGTCAGTGGTGCCCCCAAGATCCGCGCCATGGAAATCATCGACGAAC
>JAWOIE010000005.1:0-12038 GCA_046484825.1 Gammaproteobacteria bacterium | reverse complement strand
GGCGATCTTCACATTGGCGCGCTGGGCCTGGGCTGTCAGGGGTTCACCGCGCCGCAACAGGGCGTTGCCTCCCAGGGCTGCTACTACAAGCATGTCAGGTTCCTCCCATCAGTTGCCCAGAGTGGCGACCAGTACTGCCTTGATGGTGTGCAAGTTAGCGGTCAAGCCACTGGCTTTGCGAAGGGACGCTGTCACGGTTGTTGCCGCAAGCATATTATTCCTGGTCCTCGTTGGAGGAAGCGCGTTAGGGCGTTTGGATGCCGTCATATTCCTGGGTGCTCTGGCGGCTTATCTGGTGTGGGCTTACTGGAGTGAGAGAAACCACGCAGCACCCTCGGGGGAGCTACACCAAGCTGAAGCAGAAGAGCTTTCCACCGTTCCAAAGACGGTGTTGTGGACGGTTATCGCAGTGGTTTTTGGTCTGCTGCTCTTGATTGCCGGATCACAGGTTCTGCTGATGGGAGCCATTGGTATTGCAGCGCATTTTGGTGTGCCAGAGGCTGTCATTGGCTTGACACTGGTAGCTGTGGGCACCTCTCTTCCCGAACTTTCCATATCGGTGATAGCCGCTATTCGGCGGCACGCTGATGTGGCTGTTGGCAACATACTCGGCAGTAATATCTTTAACCTGCTTGGTATTCTTGGGCTGTCTGCTCTTCTTCAGCCACTTCCTGTTCATCCGAGAATCCTCCATTTTGATCAATGGGTCATGCTGGGAACATCGCTACTCTTGCTGTTGTTCTTATACACGGGGCGGCGCCTGAGCCGTGCGGAGGGGGGAGTGCTTTTGGTGGGCTACGGCATCTATGTCTGGTTGAGTTTTACCGTATTCGGTGGCTGACAAGAAGTAGCCGAACACGTTTCTGCGCACGAAAAATAGCGCGGCTGATTTAAGTTAGTCTTTGAATGAGCAAACAAGACAAAACAGCGGCTTATATAGGAATAATCCTGGTCATGACGGCATTTGGCGCTGCCGCAAATATATGGGGTATCAGGCAAGCAGTCGAGTTGGCTATCACGGTCTCCTTGGTATACTTTTACATTGAATTCGCGATTTATCTCTTCGCGAAAAGCAGTTTGGTTTTAAAAGTCATAGCGGTTTTCTTGTATCCCTTGGTGGTGTTGACGCTGTTTATGCCCATTTCATTAAGACGCAGGGTGAAAGAAATAGGTGCTTTGAAGGGAAGAGATCGAAACTAGCGAAACGGCATCAGAATGCTGGAACGTATTGCCCAACAAACCGGAAGAAGGCGTCGGAGTAAAAACGGTCAGTAAACAAACGCACATTATTACGCTAACCCAGCCCCCTCAAGCGGAATCTCCACCTCCACCCGCAGGCCGCCGAGTTCGGCTGAACGGGAAAAGTCGAGTGTGCCGTGATATTGCTCGATAATATCCTGCACAATGCTAAGGCCCAGGCCGTGACCGGGTCGGCTTTCATCCAGTCGCTGGCCTGGCCGGGTCAGTTGCGCCCAGGCCTCTTCTGCCACGCCCGCGCCATCATCCTCGATCTGTGCCCGCAGGCGCTCCGCGCCTTGTTGCACCGAGACCCGCACCCGTCCCCTGGCCCACTTGCAGGCGTTATCCAGAACATTACCGAAGAGCTCCAGCATGTCATCGGCATCCAGGGCGCAGGGTTCGCCGCTGACCGATAATTCAATATGCACCCGGCCATGATGCAGTTGCGTCAAGGCCTCGGTCAAAGCGGCCAGTTCCTGCTGGGCATCAAAGCGCGCCCCCGGTGCGCCGCTACCGGCGAGACGCGCCCGATGCAATTCGCGGCTAATGGTCTGCGCCATGGCGTCGAGCTGCAGACGCATCGCCTCGGCTTCTTGCGTTTCTCCGCGTCGCTCCAGTTCATTGGCCTGTTGTTGCAATACCGCCAGCGGGGTTTTCAGCGCATGACTGACATTACCCAGTGCACGGCGACTGCGCGCCAGGCGCAGGCCATGATGCCGCGTCAAACGGTTGATTGCCTGCACCAGCGGGCGCAGTTCGCGCGGCCCCTGTTCCTGCATCTCCTGGGCCTGGCCGCTCTCCAGCAGACGGCAGGCCTCGACCGCGGCGTCGAGCGGGCGCAGGGCACGCCGCAGGATCCATACCTGTAAGACCAGCACCAGCAACAGGGCAAACAGACTCAGGGCCAATAGCTGGCGTTCCAGTTGACGTACGGTATGCTCCATAGCGGCGACATCCTCGGCGACGCTGATGGTCAGCATCTCGCCGTGCACCTCGTAGCGCTGACTGTAGTTCAACAGTTGTTGCCCGGCCGGCCCGCTGATACGACTGACCGTGCTGTGCGCCTGCGTCAGTGCCGGTAGCGGCAGGTCCACATCCCACAGGGAGCGTGAACGAATAATGCGGCTACCCGCATCGATACGAAAATAGTGACCGGAGAGCGGGGTATCGTAGATGGTCCCCAGGGGGGGCGTGATCTGCACGGGCAGCTCTGGCTGTAGCAACAGGCGGGCATAGAGGGTATCGGCGTCGTGCTGCAAACGGGTCAGTACATAGTTTTCCACCAGGGCCTGCGGGATCAGCCTGAGCCCAAGCATTTGCGCCGCCAGCAGCAGTGCCAGCCCGGCCAGCAGTAAAAGGTGTAGACGCAGGCGCAGCGAATTCACGCGCCCCCCTGGGGATGCAGGATATAGCCCTGACCCCGACGGGTCTCGATATAGCCCGCACCCAGTTTTTCCCTCAGGCGGCGGATATAGACCTCCAGCACATTGCTTTCCCGCTCGGAGGCATACTCATACAGGTGCTCGGCCAGCTGGATCTTGGACAGCGGTTCACCGGGATGGCGCAACATATAGCGCAGCAGGCGAAACTCCGTTGCGGTCAGTGCGACCTGCTGTTCCCCGTCCTGCAGACACTGGTGGCGCTCGTCCAGTTGCCAGGGGCCGACCGTCAGGTGCAGCGCGGGCTGTGGTGCGGCCCGGCGCAACAGGGCATGGATACGCGCCAGCAATTCCTCGGCGTGAAAGGGCTTGCCCAGATAGTCATCGGCCCCGGCGCGCAGGCCCTCGACCCGGTCCCGCCAGCCGTCACGGGCGGTGAGGATCAACACCGGGACATGGATCCCCGCCGCTCGCCAGGCCTGCAACACAGACAGACCGGCGCGGCCGGGTAGCCCCAGGTCGAGCACAATGAGGTCGTATTCCTCGGTCTCACCCAGGTGCTGCCCGTCCACGCCGTCGTGGGCCAGGTCGACCACCAGACCCTCGCGCGTCAGCTGCTGTTGCAGCCTTTCGGCCAGCTGCCGATCATCCTCGACAATCAGCAGCCGCATCGCCTAGTCCCTGCTCTTGGTCTTGCGCTTGAGCACTTCACCACTCTGCGCATCCAGTTCGAGCTTGTGCAGACGGCCATCGGTATCAATGATCTTCAGCTCGTAGACATAGCGGCCCTTCTCGCGCTCCAGCTCGGCCTCGATCAATTGTCCCGGCTGAATCGTGTGTGCCTGTTGCAGGACAGACTCCATGGACATGATCTGGCCGCTTTCCCGCAGTTGAAAGATCTCGTTGTGGTTCAGTTTGTCACTGGCAAAGGCCGATCCGGTGGCAAGCAGGGCCGCCAATAGTGTCGTGGTTATCAGGTGTGCATGTTTCATAGTGATTATCTCCAGGGGTTAATGTACTACTTAGGTTAAAAAGGGCAAACCCTTATCGTGACACATCATCACGCAGGCGCTTGTCCCCGGTAATCATCGTCCGTACCAGGTTTTCCCGGTGGACGAGACTTTCAAACAACACCCCGGCCAGGTGACCGAACACCAACAGCAGGGTGAAGTTGGCAAAGAACTCGTGGACCTCTTCCAGCGCCTCTCCGAAGAAGTGGGGTAGCGCGCCCATTACCCCGGCCAGAGGTCCGGCCCCTTCCTCGGCGCCCAGGGTCGCGATGCCGGAGAGGGTGGTGATCAACAGCGACAGCAACAGCGCCACGATCATCAGTCCGCCGGCCGGGTTGTGTCCCAGGTAACGCCGGGCCCTGCCCAGCAGGGACTCCTTGACATAGCCCAACGCCTCGCGAGGGGGGCGGACAAAATTGGAAAAGCGGGCATGACGGGTGCCGATAAAGCCCCATAGTACGCGCAAGACCACCAGGGTCAGGACGCTGTAACCTGCGAAGGTATGGATGTCGAGAAAGTCGTCTTCGCTGACATAGGCCACAAGAAAGGCGCCGGCGAGGGACCAGTGAAAGACCCGTACAAGGGGGTCCCAGATACGAACGGTGTTGTGAGTCATGGTGTTTTGTCCATCTGTGAGTTGATGGAGCACAGTGTTCCAAACGAAACTGAATTGACGCTGAAAAAGCGAAGTATTGTGCCGATGGCCAGGCCAGGGGTGTGCCACTTTGGTTGAGCGGCAGGGTGCGGGCAGCCGGGTGTTGATATCAGCGGGCAGGGTGAGTGCTAACGGTAGAGCCTCTAAGTTTCAATCACGGTCGCAATAGCATTAGCGGCATGGATATTGAAGTAACCTACACCGGGTAGCGGCGGTCGAAGGGCTTCCTGCAAAGATGTGGGGCGATGACCTCCGGGAGCAGGCGCTCGAACTCTTTTTTGACTACCGCATAACATTCGCAGACACGTGCCTCCAGGCCCGCCCGATTCAGTACTGTGATATGGCCACGACTGTATTTGATCAGGCCGGCCTTTTGCAGATTGCCGGCGGCCTCAGTGACCCCTTCGCGGCGTACCCCGAGCATGTTGGCAATCAACTCCTGGGTCATGACCAGTTCATTGGAGGGCAGGCGGTCGATGCTCATCAACAGCCAGCGGCAGAGCTGCTGATCGAGCGAATGATGTCGATTGCATACCGCCGTCTGCGCCATCTGCGTCAGCAGGGCCTGCGTGTAGCGCAGCATCAGGTGCTGCATCGCACCAGAGCGGTTGAACTCATCCTTCAACAGTTGCCCTTTCAGTCGATAGGCATGCCCGGAGCTTTGCACCACGGCGCGGTTGGGCATGGTCTCGCCACCCATGAAGAGGGCGACGCCGATGAGGCCCTCATTGCCGACCACGGCGATCTCGGCCGAGGCACCGTCGAGCAGGACATAGAGCAGGGAGACGATGGCGGTCGTCGGAAAATAGACGTGGTGCAATTCACTACCGGACTCGTAGATCACATGGCCGAGCGGCATGGGGACCAGTTCCAGGTTGGGGACCAGACGCGCATATTCTTCGGCCGGCAGGGCATCAAGAAGATGGTTCTCGCGTGGTTCCTGGATATTAGGCATAAAAGTTCCCCGGGGTTAGATACTAGCTGCACACCCGTCACATCTTATCGATAAGATGGGAGCGCGTGCAATGTTGTTTTAATTGTTGGGCATAACGGGTCCGTGATGCCAGAGACGACTTAGTCGCGCTATAGACGATATGGAACGTGTGTAGATTGGACTATAGCAAGTGTCGATTGATTGGCGATTATAACAGATCCGGGACTCATGTGCGCTAGCGAACCGAGACTTCTTTTGTGGTCCTCCGTGTACTGCACACCTATCGGCTATGTGCGGTTACAGACAGACGAGGACGTGAGTTCGATGGAATCTCGCCCTTTGCTAAGCACCGGCAACGAAAGCTGTTGCCGGTGTCATTACACTGTAACACACAGGGTTAATGTCGCCAGCTCGTTTGTCGCCGCCATGCCGAATGTCCTGAGCGGTCATGTGGGATTGTTGAGACAGGACAGGAACACCGCCAGTGGCGCCAGAGTCGGTGCGGCTGGTCATTACAGTAAATAGCTGCCTGTGCTTGAGAGCCAGCTCGGCTGAACCGTTAAAAATACTACCTGGGAGAATCGAACATGCTGCAAACCATTGCTACTATCCTGATTATTGTCTGGCTGCTTGGCCTGGTTTCGTCTTACACCATGGGTGGGTTGATAAACATACTCATGGTCATTGCCGTCGTAATCCTGTTGATGCGTGTCATTGAAGGCCGACGCATCTGATCCTGCCAAGGCGGGGTCGCCGTGCGCCTTAAGTGAGATATCGCTGTGGCGCAGCGTAGCGATCACGCCCTGAATCGTTGCCGGTTTGTGGCACGAACATACGTATTTATCTACACAATATGATGTCAGGACACAGGCAGGTGACTCAAAAAATAGTTAACTCGAATGGAGTGGGAAAGGTCGTGCCGGCCTGCTTTAGTCGGATTTTATGTTCCACAAATACCGTTGGTCGCATGTATGTGCATGCCTGTTGTGCTGCAGCTACTGAATCCTGACGCCAGAGGTTACGGTTTGTCATCGCACAGCGTGAAGAAGTGTACTGCGGGTTGTCGTCAGCGGTAAGGACGCGAAGAGATCGTGGGTGGCGTGCCCGTTTTAGTCCAGTTGAATCGCCCGGGGTCACCGCACTTAATGTCTGTTTATGCATGTGCACTGGCGTACAGACCACCTCCGAGTAATGGATTAACCTTGTGCCTGTGATGATTAAAGTGGATATGGAGTTTGTATGAATTGGGATGGAGACCTTACGGAATCATCCGGATCGAAGCCGAGCAGAAGTTCAGACGCTTCGGGCATCGCGGCTGATGATGACGTAAACCCAGAGAGCGCACGCGTGTCTCAAGTAGAAAATGACCCTGTGGGCAGACAGAGATTGTCGGCATTGCAGGTTAGCGAGGCGCGATTTCGCGCCATGAGCGACGCATCTCCACTGGGTATCTTCACCACCGATGCCGAGGGCCGGGGGACGTACTCTAACGCGGCCTATCGCACTATATCGGGCCTGACCTCGGAACAGGCACTGGGTATGAACTGGGTGAAGGTGATTCACCCGGATGACCATCAACGCGTCCTTGACGAACTGAGTGCCAACACGTCGAAAACGGAGCCCTACCAAACGGAGTTTCGTTTTCTGCGCAGTGATGGCAGTGTCGTCTGGACGCGGGTCAATATCGCGGTGCTTAACGATGGCCCCGCCTCTGCTGGTGAACGGCATGGCCTGGTGCTAACCGTCGAAGACATCAGTGCCCGCAAATCCTCCGAGCATGCCTTGCGCGCAGCGGAAACAGCACTGTACGAGGAAAAGGAGCGCGCCCAGGTGACACTCAACTCTATAGGTGACGCCGTGCTGGTGACTGACGTTATGGGGAATGTGACCTACATGAACCTCGTGGCCGAAAAGATGACCGGTTGGTCATGTGATGATGCGCTGAGTCGTTCCCTTGCGGAAGTATTCAATATTATCGATGGTACGACACGGGAGGTCGCTGCCGACCCGGCGCGACGCGCCATCGCAGAGGACAGGATCGTCGGGCTGGCCGCAGATTGCGTGCTCATCCGCCGTGACGGGGCCGAGACCTTCATCGAGGATTCCGCCGCACCTATCCATGATCGCGACGGCCGGGTCACCGGCGCGGTGATTGTCTTCCATGACATCAGCCAGTCGCAGGCCATGGTTCGGAAAATGACGCATCAGGCGCGGCACGATTTTTTGACCGGTCTACCTAACCGGGCGCTGCTGATGGAGCGCCTTTCCCAGGCGATCAAATTCGCACAACGGCACGGCAAACAGGTGGCGTTACTGTTCGTGGACCTGGATTACTTTAAGGACATTAACGATTCCCTGGGACATGGAGTCGGTGACCAGTTGTTAAAGACGTCCGCAGATCGCCTGGTGGCGTGCGTACGTGCCACGGACACGGTATACCGACAAGGCGGTGATGAATTCGTAATTCTACTGGCTGAAATCGAACATCCACAGGATGCATCGCAGGTAGCGGAGAAGTTGCAAGCGGCGTTCGCCGTGCCGCAAGTCATCGAGGGTCATGAAATTAATCTTACCTTGAGTATCGGTATCAGTGTCTACCCGGATGACGGCGATGATATGAATGCCGTGATGCACAATGCGGATGTTGCGATGTATCACGCCAAGGCAAGTGGCCGCAACGACTACCGGTTCTTCAGGCCTGGTATGGCTGTCCATGCGCATGCCGCCCGGCCGTTTGACGATACCCATGTGGTGCATGGTGCGAAGCGGGGATAAGGTGCCTTCAGCATCACCAGCAGCGCACACGCAGAAGCATTCCACGTGCTAGATGTAGACCAGAGGGATGTGTTACAGGTGTTCAGGAAACCGTGAGTGGTGCACAGATGTGTGAGTGTAGTCTCAACGGAGCAAGCCTCGCTGGACACGCCTGCCTCCACAGGCTGCGCCACGACTCAGCACTGTTGTATCTCTAAAGCGGCGTGTGGCGTACCTGCCTGTAGCGCAGGGCGAGCGTCGCGCAATCGTGAAGCGTATATATAGCGTAAATATCAAGACTCATGATCGAACAACCCAGTGTAACTGGGCTGCATCCGATACGTTATGTTTCATCAGGAGATGTCCGTGAACGCCATCATCGAGTGTGATACCGCTATACTTCTGAGTTCCAGCCGTGTCGGTGTCCCACCCGGCGCGTAGACTGACCTCTGTCCTGGTCTGTGTGCAGGGGCACATCTAAAAAATCACTGAAGGCGCGCTGGCCACGCTGGAAGGCGTGTCAAATGGTCATTTAGGACCTGTAAACTCGGAAACTCGATTGCTGTTCCAGACACAATTCTACCTCCTCCATTCATGGAGTCGTCTTCCCTGCCTTGTGCTAACTTCTACCATCCATTGGCAAGCCCGCTTTTTTGTTTCATTTTGCCTTACCTGTTTAGAGGCAGATAAGGCGTGAGACTAAGACGCGCAAGCTTTGTAATGCCATGACACTTCGTGGGACAGGCGCTCATCCGTTTGATGAGCTTATTCAGAGGTTCTACAATGATTTGAACCCTATGCGCGACGCGCCTGCAGCGGCACTCATCGGCATAGACTCCCGGGCTGTTGCTATTTCACCCGCATATCGTTCTTGACGGATTTCACACCTTTGACGCTGCGTGCCACGACAACTGCTCGATCGATGTCGGCCTGTGAGTTAACGAAGCCACTCAGTTGTACTACGCCCTTGAAGGTCTCGACATTGATCTCGGCAGACTTCAGGCTGGCATCATTGAATATGGCTGTCTTCACCTTGGCGGTGACAAGAGAATCGTCGAAATATTCACCGGTCCCTGATTGAGTCTCTGTGGAGGCGCAGCCCGAAAGGGTAACCATGCCGGCGCCAGCTACCAGTGTTGTGGCCAGGAATAGTGCTGAAAGATACTTATTGTTGTGTTTCATGTTGAATACTCCAGTTGTAGTTGAGTTGTGTGTCATTAGAGATTAAGTGATTCGAAACAGATTCCAGTACCATCTACGGTATTGTGTTCCAGCGGTGTGTCATGAATCCCGGCGGGCACACTGCGCAGCCTACTCCTTGTTACTGTCTTCGAAGCGTTTGATCTGCTGCTCTGCTTCGTCCTTGGAGACGCCGTAAGATTCCTGAATCTTGCCCGATAATTGGTCGCGCTTGCCGCTGATTACGTCGAGCTGATCGTCGGTGAGTTTGCCCCACTGTGACTTTACCTTGCCCTTGAATTGCTTCCAGTTTCCCTGGACCATATCCCAGTTCATAACCTGCTCCTTTGTCTGTTGATTTGTTTACAGCGTAGAATCTATAGCGTGCTGACAGTGACTGTCTGTACGCTATCGTACGTATTCGCCTGCGTGTCTCGCGATGAAATTACCCGTATTTTGTCCGTGTCTTAGCGTTCTGTGTGCTTATATGACGCCCCCGCGATGAGTGACATTCGATTGACGTCGGGCACGCCATAAACAAGCTTATGCGTATCGCTAGAGATTACCTGTTTGTGTCGAGCAAAATCATGTTATGCCACAGTGTGATTGCACTGGCATCGTCTGTGCGCAGGGTTCAGGGTGATGAGGCCACAGCACACGGAGCCGCGGAGCAAAGCGCAATTTGCGGCCATGGGCTGAGCAGGAAGGAACTGTTGGCGCGACAGCGCATTATACAAGTCGAGCGAGTAGCCTGATCTCGATCAACAGAGGTGATTTGTGTGCTAACGGACAGACGCCTAATGCTTTCTGCGCCATGTTGCGCGGTCGTGACTCTGTGCAATATAAGGAACAGCCGTTGCCTGGAAAAAAGACAGTACCCCCCATCAATCGCATACTTGCCGCTTTGCCGCGTGAGGATCGGCAGCGCTTTCTGGCGGAGTGCGAGCCCGTTGACCTGGTGTTTGCAGAGATTCTCGCCGAGCCTGGGGAGCGCATTCGCCATGCGTGGTTTCCGAACAAATCCTTTATCTCACTAACGGTGCCCATGGATCAGCGCAGCAGCCTAGAAGTGGGACTGGTCGGTTATGAAGGCATGCTGGGTATCTCCCTGATCCTGGGGATCGCAGTTTCACCACTTCACGCCCTGGTGCAGGGCGCGGGCTCAGCACTGCGCATTGGTGCCGCGCCGCTGCGCCGTGAACTCGCACGTAGCCCCACCCTGGATCGGCTGCTCAAGCGCTATCTGCACGTCATGATCGAACAGATTGCCCAGACGGCGGCCTGTACGCGCTTCCACGTGGTCGAGGCCCGCCTGGCCCGTTGGCTACTCATGACGCGGGATCGGGCGCAGTCAGACACCTTTAGGATTACGCACGAATTCCTCGCCTATATGCTGGGGGTGCGCCGCGTCGGTGTGACCCGGGCCGCAACCGCGCTGCAGGCACGCAAGCTGATCAGTTATCAGCGCGGGGATATCACGATTCTCAATCCGCGCGGCCTGGAAGCCGCTTCCTGTCAGTGCTACGCCGACGACAAGGCGACCTACGCGCGCATGCTCGGTTAGGTTGCCGGGTCCCCGGTCGAGAAGCTGGTTTGCCAGCCGCAGGTGCCCCCCATTCTGCATACACCATTAATGTATGGGGCCTTTATGTTGACTATGGATAGGTAGGCGTAGCTATGGCCGCTTGGTGAGGTTCAATCACCCGGAGCGTGACTACCGTGACTGAGCGAACGGCGGGAGAAGGGGCTACCTGGACAAATACGCCATCGTCGCGTGTAACCAGGTGATCCCGGGCGGAGTGAATGCGTACGACGAGAAACTGCCTTTTGTCTGCAGGGCGAGTGGCAAAAGATGCGTCCTGTGCGCGGGCGGCGGGGTACGGGGGCTCAACGGGTGGCTTAGTGGCTAAACCGGTACCCCCTAATTACGCAGCCTGCGACCCAACACAAAATGTGGGTTAAGGAACATCCCTTATGTCTATGTACGGCAGCGCACAGACACCATGGGTGGTGGCCCATAGTATTCACGACCTGGCAATCTTATATGACACGCCAGACAAACAACGTTGACCCTGCGGATAGCGCAGTTTAACTCTACACGGACGGTAATGACTATGAAAATATCTAATCGCTATGACGCTCATCGAATCATGACGCACGTCAGCCTGGGCGGCATTGCCGGCGTAGTGCTGCTTGTGACTGGTTGTGCAAGCATGCCACCACCGACGGAGCAGATGGCAGTGGCAAAGGCGTCGGTCACGCGTGCGGCCAGCGTCGGTGGTAATGAGTACGCCCCCATAGAATTGAGATCCGCCACTGAAAAGATGACTGCCGCCGAACAGGCCATGGCAGACGAGAATTACGTCAAGGCGCAGCGTCTGGCAGAACAAGCGCAGGTTGACGCCAAGCTCGCCGAAACCAAGGCCGCCCTGGCCAAGGCCGAAGTGGCCGTTAGGAACGCAGAGGAATCGAATCGCATCCTCCGTCAGGAAATGGACCGCGCCACACCGTGAACCAAAATGACGCTAATAGCAATGCTCAACACTAAACTCAAAAGGAATTGACCATGCGAAGTTATCTTATTGTACCTGCGCTTATCGTCATCGGCGCTACTGTTGTGGGTTGCAGCACCGTGCCGGAGCAACACACGGTTCTTGAGGAAGCCCGCAGGAATTACCGTGCAGCGCAGAGCGATGCCGATGTCAACAAGCATGCGGCGGTGGAGCTGAAACAGGCCGGCCAGGCGCTGGAAAATGCGGAGAGTGCGTGGAGTAAGAAAGAAGATGCTGAGGTTGTCGATCATCTGGCCTACCTGGCCAAGCAACGCGCACTGATTGCCCAGGACACAGGAAAATTGCGTACCGCTGAAATAGATGTTGCCAATGCCG
>JAWOIE010000218.1:0-6568 GCA_046484825.1 Gammaproteobacteria bacterium | reverse complement strand
CCGGTAAGCCGGGTAAAGGCCGCGTTGACATAGACAATGCGCGGCCCCGGCTCATCGAGGGCGGCGGCCTCGGTAACGATCACAATGTCATTGGTGTTGGCAATGATATCTTCAAAGGAAAAATCGACGTCAGGCATGGTCCACCAGCGATGGGGTAGATGAGCAAGTTCAAAGGGCTTGGGTTGCGACAGTGTTGATCATGCCCGTAAATGACGCGGGCTTCAATCGAAACGAGGGGCGCCATGCTGAAGCACCACGTTATGGATACCTCAGACGGCTGCGGCATCCGTTGCCTTCAGACGGGCGTCCAGTTCACGCGCCTGCTGCTTCATCAGTTCCACGATGGCGTAAATGCCCACATGCCGGTTGGGCGACAGGTTTTCATGCAGGTCGAGGCGCTCAAACACATCATCCATATCCAGTTGCTGAATTTCCTGCGCGCTCTTGCCGTTGAGTAACTGGATCAGCAAGGCCAGCACCCCCTTGATCACGCTGGTATCCGAATCCCCCTGATAGTGGAGCTTACGGGGGTCGGTCTCATCGACAGCGGCATGCACCCAGACCTGACTCATGCAGCCTTTGACCTTGTTGGCCTCGGTCTTATACTCCGCCGGCATGTGCGGCAGGGCCTCACCCAGCTCAATGAGATACTGATAGCGCTGGTCCCAGTCACCCAGCAACTCAAAGACCTCGACAATATCATCAAGACGGGTCATGGACGGTACCTCTACCCTGACTCCGGAGCCTAAACACTAAACGATTCGCCACAACCACACTGGTCCTTGACGTTCGGATTATTAAATTCAAAGCCGGCATTAAGGGCATTGGTCTTTACATAGTCCAGCTGCATGCCCTCGAGCAGGGGCAGGGACTGCGGGTCGACAATGACCTTGACCCCATGGGATTCAAACACCGTATCTTCCGCCGTGACCTCATCGGCATAATCCACATCATAGGCAAAGCCGCTGCATCCGGCCTTGTGGGTGCCGACGCGCAGGCCGATACCATGACCGCGTTGCGCCAGCATTTTTCTGACGTGGCTTGCCGCATTTTCTGTTAATAAAACCGCCATCTCCTACTCCTTATCAATTCGAATACGGGTCATGCGAAAACTCGATTGCGCCTGGGACAGTGTTTCCAACGCAGACTTCCTGTATTTTTTGCCCTGGGAAATCTTTGCGTCCTCTGCGTCTTTGCGTTGGCCTTTACCACATAAATCTATCAACGGATTCTACGCAGGAGCCATCAATACCTGATCACAACAAACCCAGGGTCAGCCTGGCTTCATCACTCATTCGGTCCTGATTCCAGGGCGGGTCCCAGACCAGTTGCACCTCGACATCTGCAGCCTCGCTGACGCCACGCACCGCCGCCTCCACCTGGCCCGGCATGGTCTCGGCCACGGGACAATGCGGCGTGGTCAGGGTCATCCGAATCGTCACCTTGTCCTGTGCATCAATGTCGATATTATAAATAAGCCCCAGGTCATACAGATTCAACGGTATCTCCGGGTCATACACCGTGCGCAGTGCGGCAATAATTTTGTCCTGCAATGTGGCATCCGCAGGCAATGCTGCCGGTGTACTGCCGTCCTGAGGTTCACCAAACTGTACGATTTTCCTGTTCATTACACTAGCCGCTGCGTTTAAGGCACAATGGCGGTGTCGATAACCGCCGCCAGTCGCCGTTCAAGATAGTCACGCACCACATCGAGTTCGATCGCCTCGAACACCTCACTGGCAAAGCCGTGACACAGCATTTTCATGGCGTCGGCCCGGTTGATACCACGACTGCGCAAATAGAACAGCTGTTCCGGTTCCAGTTGGCCCACCGTGGTGCCGTGCGAACACTTCACATCATCGGCATAGATTTCCAGTTGCGGTTTGGTGTCCACCTCACCCTCACGACTCAGGAGCAGGTTGTGGTTTGATAAGTGGGCATCGGTCTTTTGTGCATCCTGGCTCACCACGATACGCCCGTCGAATACGGCGCGACCGGCGCCATAAACAATGCCCTTATAATGATGCTGACTGGCATTGCCCGGGGTGTTGTGTTGTACCTCCAGACGCTGATCGGTCAACTGGCCGTCACCGGTCAAATACAGACCACGGCTATGACACTCTGCCTGCTGGCCCGTAAAACGCGCCTGCAATTCCGTGCGCGCCCATTTGCCACCGAGGGCGATGGCGGTATGGCTATAGCGACTCTGCGCCGCCTGCGACAGAAAGCGGCGGTGCAGGTGAAAGGCCTCACGGCTTTCTTCCTGCAGACAGACATGCGTCAGCGCGGCCTGCTCCTCCAGCAGTATCTCGGTCACGCCATTGTGGAAATAGACGGAGTCACCACTACTGCTAAACCGCTCAATGACCTGGGCACTGGCGCCCTGTTCCAGCACCAGCAGGCTACAGGGCTGGATCAACGCCGCCTGCTCCAGGGACAGATTGAGATGCATGACCTCCAGAGGCCGATCCAGTACGGTGTCGCGCTTGAGGTGTACAAACAGGCCATCATTCATCAGCGCGGTATTCAGGGCGGTAAAGACATCCTGCGAATGATTGGCGGTCTGGCCAAACCAGACGGACAGCATCTCGGGTTGTTGTTGCAAGACCTGGCGCAGGCTGCCAATGGTGACACCCTCGGGCAACTCGGCAAAACTCTTCAGTGCCGGCACCATGTGTCCATTGGCGAAGACCAGGCGATAGGCGCGGGTATCCGCCAGCAACCAGTCATCGATGTCTTCTGCCTGCAGCGCCTCGAAGGCCTGACTACTTGGGGCAAAGGTCGCACCGAACAGACCATCCAGCAAGGTGTAACGCCAGCCTTCGGACTTGCGTGTGGGGATCGGCAACTGCTGCAGGTCCGCAATGGCCTGCTCACGGCGTCTCTGCATCCAGGGCTGCAACTCCGTCTCCTGGCCTGTGGCCGCGCCTGCCTGCAACAGCTGCTCGAGCCACTCGCGCTTTTCCACGACCGCAGTCATGCCGCGTGCTCCTCTTCAAGCCAGCCATAACCCTTTTCTTCCAGCTCAAGGGCCAGGCCCTTGTCACCGGAGCGCACAATGCGGCCGGCCGACAGCACGTGCACATAGTCTGGCTGAATGTACTCCAGCAGTCGTTGATAATGCGTTACCAGGATCATGGCCCGCTCCGGGCTGCGCAGGGCGTTGACACCATCGGCCACAATGCGCAGGGCGTCAATATCCAGTCCGGAATCGGTTTCATCCAGGATCGCCAGGCTGGGTTCGAGCAAGGCCATTTGCAGGATTTCGTTGCGCTTCTTTTCGCCACCGGAGAAGCCCGAATTGACGTTGCGCTTCAACAGCTTTTCATCCAGTTGCAGGCGTTGGGCCTTGTCCTTTACCTGTTTCATAAAACTCACCGCATCCAGCGGCGCTTCACCACGCGCGCCACGAATGGCATTGAGTGACTCGCGCATAAACATCATGTTATTCACCCCGGGCAATTCCACCGGGTATTGCATTGCCAGGAACACGCCCTGCTGCGCCCGTTCCTCCGGCGCCAGTTCCAGCAGGGCCTTACCTTTAAAACGGACCGTGCCGCCGGTAACCTCATAGCCGTCGCGTCCGGCCAGGATGTGCGCCAAGGTGCTCTTGCCCGAGCCGTTGGGTCCCATAATGGCATGCACCTCGCCCGCCTTGACCTCCAGATTCAGACCATTGAGGATGGGCTTGCCGTCCACATTCGCGGTTAAATCTTTAATTGAAAGCATATTCATTCTCCTCGACATTATCCGACCGCCCCTTCCAGGGTGATATTCAGCAGTTTCTGCGCTTCCACCGCAAACTCCATGGGCAGCTCTTTAAAGACTTCCTTGCAAAAGCCATTGACGATCATCGACACCGCCTGTTCTTCCGACAGGCCGCGCTGCCGGCAATAAAACAGCTGGTCTTCGCTGATCCGCGACGTGGTGGCCTCGTGTTCCACCCTGGCGGTGGGGTTACGCACTTCCATATAGGGGAAGGTGTGCGCGCCGCATTCATCGCTCAGCAACAACGAATCACACTGGGTATGGTTGCGCGCGTTTTCCGCCCGTGGCGTCATGCGCACCAGGCCGCGATAGGTGTTCTGTCCCTGACCGGCGGAGATCCCTTTTGAGACAATGGTGCTGCGGGTGTTCTTGCCCATATGAATCATCTTGGTACCAGTGTCTGCCTGCTGTTTGCCACGCGTGACGGCCACCGAATAAAACTCGCCGACCGAATCATCGCCGCGCAGAATACAGCTCGGGTACTTCCAGGTAATGGCCGACCCGGTCTCCACCTGGGTCCAGGATATGCGTGAACGCGCACCGCGACAGTCACCGCGTTTGGTGACGAAGTTATAGATACCGCCGCGGCCCTCGGCATCACCGGGGTACCAGTTCTGCACCGTGGAATATTTAATGGTGGCATCGTCCATGGCGATCAGTTCCACAATGGCGGCGTGCAACTGGTTTTCATCGCGCATGGGGGCGGTGCAGCCTTCCAGATAGCTGACGTAACTGCCGGCCTCGGCAATGATCAGGGTGCGCTCGAACTGGCCGGTGTTGGCGGCATTGATGCGAAAATAGGTCGACAGCTCCATGGGACAGCGCACGCCCTCGGGGACATAGACAAAGGTGCCGTCGCTGAACACCGCCGAGTTCAGGCTGGCGTAGTAATTGTCCTGATAGGGCACCACGGTGCCGAGGTACTTTTGCACCAGCTCCGGGTAATCGCGCACGGCCTCGGAAATGGCGCAGAAAATCACCCCGGCATCGGCCAGTTCCTTTTTAAAGGTGGTCGCCACCGAGACGCTGTCAAAGACCGCATCCACCGCCACCCCGGCGAGAAACTTCTGCTCCTCCAGCGGGATACCCAGCTTGTTGTAGGTATCGATAAGCTCCGGGTCCACCTCGTCGAGGCTCTTGGGGCCATCACCCTTTTTCTTCGGCGCGGAGTAATAGGAAATGGCCGAAAAGTCGATGGGCGGATAGTGCACGTGCGCCCAGACCGGTTCCTGCTGCTTTAGCCAGTAATGGTATGCCTGCAGGCGGCGCTCGAGCATCCACTCGGGCTCGCCCTTCTTGGCAGAAATAAAGCGAATGACCTCTTCATCCAGCCCCGGCGCGACCGTGTCGCTTTCGATCGCCGTGACAAAGCCGTGCTCGTAGCCGGCCTTAATATACTTATCGATACTGTGTGTACTTGATGACATAGACGGTGTCCTTGTACGTCAATACTTGAGTGTTTTACTAGGGTAATAGTAGGGCCGCCGACACGGCATTTCAACGCCACATATCACAAGGTCTCTAAGCGCCTGGCGGACTCAGGGGGCTTGTCGTGCAAGTATGGGAATCTGGGCCGCGCTCGCGTTCACCACCCTGTCACCCTGAATCCGACAGACCGCTGTTGTGGTCGGGCGGTAGGCCAGGCGCAGTAGGCCTGCAGAGGATTAGAGAGGCTGCCCGGCAAGCCGCGCCGCAGGGCGACGAGGGCCTGCGGATGTTCACGCGCGCGGGGGATCAGTCCTCGGTGTAATACTGCTTTACCGGGCGAAAGATGTAGGCGACGGCCAGGCCCGCCATGAGGGCATGCTCTTGCCGCACCAGGGGGCTCGGTGCAAACGCCGTCCCCGACAGCGTGTCGTAACGGATAAAACCACTCCACCAATAGTGCTTGCCCAGGCGCTGACTGGTGGTCAGGGTCAGACGAAAACCGCTGTAGCCCGCCGGCGCATCATAGGCCGGCCGCTGTGCCGTGGCGTAGGCGCTGTCCACCTGATAGTAGTAATCATGAAATTTTTCCGTGGCCCACATGGGGCCGATGGAAATGGCCGTCTCCATCCTGGCGTAATAGCGCAGTTGCAGGTAGGGGGCAAAAAACAGACCTTCGTGGCGGCCACGGGACAGGTTCAGCGCCAGACGCAACGGCGCGCCCAGCCGCAGGCGCAGACGTTCATCATCACTCTGCCACAGTGACCATTGCAGTCTCGGCCCCAGCTCGAGCAGGGCATCCAGGTCCGGCATGCCCTGCCGCGCCGTGTTGTCGGCACTGTCCACCGGGAAATTAAAGCTGGCGCTCACGTCGAGTTTGAACTGGCGGCCATCATAAAAATAATAGCGGCCACCTTCACGGTCGACCCTGAAGCGCTTGCCGCTGTAACGCACATAAGGGATCGGGGCGAAGTATGCATCGCGCTGATCGGAACCACGGTAATGGGGAATACTCAGGCCACCCAGACCGACCCCCAACTCCCAGCGGGACTCAGGCTCCGCCTCAGCAAGCAGCGGCGCGGACATGATCAGGGTCACGCAGAATAGCGCGGCCAGACCGCACAGAGGGGGCATCCTGGAACTGTGAGCGAAGACCGTGGGACAGTTCCGGGATAAAGCACTGCTCAGCATCATGGCTTGCTTTTACTCCCAAGCGGCATTTACTATAGTTTTTTCGCACATGATTGTTCGTCATGCCATGATAATGATAAAGCGTCCGTATTGCCATGTATCATAACCTCGAAGTCCCGGCACACTGCCAGAGCCTCTGGCAAACCTGCACCACACTGGTACCGGTGCTACTCCAGGACTGTCC
>JAWOIE010000170.1:0-2696 GCA_046484825.1 Gammaproteobacteria bacterium | reverse complement strand
CCGCTGATGAAACCTTTTCGAAAGTGGAAAGCTTTGCTGTGGCCGGGGGGAAAATTGTTTCAACCGGGAATACCGAAAAAATTCTGGCGGAATATACTTCGGAAAATATCGTTGACGCCAGGGAAAAGTTTATTTATCCCGGATTTAATGACGCCCATATTTAATTTTCAGATTCATCACCGACTGCATTTTACTGCTGCGCGGGTCACCGATAATGGAGCGCCCCCCCAGGGAACGGGGACCAAACTCCATGCGGCCCTGGAACCAGCCCACCACATTCTCCCCCGCCAGGACATCGGCCAGTTTGTCCATCAGCGCCGCGTCGTCCAGGTATTCATAGCTGGCACCGGCCGCATCCAGATAGGCCTTGATGTCGTCATTGTTATGCCGCGGCCCCAGATAGGCGCCCCGCATGCTGTCCGGCTGCTGCACGTTGCGGGGTTTTTCATAGTACTGGTGCCAGATGGCCTGGGCGGCGCCGAGGGCGCCACCGGCATCGCCGGCCGCCGGTTGGATCCAGATATCCTTGAATGGCCCCTCGCGCAGGATCCGGCCGTTGGCCACACAGTTGAGGGCCACGCCACCGGCCAGGCACAGGTAGTCCACGTCCAGTTCCTGTTGCACGGTGCGCGACAGGCGCAGCACCACCTCTTCGGTGACCTCCTGAATGGAGCGGGCAATGTCCATTTCCCGCTGGGTGATTTCCCCTTCAGGCTTGCGCGCCGGGGCGCCAAACAGGCGGGCAAACTTGCTGTTGGTCATGGTCAGACCGGTGGTGTAATTGAAATAGCTCATATCCAGGCGAAAGCTGCCGTCGGCCTTCAGGTCGATGAGGTGGTCATAGATCAGGTCCACATATCTGGGCTCGCCATAGGGCGCCAGACCCATGAGCTTGTACTCGCCGGAATTGACCTTGAAGCCGGTGTAATAGGTAAAGGCGGAATAGAGCAAACCCAGAGAATGCGGAAAGTCGATCTCCCACTGCGGGGTCAGTTGGTTGCCCTCCCCCAGCCAGACCGAGGTGGTCGCCCACTCGCCGACCCCATCGAGACAGAGCACGGCGGCCCGCTCGTAGGGACTGGGAAAAAAGGCCGAGGCGGCGTGGGACTGGTGATGTTCGGCGAACATCAGTTGCGGCTTTAACTGCGCGACCTTAACACCGCCAATCGCGGCCAGCTCCCGGCGCAGGGTAGTCTTGAGAAACAGTTTTTCCTTTAACCACACCGGCATGGCGGCGAGGAAGGAACGAAAACCCCTGGGGGCATAGGCCAGATAGGTCTCCAGCAGGCGCTCGAACTTGACCAGCGGCTTGTCGTAAAAGACCACGGCGTCGAGATCATTGATGCAGATACCGGCCTCGGACAGACAATAGGTAATCGCGTTGACCGGAAAACGCGCGTCGTGTTTTTTGCGCGAGAAGCGTTCTTCCTGTGCGGCGGCGACGATGTCGCCATCTTTGAGAAGCGCCGCGGCGCTGTCGTGGTAATAGGCCGAAATCCCGAGAATGTACAAAAACGCCTCACACTTAAAAATATTATTCCGGCGCAAAAATGCTCGCCGCTAAATTATGCTTTATACCGGTATGCACCTTATTTCGCATACAGGGCCCAGAAGGCGTCAATAAAATTGTCCAAAGCCTGCGCCGGCAGGCGGTTGATCCCGGCGGCACCCTTGCGCCCGCCGCCTGTGGCGAATTGCCGGCATAGTGTATCAGCATCGCGCAGGTCGGCAAGCGGCGCGCGAACACTGACGGTGTAGGCCGCGCCCTGTTCCTGTTCGGTCAGCACCGCATGGGCCCGCCGGGGAAAGTCCGTCGCCAGCTGATTGCCATAGACCCCGGCAACCCGCCGGGCCCATTTTTCCTCGGGCAGGATAAAGGCCGCGGCTGCGTCATCGGCACGCAACGGGCGCAGTTGCTCCGCCCTGGCCATATCGGCGTGGTAGCCTTCCTGCAAAACGGTAAAGGCCGCGCTGTCGGCGATAAAATCCAGGGGCTGGGCATAGGGGTGCAGGTGGGCATACAACTCCGCCGGATGAAAATACAGGTCCGCGAGTTCCGCGCCGTAGCCGTTGTAGTTTAAATAGGTCCCCAGCTCACGTAGCCGGTCCAGCTCGGCCTCCGTATAGCCCATGCCCACGGCGCGTTGCTGCGCACTCTGCTCCATATTGTCACCAAAGGCCCCGGTCACCGCCCAGGCGCGGAACCGGCCGGCGAGATAATCATCCATGAGCAGGCTGGTGCAGGTAGTCGGTGCGGTGTCGATATGCAGCTCCAGGGCCGGATGTGACGGGAGCTCACCGGCAAAGTGGTGATCGAAATAACGTATGCTCGCACCCACCGCCAGGGCGGCCTCGACCGCCTGCCGGTTCTTGTCAAAGGAGATGTCCATAACGGTCAAGAAATCACCAGTCTCGACCGATACCTGTTGGAGCAAGGCGATGTCACGCTTCACCCCGGTGACCAGTTGTGTCTCACACGGCTCGGCCAGACGCAGTTGTTGCAGGGCGCACAGACCATCGGCGTCGCCGTTAAAGATATCGTAGTGCGTCATGGGATTTAGTGTTTGTAGTCATAAAGCAAAAATTCTATCATTGCGCGCTAAACATATATAGGCGTCTGTCCATAATGAATCCGGGTGACACCCCCTCAAAGAGCAGTAATACCGTCTGGCATCATGCCACGGTCAATCGCCTGC
>JAWOIE010000020.1:0-10531 GCA_046484825.1 Gammaproteobacteria bacterium | reverse complement strand
CCGGCAGCCTGCCCGATGAAGCCGGCAGGGTCTTTGTTGTGGACCCCCTCGGCAATATTATGATGACCTATTCGCAGACTTTTGTGGTGCGTGATTTATTAAAAGACCTTGAGCATTTATTAAAATATTCGCAGATTGGGTAAAGCAAAATGAAGAGAACATTTTTTGTCAAACTGGCTATGTTTGCCACCGCCCTCGCGGTCGTCGTGGTGATCCTGGGTGCCTATACACGCCTCTCCGATGCGGGCCTGGGCTGCCCCGACTGGCCGGGTTGCTACGGACACCTCGGTGTTCCTAAGACCGATACGGCGATCAGCGCCGCCAATGAGGCCTTTCCCCATCGGCCCGTAGAGATACACAAGGCATGGAAAGAAATGATTCACCGCTATTTTGCCGGTGCCCTGGGTCTGGTGATCCTGGGGATGGCCATTGTGGCATGGCGTAATCGCCAGGACAGCCAGCAACTGGTCGCGCTGCCAATACTGCTGGTCGGCATTGTGACTTTCCAGGCACTGCTGGGTATGTGGACCGTAACGATCAATCTCAAACCGGCCATTGTCATGGCGCATTTGATGGGTGGACTGACCACCCTGTCGCTGTTGTGGTGGTGCGCCATCCGCCAGGGGCGACTCTTTACCGCGCGCACCATGTATGAAAGCACACTGAAGCCGATACAGGGGCTGGCCCTGCTCGCCCTGGTTGTCGTGGTGATTCAGATCATGCTGGGTGGCTGGACCAGTGCCAACTACGCGGCGCTGGCCTGTGTCGATGACTTCCCGACCTGTCATGGGCAGTGGTGGCCGCCTATGGACTTTAAAGAAGGCTTTGTCCTCTGGCGGGGTACGGAAATGAACTTTGAATTTGGTGTACTGGAAAATGATGCCCGCATTGCCATCCAGGTGGTGCATCGCATTGGCGCCGTGGTGACCTTGCTCGTCATAGGTCTATTGGTCTGGCGCTTAATCGTGCTGGCGGGGGCCAGAAATTTGCGTAGTATGGGTGTGGTCTTGTTGCTGGTTTTATCGCTGCAAATTGCTTTAGGCATTGCCAACGTATTGTTACAATTACCGCTGTTTATCGCCGTTGCCCATAACGCTGTTGGTGCATTATTACTGCTGACAGTTGTGACCATTAATCATGCGCTGAATCCACGAAAGTAGAGAATTCATGAGCTCGCAGGAACGTATCGACAACCCATCAGGCAAGCCCGTCCTGTTCCAGTTCTGGTGTGACTACTATGAGCTATGCAAACCGCGGGTGGTGGCGTTGCTCGTGTTTACGGCGATTATTGGGATGTTTCTTGCGACACCGGGTATGGTTCCGCTCGATGCGTTGATATTCGGTACCCTCGGCATTGGCCTGGCCTCGGCCTCGGCCGCCGCCATCAATCAAGTGGTTGACCAGAAAATTGACGCGGACATGAACCGCACCAAGAATCGGCCACTACCCTCGGGTAACCTGACCAACAAGCAGGCGCTGCTGTTTTCCATAGCACTGGGTGCTGTGGCTATGTTCATTCTGGTGAAGTGGGTCAATATCACGACCGCCGTGCTGACCTTTTTGTCGCTTATCGGTTACGCGGTCATCTATACCATGTACCTGAAACGTGCCACGCCGCAGAATATTGTCATCGGCGGGGCGGCGGGTGCGGCCCCCCCGGTACTGGGCTGGACCGCGGTGACCGGCCAGGTCGATCCGCACAGTCTGCTGCTGTTTTTGATCATTTTTGCCTGGACCCCACCACACTTCTGGGCCCTGGCCATTCACCGGCGTGACGAGTACGCCAAGGTGGATATCCCCATGCTGCCGGTAACCCACGGGGTTGAATTTACCCGCCTGCAGGTGCTGCTCTACACCATTATCCTCACGGCGGTGACCCTGCTGCCCTTCGTGACCGGGATGAGTGGGCTGATTTATCTGGCGGGCACGCTCGTTCTCGATGCCGTTTTTCTGTATTACGCCATTCGTATGCAGTCGGGTAAGGACGACCGCATTGCCATGAAGACCTTTGGCTACTCCATCCTTTATCTGATGCTGCTGTTTGCCCTGCTATTGATCGACCACTATTTCCGTTTTGACCTCGGCTGAGATACGGGAGAAAAACTCCCATCACACGGGTCTGGCGCCCCTATCAGGTGCAACGGTTTTTCGGGCCTACAGGCAACACCCGCTGCTGTTCACTATTTGCCCTGTAGTTATCTATAATTGCCACGTATATCATTAAGCTTTTTACGCACCAAGCTTGATCACAGCTATATAGATAAATTAAAATATCCTAATATTTTAATTTTCCTGACCGATTTTGTCGGATATTCATTAACCCACTTGGAGTAGGCAGATGGCGAATACCCTTGCGCAGCCGACTGAGCAATACAATTACGACATTGTGCGTAAGTTCACAGTCATGACCATTATCTGGGGGGTGCTGGGAATGTCCGTCGGGGTCTACATCGCCTCGGAGCTGGCCTGGCCGTTCCTGAATTTTGACATTCCCGAGTTGACCTTTGGACGCCTGCGCCCGGTGCATACCACACTGGTCATTTTCGGTTTTGGCGGTAGTGCGCTATTTGCCACCTCCTACTATATTGTGCAAAGAACCTGTCAGGCGCGCCTGTTTAACGATACCCTGGCGAATTTTACCTTCTGGGGCTGGCAGCTCTCCGTCGGTCTGTCCGCGATCTCCTACGTTTTCGGCTACACCCAGGCCCGTGAATATGCTGAGATGGTCTGGCCCATTGACCTGCTGATTGCCGTGACCTGGGTGGCCTACCTGGTGGTATTCGTTGCGACTATCCTGCGGCGTAGTCAGCCACACATCTACGTGGCTAACTGGTTTTTTATTTCCTTTATCCTGGCAACGGCCATATTGCATATTTTTAACAATATGGCAGTCCCGGTCAGCATGTTCAGCCTGGAATCCTACAGCCTGCACGCCGGTGTCCAGGATGCCATGACCCAGTGGTGGTATGGTCACAATGCCGTGGGCTTTTTCCTTACCGCGGCCTTTCTCGGCATGATGTATTACTTTGTCCCGAAACAGGCGGGTCGTCCGGTGTATTCCTATCGCCTCTCTATTATCCATTTCTGGGCGCTGATCTTTCTCTACATGTGGGTAGGCGCGCATCACCTGCACTGGACGGCATTGCCGGACTGGACCTCGACCCTGGCGGCGACCTTTTCCATCCTGCTGCTGCTACCCTCCTGGGGGGGGATGATTAACGGCATCATGACCCTCTCGGGTGCCTGGGATCGTTTGCGTACGGATCCGATTATTCGCTTCATGATCGTCTCGTTGTCCTTCTACGGTATGTCGACCTTTGAAGGCCCGCTCATGTCACTGAAGAGTGTCAATGCCCTGTCCCACTACACCGACTGGACCATCGGTCACGTCCACTCCGGCGCCCTCGGCTGGGTGGCGATGATTACCATGGGTTCTCTCTATCACCTGATCCCGCGCCTGTACGAGACAAAGATGTATAGCGAGAAAATGATTTTCACGCACTTTTGGTTGGCGACCATTGGTATTGTGCTCTACATCACGTCCATGTGGGTGGCCGGAATTGGCCAGGGGCTGTTACTGCGCGCCTTTGATGAGTACGGCAATCTGGCCTACACCTTTATCGAGACCGTGAGCTTCCTGCATACGCCATATGTATGGCGCGCTATTGGTGGCGGCTTCTTTGTCGCGGGTATGGTGTTAATGGCATACAACTTTTTTATGACCATTGCCAAGGGCCGCCGCGAGCAGGCCGCTATGGACGCAAAAATAGCCGCCAAGATGGCACAAGCATAATTCCGGGAGTGCACAACAATGAAACATGAAAAAATCGAGACCAATGCGGGTCTCCTGATTGCCCTGACGCTGATCGTCATCAGCATCGGTGGCCTGGTGGAGATTGTGCCGCTGTATTTTATTGACTCGACCGTGGAGAAGGTCAATGTCGCTGGCAAGGACACTGTACGCCCCTATACCCCACTGGAACTGCGCGGCCGTGACCTCTATCAGCGTGAAGGCTGTTATACCTGCCACTCGCAGATGATTCGCCCCTTTCGTGATGAGGCGCTGCGTTATGGCCACTACTCATTGGCGGCGGAGTCACAGTATGACCATCCCTTTCAGTGGGGCTCCAAGCGCACCGGCCCGGACCTGGCCCGTGTTGGCCAGAAGTACTCCAACCAGTGGCATGTGCAGCATCTGATTGCGCCTCGTTCCGTGGTCCCCGAAAGCATTATGCCGAACTATCCCTGGTTGCTGGAAAACAGGCTGAGCTATAAGGACATTGCCAACCGCCTCAGGGCACTGAAAATTGTTGGCGTGCCATACTCCATCACAGAAGAGGAATATCTGGCCAATGTAGAACGCTTTGGCGAAGAAGTCGCGGACATGCTGGATATCAATCAGGCAGAAGAAAATTTACTGGCACAGGCGAACAAGAACAACTACGACGGTAATCCCAACATGATTTCAGAAATGGATGCCATGGTAGCGTACTTGCAGGTATTGGGCACAATGGTGGACTTCAAGCAATTTGAAGAAGGCCACTTCGTTAAGTTTCGTTAGCCTGGGGGCACGAAGACGTGTGGGACTGGTTGACATGGTTTACGCGGATGGAAAACAGCAAGCCGTTTGTGCTAGTGCTGTTCTTCGTCACCTTTGTTGGGATTATTCTCTACGTCTACTCCAGTAAAAAACGTAGCGAACGGCTGGAGTCCTACAAAAACATTCCACTTGAAGATGATGATGCCGAGGCTCACTCACATCACAAGGAAAAAAACGATGAGTAAAGAAACAAAACAGACAGTACAGACAACGGGGCATGCCTGGGATGGTGACTTGCAGGAATTCAATAACCCGTTGCCCAACTGGTGGCTGTGGAGTTTTTACGCCACGGTGGTGTTTGCAATTATCTACTGGGTGCTGTTCCCCACCTTTCCGGTAGGCAAAAATTTTACCAAGGGTGTCATGAATGACATTACCTATGTGACCAGTGATGGTACAGAAAACACCACACACTGGAATACGCGGTCTTTACACATGAAGGAAATGCAGCTCGCCCGCGAGATGCAGCAGCCGTACCTGGAAAAGATCCAGGCGGCCAGCTACGTCGAGATCGGTAGTGACCAGGATATGCGTGCCTTTGCCTATTCCACCGCCAAGGTCCTGTTCGCCGACAACTGTGCTGCCTGTCATCAGACGGGCGGTGCCGGGGTGATCGGCCTGTATCCCAACCTGGCCGATGACGCCTGGTTGTGGGGCGGCAGTCACGCGCAGATTGAGGCCTCGATCCGTGAGGGTCGTGTTGGCATGATGCCCGGTTTCAAGGCACGGTTTACGGACGCGCAGATGGGCGACATGGCCGCTTATGTTCTGAGTTTGTCCCAGGTGAAAGATATTAATGTCGCCTCGGCCAGGCGTGGCCAGGCCATGTTTGATGGTGCCGCCGCCTGTTCTAGTTGCCACACCCAGGCGGGGAGTGGTGATGTGAAAATGGGCGCGGCCAATCTGACCGACCAGGTCTGGACCGTGGCCAATGTGCCGGGGGCGGCGACCGTCGAAGGTAAGCTGGCCGAGGTCAAGCAGGTGATCGCCAGCGGTATCAATCGGCACATGCCGGCATGGAAAGAGCGTCTCTCTGAAACCGAGATAAAAATGCTGACCTTTTATGTGCATGAGTTAGGTGGTGGTCAATAAAGATTTTCCGCCAAGGTTCAGCAGTCGGCAAACGGGAGGTCGTGGTTACACGTCCTCCCGTTTGCGTCTTTAACCAGGGTCAATATAGCCAGCCATGAGCGAACAGCTTTATCAGAAACGTATTCCCATCTATCCCCGTTCGGTAAAGGGCCGCTTTCGCACGATCAAATATTCGATTCTGTTCGTCGCCTATGGCGTCTATTTTCTCCTGCCCTGGCTACGCTGGCAGCGTGACATCGGCCCGGAGCAGGCCATCCTGTTCGATATAGTGGGTCGGCGCTTTTATCTGTTTGACCTGGTCGTCTATGCCCAGGATATTTTCTGGCTGGCCGGTCTGCTCGGTATCGGTGCCTTTTTACTGTTTTTTGTCACGGGCATCGCCGGTCGCGTCTTTTGTGGTTATTTCTGTTTTCAGACCCTGTGGACCGATGTGTTCATTCTCATCGAACGCCTGGCCCAGGGTGAGCGCAATGCGCGTATCAAACTCGCCGCCGCCCCGTGGAGTGTCAACAAGGCAACGCGCATGGGCTTGACCTGGTTGTTGTGGTTGCTCGTCGCCTTTCTCACCGGTTTGTCTTTTACCCTGTACTGGGGCGATGCCTTTACCCTGGTGAAGGCCTTTTTTAGCGGCGCGGCGCCGTTCCCTGCCTACGCGACCACGCTGTTCCTGACCGCCACCACGTTTGTCATGGCCGGTCTGGCGCGTGAGCAGACCTGTACTTATATGTGTCCCTATGCGCGTTTTCAGGGCGCCATGTTTGACCAGGACACCATGACGGTTGCCTATGATGAAAAACGTGGTGAGCGTGGCGCGGGCCGGCACAAACCCGAGAAGGGCCTGCTGACCCAGGCCGAACGGCAGCGCCAGAACGTGGGTGACTGTATCGATTGTGGTTATTGCGTGCAGGTCTGCCCCATGGGGATCGATATTCGCAACGGCATGCAGTATCAGTGTACTTCGTGTGCCTTGTGTATCGATGCCTGCAATACCATTATGGACTCGATCAATTATCCGCGCGGCCTGATTCGCTATGCTTCTGAACATTCTCTGCAGGGTGGTAAGGTCAGGTGGCTCAAGGGCAAGACGGTTGGCTATGGCGTGTTTCTTATCGCCATTTGTGCCCTGCTGGTGTGGAGTATCGCCACGCGCAGTCTGGTCGAGCTCAGCGTCAGCCCGATCCGTCAGCCACTGTATGTGGTGCTCTCCGATGGGCGTATTCTCAATCGCTATGAAATCAAGATCAATAACAAGACCAGTCAGCCCAGGCAGTACCAGCTGTCCATCGAAGGCTTGCCGGGCGCCGAGCTGGAGTTTGTGCAAGGTAATCCGGTCCATGTCCATGCCGAAAGCAGCAGTGTGGTGCTGGCGCGGGTGACCATGCAGCGTGGCAGTCATAGCGAAGCACGGGTGCCGCTCACTTTTGTACTGCGCGATATGACCGATAGCACACAGACAACCCTACGGCATACCAGCGTCTTTTCCCTGCCGCAAAACTAGGTCACGTATATGTTCAATCTGGTCACAACCCTCATGGGCGGCATCCTGATAATTATCGCGCTGTTCTGGCTGCTGCATCGTTTTAGTCGTTTAAATGGTAAGGCGGTGGCCACGGCCATGGCGTTTATGGTCATCGGCATAGTGATTCCCTATTCGATTATTGTCTGGCCGGGGGCGGACGTCTTTGCCATCCACCTGGCCGTTTATTTAATGACGGTCTACATCCTCGGCATTGTCGCTGTCCAGGGTGAAAATGCCAGTGCGCGCGGCTGGCACTGGGGGCCCTTTGCCATTGCCGGTTTTTTTCTGCTGATCGTCGGTGTCGATTCGGTGCTGATTACCATGGCGCAAAAAGGCATGCAGACCGGTCACGCCTATTCCTGGCTGCCGCAGCCGAAAAGTGGTTCCCGTGAAGTCAGCTCCCGCTTTCCCGGTACCGTGAGTCATGACTATCATCAAAAAGGTGAGCAATATAATGCCTATCGGCGCCAGGTCGAGGAACAGAATGCGCTGGGCTGGCAGGTGAGCAAGGGCTGGCTGGAGACACCGCGGGTGGACCAGGAGGGCGACTTTAAGGTGAGAATTCTGGATCGTCATGGGGCGCCGGTACGCGCGGCAAAGGTGGCGGTGCGGTTTTTGCGTCCTTCCGATAGCCGGGAAGATCGACTGCTGATGTTGCAGGAAACGACGCCGGGAGAATATGGCAACGCGATCCGCCTGCCCCTGGTGGGTCGCTGGGATGTGGTGATAAAAATAGAACAGGCAGATAATCGCTATGAACTACGCGCCAACACCACCGTGAGTGCACATTAACCAACGAGGCATGTCATGTCCGACACCGAAGGCTGTTTTCATTGTGGACAGCCGGTGCCAGCTGGAAGTGAATATCCCGTCCGCATCGACGAGGTGACACATCGTATGTGTTGCCCGGGTTGTCAGGCGGTGGCGCAGGCCATCGTCGATGGTGGCCTGGGCGACTATTATCGCTACCGTACCGAATTCTCCCCGACCAGCACCGCGTTGGTGCCGGCGGTGCTGGCAAAACTGGACCTCTATGATCGTCCCGAGGTGCAGCAGCGTTTTGTCCACGGCGTCCCCGAGGAGCGCGAGGCCGCACTGATTCTCGAAGGCATTACCTGCGCCGCCTGTGTCTGGTTGAGCGAACGCCACGTCGGTCGCCTGCCCGGCGTACTGGAATTCTCCGTCAACTACAGTACCCAGCGCGCCCGCGTGCGCTGGGATGATCGGCAGATCCATCTGAGCAATATTCTGCGGGCCATCAGCGCCATCGGTTATCTCGCCCATCCCTACGACGCGCAACGCCAGACCGAGGTGCACCGGCGCGAGCGGGGGCGTGCACTGCGACGCGTGGCGGTGGCGGGGCTGGGCATGATGCAGGTGATGATGCTGGCCGCCGCACTCTATGTCGGCGAGTCGCAGGGCATGGAACCGGCGATGATGCACTTTATCCGCTGGGTGAGCCTGGTCATTGCGACGCCCGTGGTGCTGTATTCCGGCTGGCCGTTTTTCAGCTCCGCCTGGCGCGACCTGCGCCAGCGCCGTCTGGGCATGGATGTGCCGGTGGCGCTGGCGGTCGGCAGTACCTATATCGCCAGTGTCCTCGCCACGCTCAGTCGTGGCGGCGAGGTCTATTTTGAGTCGGTCACCATGTTTGTCTTTTTCCTGCTCGGCGGCCGCTATCTGGAAATGAATGCCCGCCAGCGCGCCAGCCAGGCGGTGGAGGCCTTGGCCACGCTGTTACCGGCCCTGGCCACCCGTCTCGATGCTGCGGGCGTTGAGACTCAGGTGGGCGTGGCCGAACTGGTGCCGGGTGACCAGCTGCGGGTACGCCCCGGTGAGATCATCCCTGCCGATGGCGAGGTACTGCGTGGTGAATCCAGTGTCGATGAATCCCTGCTGACCGGGGAGAGCCTGCCACGGCGGCGCGGCACGGGTGATGCCCTGGTGGGCGGCGCGGTCAATGTCGAGAGCCCGCTCGACATGGTGGTGACGCGCGTCGGGCAGGACACCGTACTGTCCGGCATTCAGCGTCTGCTGGACCGGGCGCAGACCGAAAAGCCGCGTATTGCCCGTCTGGCCGAGCTGGGTACCGGTCGCTTTGTCCTGCTGGTGTTGTTGCTGGCATTCGCCGCCGCCATGGCCTGGTGGTACATCGACCCCAGTCGCGCCTTCTGGGTGGCGGTGGCGGTGCTGGTGGTGAGCTGTCCCTGTGCCCTGGCACTGGCCACGCCGGTGGCGATCACCGCCAGCACCGGCTACCTGACCCGCCTGGGGGTGCTCACCAGCCGGGGACACGCCCTGGAGACCCTGGCCGGGGTCGATACCATCGTCTTCGACAAGACCGGCACCCTGAGCGAGGGCGAGTTACAGTTACTACAGGTGACGCCCCTCGGTGCCCTGCCGGTGGGGTGTTGTCATGCCCTGGCGGCAGGCCTGGAGCAGGGCTCGGAGCATCCGCTGGCGCGCGCCATCCGCGCCGCTGTGGGCCATGTGCCTGCGGTGGAGAACCTGCGGGCCACCCCTGGCCGCGGCGTCGAGGCCGAGGTCGATGACGAGTGTTACCGTATCGGTAATCTGGCCTATGTTCAGGAGCTGAGCGCAGAAGTGAGCACTCACAGCGTGCCCGCCGGGGTGAGCCCCGTCTACCTCGGCAGCGCCGAGGGTCTGCTGGCGGTGTTCGAGGTTGCCGACCGCCTGCGTATCGATGCCCGCGAGACGGTGGCGGGACTCATGGCCCTGGGGATCGAGGTGCAGCTGTTTTCCGGGGACGCCCCCGCCACGGTGGCGCAGGTGGCCGCCAGCCTGGGGATCACTACGGCGCAGGGCGATATGCTGCCGGCCGACAAACTGGCGGCGCTGCGCGCCTTGCAGGCACAGGGCCGCACCGTGGCCATGGTCGGGGATGGCGTCAATGATGCGCCGGTGCTGTCGCAGGCCCATGTCTCCATGGCCATGGCCAGTGGCGTGGAACTGGCGCAAAATAGTGCCGATATGATCCTGCAATCCCATCAGCTGACGCCATTGCTGGCCGCGGTGGTGCAGGCCCGCGCCACCCTGCGGATTATTCGCCAGAATCTCGGTTGGGCGCTGGGCTATAATCTGTTGGCCTTGCCCATCGCTGCCATCGGGGTGCTGACCCCCTGGATGGCCGCTCTGGGCATGTCAGCCAGTTCGCTCATCGTCGTGGCCAATGCCCTGCGCCTGACACACCATTCAAAGGACAAGGAGCGCCGCTAATGGAGATTCTCTACCTGCTGATTCCGCTGGGTCTGGTGTTGCTGGGTGTCGCCATCTGGGGATTTATGTGGGCGGTGAAGAGT
>JAWOIE010000105.1:0-4955 GCA_046484825.1 Gammaproteobacteria bacterium | reverse complement strand
CTCACGTCAAAGGAGTGTGGTTCCGTCACCACCCCGCGACCGCGCAGGAAATCGTCCTGCGGGACAAAGTCAAAGCGATCGACCTGGCCATCAAGTCGGGTGAGGTCAATGCGCAGCGTGATCGCATCCGGTGGCAGCGGTTTGCCATCGGCGTAGGCATAGACATGGAACTCCGGGGGCAGGCCCTGTTCGAAAATAGTGATCTCCAGGGCAAGATCTTTCTGGCTTAACAGTCGCCCGCCCTGTGGCCCCCTGGGGGCGGCACTGTCGTGGCCGTGGCCGTCATCATGTGCAGGGTCATGCGGGTGACTGAAGAACACGAGCCAGCCGGCCAGCACCAGTGTCACGGTGATGACCATGCCGAGATAAAAAAGATTAAGCCGTGTGGTCGTCATCATTGGGAATCTCCTGTGGGTAGTACGCCGGCAAGGGCGCTACCGGTCAAACGTTCAATTTCAATCTGGTACTGGTGATAACTGGCGGCGGCCATCACCGCCTCGAGCCGGGCCTTGAGCAACGTGGCCTGTGCCTCGCTGAGTTCAAAGAGTGAATAACGCCCGGCCTGGTAACCGGCGTCATAGGCGTGCAGAATTTTTTCCGCCTCGGGAATAATCTGCTGTTGCAGGCTGGTGAAGGCCGTCTGCGCGTGCAGGAGTTCCTGATAGATTTCAAACAGACTGGCATGCAGTTCTAGCTGTCGTTGTTGCAGCTCAAGGCCTTCCTGTTGCTGATAGAGCGTTGCCGCCTCGATCGCCGGCGCGGCCCGCTGGCGAGTCCCCAGTGGCAGACTGGCGGAGAACACCAGGGCATGGTCATCGCTGCGACGCATGTTACGCACCCCCACACCGAACTCGATGTCGGCCTGCGCCTGGGCCCGGGCCAGGTGCAGCCGGGCCTCGGCGAGTCGTTCGCGGTTGGCGAAGCGGGTGATGTCCGGGTTACGCGCTAACAGCGCAGCCAGCCGGGTAAAGTCGCCGACGCGTGGCAGGTTGAAAAGCTCGGCCTGTGCACGGCCGAAGCTCGGCGTGGTGTCGCCCCAGAGGCTGCTGAGGTGCAGGCGTGAGCTGGCGAGTTCATGTTCCGCGTGCTCCAGTTCCAGTTCGGCACGGGCCACGGCAATGCCGGCGCGGCGGGTTTCCACCACGGGACTGCCCCCGGCCTGCACCCGCCGCGCGACGGTCCGGCGCGTGTCCTGCATGAGCGCGAGTTTCTGTTCGGCGATCAGGTGTCGCTGCTGGTCGACCACCACATGGATAAAGCGTCGGGTGGTCTCGGCCAGCACATCCAGACGCTGGGCATCCTGTTCGCTGCGCAGCAGATGACCTTCCTGCTGTGCGACGTCGCCGCGCAGCTGTGGTTTGTCACCGCCCTCCATGACTTTGGCAAGGCTAAGCGTGGTCTCCAGGGATTCGCTGCCGCGATAAATGCCCGAGCCGGAAAAATTCTGCAGCTCGAGTTTCAGGTGCAGCGGTTTTGTCTGGCGGGCCGCCTGCATGCGCGCGGCCATCGCCCGGGCCGTATAGTCCGCGGCCTTCAGCTGCGGGTTGTGTTCCAGTACCTTGATAACGGCCTGGTGTAGATCGAGGCCGGGGCGATGCTCCGGGGTCTCGGCCCTGACGGTAAGTGCGAGCAGCGATAGCGCCAGCATAGCAAGGCAAGTTCGCATAGGTTTGTCTCCCGACCAGCAACGACTGGCCGTAGTGATTTTGATAAGGGGCTTATGCAGGGCATAGCCGGATGCCCGAACTCAATCGGGTCAACAGAACACAGGGATCAGGGACGGGGTGGGGCGCGCAGGGGTGGGGTGTGATGTAACCAGGATATGTCGGGAGGGGCATCATCCTGCCGGCCGGGTCGCCGCAGGCGGGCGGCCGGAGTGCACCTGCCGAGGAGTAAAAAACCGACCAGTAGCAGTAACAGGGGCTGATCGCTGGACTTTTTCACCAGTACATCGGCGGCGAGCTCGATGGTGCCAGCATCATTGTGATGTTGGGAGAGGAGGCTATCAATACCGATATGCAGATCGAGACTGTGCAGGTGTACCGGCGCGGTGGCCTCGCTATCGTGGTGGATATGCAAAGACATCGGCAATAAGGCCAGTGACATAATGACGAGGACCAGCAGCCAGTGGATGGCTTTGTAACGGCTGATATGGTGATGCCAGGTGTGCATGGCAAAAAGTCTAGCACCATTGGCGGGCCTGGGGTAGCGGCAAAAAGACCGGCCGGCCTCGTCGTCCGGGGCGTCGCGGGCGGGGCCGGTGCCAGGATGGATACCGGGACTGAGGTCAGGATTTAGGCCGGCGTGGCGCACACCGGGGTAAAAAAGATTTTAGCCGGCCCGCGCAGGGCCGATACCCTGTAAGTATATATATTAGAATGACCAGGGGCTTGTACAGGCACACACATGGCAGTTACCGCAGAATCCCTCCTCAAAAACGTCTCCGGGCTGGTGTCCCTGCCCGAGGTGGCCATGCGGGTCAATGCCATGGTGGATGACGCGACCTGCACCGCCGACGAGGTGGCCAGGGTTATCGAGACCGATCCGGGTCTGAGTACACGCGTGCTGGGCATTGCCAACAGCGCCATGTATGGCTATAGCCGGGAGATCAGCACCGTGCACCGCGCGGTGATGGTGCTGGGGACGCGTCAGATCCGTGACCTGGTGCTGACCACCGCCGCGGCCCAGGCCTTTGAGCATATCCCCACCAACCTGATCTCCGTGGATGATTTCTGGCACCACAGTATCTATTGCGGTCTGCTCGCCAAGCAGATCGCCGCGATGACCCAGACCCCCCATGCCGAGACCATGTTTATGGCCGGGCTGTTACACGATATTGGTCACCTCATCATGTTCAATCAGTTACCGGAGCAGATCCATCAGATCCTGCTGGAGACCCTGCAACCGGAGGCCGAACAGCTGTACCAGATCGAGCGCCGCGTCCTCGGCTTTGACCACGCCGAAGTCGGTGGCGCCCTGGCCCGTCTGTGGACCCTGCCGCCGGTGTTACAGGAGGTCATCGCCTTTCACCACGAACCGGACCGGGCACAGCAATTTCCGCAGGAGGTGTTTCTGATCCACATTGCCAACCGTGTCGCGGCATTGCCCTATACCGAATACACTGACAGCGACTGGTTGCAGATGTTCAGCCCCGAGGTACTGACCCGCGCCGGTATCAGTCATGCGCAGTTACAGACGGCGGTACTCACCGCCCTGGAAGAAGAAAATTCCGTGCGGCAATTGCTGTTCGGTTAGGGCAATGACTGCAACATATCACCCAGGCGCGAAGTGGAATTTGATTCAGAGCCGAACGCTTTTTGCTTCGCCTATCAGGTAGGCGACGACCAAGCATCAGGCGCGCACACTCGCCCGGTGGTCGATGCAAAACTGACATCTCCTCTGCGACTGGAAAATACGTTCCAGACATTTTCAACCGATTCCCTCCCTGTAATCGTCTGCGCCTGGGCGATCTGTTGCCGACATCGCCCTTCGACTACGTCCCGTAGTCGTCTGCGGTGAGAGGCTTTTTGTTTGGCTTTACCCTGATATCAGTAAGCGACACTGGGCTTCGTATCATGCCCTTACCCTGGGGCGATGGCACTTCGGCGTATCACCGCCTCCTGCCTGTGTTAAGATAGACCGACGCCCGGCAGACGCCTTAATCATTTTACGCCTTTAGCCCGCCACTATGATCACACATCGGACAGACAAAAAATTTATGGATGACTTGAGTCGCCAGGCCCGCTCGTCGCCACGCCTGCGCAGTCATGTGTGCCTGCACCGCTCCCATGAAGACCGGGTGCAGCGGGTCTATATCGCCGCCGAACCGGAGACCTATATTCGTCCGCATGCCCACTTCGAAACGGACAAGTGGGAATACCTTTGCGTGCTTCGCGGTAGTGTGGACTTTTTAGCGTTTAGTGACGAGGGTGTACTGCAACAGCGCCTGACCCTGGCGCCGGCGGGTGAGACCACGGCCATCGAGATCGACGCGGGGACCTGGCACACCCTGTGCGTACGCGAAAGCGGTACGCTGCTGTTTGAGGTCAAGCCCGGGCCGTTTCACGCCGAGACCATTGCCCGCTTTGCCGACTGGGCGCCAGAAGAAGGTGCGCCACAGGTGGGCGCGTATCAGCAGGTCCTGCAGCAACTTCAGCCTGGGGAGTGTGCGCTGTGCGACTAAGCCCTGGCCCCCATATTATTAACGCGGGGCATGCCCCGCTCGCCGGAGTCCCCCCAAAGACATGACCCTGGACCAAGCGCAATTTGTCGCCCATCGCGGTTATGCCGCCCGTTACCCGGAGAACACTGAGGTCGCGCTGACCGCCGCGGTCCGCGCCGGGGCGCGTTACGTGGAGATCGATGTACAACTCACCGCCGATGGTGTGGCGGTGCTGTTTCATGATCGCAGTCTGGAACGCCTGTGTGGGCGCGCGGGTGCGATACATCAATTGCAGAGTGAGGCACTGGCCGAGCTGAAGGTCTCTGATCGGCTGCGCTTTTCCTACCGCTATGCGCAAAACCCGATCATGACCCTGCAACAGTTCTGTGCCTGGTTGTCGCAGCGCCCCCAGGTCACCGCCTTTGTGGAATTAAAGCGCATCAGTCTGCAACAGTTTGGCGCCGAGCGGGTACTCCATGCCGTGGTGCCGTTGTTGACCCCGTTGCAGGCTCAGGTCGTCCTCATCTCCTATGACCTTGAGGTGCTGGCCGAGGTGCGTCGTGGTGGACAGTTTCCCATTGGCGCCGTCTTTGATGACTGGGGCCAACAGCCACAGGCCGTGCTGGCCGAACTAAAACCGGAGTTTCTGTTTTGTGACTGGCAGACCCTGCCGCGTCGTGGCCGGGTGCGCAATCCCTGGGGACAACTGGCCGTCTACGAGTGCACCGACCCGGCGGTGGCGCAGCGCCTGAGCGCGCAGGGCGTCGACCTGATAGAGACCTTTGCCATTGGA
>JAWOIE010000089.1:0-19906 GCA_046484825.1 Gammaproteobacteria bacterium | reverse complement strand
CTCTTGAGCCAATCCTGATCCAGCCACACTCTTCACTCTGTTTGGCAACGGCCATGCTAAGTCCTCCTGTGTTTAGGCCTCGACAGCCTGTTGTCCGTGGGCAATGACTTTAAGGGGTTCAAATTCATGTCGCTCAGACCCCAGGGCGCGATGTTCCCAGGGGTCGTCCTGCATGTATTTCTGTGATTCGATAAAGCGTGCCGCCAGTGCCTTGCGGTTGACTGCGTCGGTCACGACGCGTTCTTTCACATACGCCAGGCCGACACGCTCAATCCAGGGGGCGGTACGTTCCATATAGTGTGCCTCCTCACGATAGAGCTGCATGTACGCGGCCGTATATTCCAGCACCTCTGCCTCGGTCTTGACGGCGCAGAGAAAATCCGTAGCGCGGACCTTGATGCCGCCGTTGCCACCGACATGAATTTCATAGCCCGAATCCACACAGACCACGCCCAGATCCTTAATGGTGGCCTCGGCGCAATTACGTGGACAGCCAGAGGTTGCCATTTTGAATTTGTGTGGTGTCCACGAACCCCAGCTCAGTTTCTCAAGCGCGATACCGAGGCGCGTCGAGTCCTGAGTGCCAAAGCGGCACCATTCCTTGCCCACACAGGTCTTCACCGTACGCAAGGCTTTGCCATAGGCATGGCCGGAGACCAGACCCGCCTGATTCAACTCAGCCCAGATCTTGGGGAGTTGTTCCTTTTTTAGCCCATACAGACCGATGCGCTGCCCACCGGTGACATGCACGGTCTTGATATTGTATTTTTCCGCCGCGTCCGCAATGGCGCGCAGCTCCTTCGGACTAGTGCCACCGCCCCACATGCGCGGGATAACAGAATAGCTGCCGTCTTTCTGGATATTGGCATGGGCCCGTTCGTTGATAAAGCGCGACTGGTAATCATCCAGACCTTCCGCAGGCCACTGACAAATCAAATAGTAGTTAAGCGCCGGTCGGCACTTGCTGCAACCGTCTGGTGTCTTCCATTCCAGGGTATCCATAATGCTTCGGACGGATTTGAGTTGCTGGTCTTTAATCGCGGTCCGAATGTCGTCGTGACTGTGCTCGGTACAGGGGCACAGCGGTTTTTTGCTCGGTGCCGCCGAGTATTCGCCACCGACGGTATGCGCCAGCAGGGCCTCGACCAGACCGGTGCAGGAACCGCATGAACTGGAGGCCTTGGTATGCGCGCGAACATCATCCAGGGTAAAGAGTTTTTTCTCGCCAATCGCCCTGACAATGTCGCCCTTACAGACACCGTTACACCCGCAGATCTCGGCACTGTCCGCCATGCTGGCGACACGCTGGTCATTGCCATGTCCGGAATCACCCAGGTGGGCCTGCCCGAACAGGATGCTATGGCGAAAGTCGCTGATGTCGGTCTGGTCACGCATCAGATCAAAGTACCAGGTACCGTCAATGGTGTCGCCATACATGACGGCGCCCTGGATGCGATTATCACGTAGCACAAGCTTGCGATAGACACCGCGTGCGGCATCCTGTAATACCAGCTCATCGGTATTTGCATTGCCGGTAAAATCGCCAGCGGAAAACAAATCGATACCGGTAACTTTCAATTTGGTCGAGGTCAGCGAGCCTTCATATCGGCCGATACCGTGTCGGGCGAGATGATTGGCACAGACCTTGGCCATTTCGAACAAAGGTGCGACCAGTCCGTAGGTCACGCCGCGATGTTGAACACATTCGCCAACGGAATAGATACAGGGGTCATAGGTTTGCATCGTGTCGTTGACTACAATGCCACGCTCGCAGTGAATACGGGCCTCTTTTGCCAATTCGATATTCGGGCGAATGCCTACCGCCATGACGACCAGGTCGGCATCAATCTCGGTGCCGTCTTTAAATCGCACCTGCTCGATACGGCCCTGACCGACAAGCGCCTCAGTCTGTGCGCCCATTAAAAAGTCCAGACCCCGTTCTTCCAGAGATTTACGCAACATTGTGGCGGCCGGAACATCCAGCTGACGTTCCATCAGGGTATCCATGAGGTGAACCACGGTGACACTCATGCCCTGCTGCATTAAGCCATTGGCGGCTTCCAGGCCCAGAAGGCCGCCACCGATAACGACCGCATGTTTGTATTGTTCGGTGGCGGCCAGCATTTTTTCAACATCGTCAATGTTGCGAAAGGCAACCACGCCCTCAAGGTCGTTGCCAGGAACAGGGATGATAAATGGGCTGGAACCGGTGGCGATGAGCAGGCGATCGTATTTTACACTGTTGCCATTGTCGAGACGCACGAATTTTTTTCCACGTTCGATTTCAACAACCTTGCGCCCCTTACATAAGGTCACTTCATTCTCTACATACCACTGCTCGTCATTGAGCATAATCTCATCAATGCCCTTCTCTCCGGCCAGCAAGGGTGACAGCATGATCCGGTTGTAATTACCATAAGGCTCGTCACCAATGACGGTAATGTCATAGGCCGTCGGCGCCAGCTTTAACAGCTCCTCAACGGTACGCATACCTGCCATGCCATTACCGATGACTACCAGTTGTTCTTTCGCCATAAACCCTGTCCTCCGGCGTAGATTTTCTTGGGCACAAAAAAAAGCGTCTCTCCTGCAGGGATGAATTCCTGAGGGGGGACGCCTTTGTCCAGTATCTTGCGACTCGCTGCGTAATGTGTACATTGACTCACCCGCCATTGGGTGAGGCGTACGCCTGCGACCTTGTTTATAATTAAAGCAACGTCATCTGAGCCTGTTCAATCTGTAATTGCAGCTTCTGTGCCAGGCTGATGCAAATATGTAAGTCCTTGATTTCACCGAGATATATATCGATACGCGGTGCAACGGAGATTTTTATCTGCACTGTTTTGTGGCGTATCATGAGTCAATGGAATTTGATGTGCCGTTTTAGTGCAATAAATCTCCGTTGATCGCCCGCGCTCAACCGGACGGCCAACCCAGCCAGCGGCAGGAGGAGCGGCATCACCCCTGGCACCCTCAGGCCACATGCTCCACCGGGGCCTTCTGCCGTTCATAGAGAAACTTCAGTACCTGTGCCCGAATCTGGTTATAGCGCTTGTTGTCCGCGAGTTCGACCCGGTTGCGCGGCCGCGGCAGGTCCACCTCGGCGACCTCGCCAATGCCGGCGGCGGGGCCGTTGGTCATCATCACAATTCGGTCTGAGAGCAACACGGCCTCATCGACATCATGGGTAATCATGATGACGGTATTGTTCAGCCGCGCCTGTATTTCCATGAGCGAATCCTGCATATGTGCCCGCGTCAGGGCATCCAGCGCGCCAAAGGGTTCGTCCATGAGCAGGACCTTCGGTTCCATGGCCAGTGCCCTGGCGATACCGACCCGTTGTTTCATGCCGCCGGAAATTTCACTGGGGCGTTTGTGCAGGGCATGGGACATATGTACCAGCTCCAGGTTGTGCTCGACCCACTGCCTTATTTCCTGTCGGCTTTTGCCCCTGCAGACCTGCTTGACAGCCAGTTCGACATTTTCATAGGCGCTGAGCCAGGGCAAGAGTGAATGGTTCTGAAACACCACGGAGCGGTCCGGTCCCGGCGCATCGACTTCCTTGCCTTCCAGGATGACGCCCCCCGTCGTGGCCTGGTAAAGCCCGGCGACGATATTGAGTACCGTCGACTTGCCACAGCCGGAGTGGCCAATCAGCGAGATGAACTCGCCCTTGGCAATCTGTAAATTGATATCATTGAGCGCCTTAAAGGGCCCTGCGGGTGTCGGGAATTCAATGGACACATGCGAAATTTCCAAATACGCGTTCATTCGTGATTCTCCTCGTCAGCTTCGGCTAACGTATAAGTGCATTTTTGTCCCAGGAAACGGACTTTTGCAGTATCAACATTAACCGGTCCAGGACAAAACCGATTAGTCCAATCGCAATCACCGCGACCATGATACGCGCCAGTGAATCGGAACTGCCGTTCTGAAACTCATCCCAGACAAACTTGCCCAACCCCGGATTCTGCGCCAGCATTTCGGCGGCGATTAACACCATCCAGCCAATCCCCAGCGAAACACGCAAACCGGCAAACATCATCGGTATGGATGATGGCAGGACGATTTTATAAATATTGGTAAACCAGCCAAGGCGCAGTACGCGACTGACATTCACCAGGTCCTTGTCAATCGTGGAAACACCGACGGTGGTATTGATAATGGTTGGCCACATACAGCAAAGCATGACGGTGATAGCTGAATTGAGAAAGGCCTTGTCAAACATTGGGTCATCGCTAATGTAGACGGCGCTGACAATAATGGTGACGATGGGCAACCAGGCCAGTGGTGAGACCGGTTTAAACATCTGGATTAACGGATTCATCGCCGCGTACAACAAGGTACTCAAGCCACAGGCAATCCCCACCGGGATGGCGATCAGCGAGGCAATGATAAATCCGGTTGCCACGGTGATAATGCTGGTGAGGATTTGATCAAAAAATGTCGCCTTGCCCGTATAGTCGCGAATTTTGACTTCGGCTTGCGGGTCCCTTGCCAATAACTCCTGGTTGCGTTTCTCCTGCCGTGTGTAAAAGGCGGCTTGCTTGGCACGTTCCGTCTGATGCTCCTCGTAGAGCGTTAGTGTCTGCTGCCATACGTGCGCAGGTCCCGGCACCTGCCCCAGGGAGGTCTCAATTTGTGCGGCGACAGCGCCCCAGATCATCAGAAAAAACAGCATGGCAATGGCAGGCACCATCAATGCATTAAACAGCCATTTTGGTGCTTCCGACCAACGCACATCAGTATAATTTCGAATTGCTAATAACAACTGACTCATAAGCTAACCTTCATTATTGCCATAACCTGTCTCGACCATTCCTATGTTGGCACCTGTGTGCCTTCATGGGATACCTGCCCTCCCGCAGGAAGGCAGGCCAGCCCGCGCTAAATTTTATCCTTGCCCTTCAAACCGATCTTGAACTGATTCAGATAGGCATTCGGTTTTGTGCCATCATAGGTCACCGCATCGATAAACTCGGCTTGCGGCGGGCGATATCCGCTTTCCTTATCGAAATCCGGAAATTCACTGGCCTTCATTTTGCCCTCTGCGATCAGCGCCCTGGCTGCTGTCGCATAGATGTCAGGGCGATAGACCTTGCGGGCGATATCCGCATACCACTGATCAGACTTCTGCTCGGCAATCTGTCCCCAGCGACGCATCTGGGTAAGGTACCAGACGGCATCACTGTAATAGGGGTAGGTCGCGTTGTAGCGAAAAAAGACATTAAAGTCCGGCACCTCGCGCACATCGCCTTTTTCATATTCAAAGGTGCCGATCATGCTATTGGCGATAACATCATAATCGGCGCCCACATACTGGCTACCGGCCAGGATTTTTACCGCCTCGGGGCGATTCTTGTTGTTTTCTTCATCGAGCCACCTGGCGGCCCGTATCATCGCCTTTACGACCCGGATGTGACTATTGGGATACTTGTCCGCCCAGGCCTTGCTGACACCAAAGACCTTTTCCGGATTGTTTTTCCAGATTTCGTAGTCGGTAATCACGGGTACGCCAATACCTTTGAAGACCGCCTGCTGGTTCCAAGGCTCGCCGACACAGTAACCGGAGATCGTGCCGGCCTCCATGGTTGAGGGCATTTGCGGAGGTGGTGTTACTGATAACAGGGCGTCGGCCTTGAGCGTGCCGCTGGTGTCGCCCTTGTGTGGTGCGTAATAGCCGGGGTGAATTCCGCCTGCGGCCAACCAGTAGCGAAGTTCGTAGTTGTGTGTCGACACGGGGAACACCATGCCCATCTTGAAGGGTTTACCCTCTGCCTTGAATTGTGCAATGACCAGTTTCAGGGCATCCGCCTTGACAGGATGGATCGGCTTGCCATCCTGGTGTGGAACATGCGGTTTCATTTTCGCCCAGACATCATTGGAGACGGTGATCGCATTGCCATTCAGGTCCATGCTAAAGGCGGTAATGATATGCGCCTGGGTGCCAAATCCGATGGTAGCCCCCAGCGGCTGGCCGGCCAGCATATGCGCGCCATCCAGTTCACCGTCAATCACACGATCCAGCAGGACCTTCCAGTTGGCCTGTGCCTCGAGACTGACGTAGAGACCCTCATCCTCAAAGTAGCCCTTTTCGTAGGCAATCGCCAAAGGCGCCATATCGGTCAGCTTTATAAAGCCAAACTTGAGTTCTTCCTTTTCGGGCGCACCGACGTCGGCCAGTAAGGGGGATGTTGCCAGCCCGAGTCCAACAGCGACACCGACGGTAATTATTCTTCGTCTCAGCCAGAAACAACACACACTTCTAATCAATCGCTTCATGTCTATCCACTCCCTATTTCTGTTTACCAAAAAAAACGCCCAAACCCTCAGTTCAAAATGCGCTGTAGGTTTGGACGCCGTTGTCCATTGCATTCGCCGTATGCGTTTCACTGGCGATTTTTACCGCACTGTCGTGCAGGAGACCAACAGGTATTCCGTAGAAACGTGTTGTCGAACTCGCAGGACCCTCGTTGGTCTTGCTATGGCATGTATTGCACAAGCCATACCAACTGTTAAATTATCCAGGTAAATTCTGTTATTTCATCTACTTAGATATATCGCATGTCCGCCGCGACGCTTTATCCGTGCACACAAAAATCACATTACCCCGGGTCTGCGCACCACAAGCGTGCGCTATACATTTATTTCAGCGCGTGGTAATCGAAGCGCGGGTGTTGGATCGAAAACGTATCAAGATAGGTAATGATCTCACTTGCCCTGAACCGCGCGTGATCAAAAAAATAGTCCGCACCCATTTTGAGTCCGAGCTCCTGATCAGGCCATTCCCAGCCGTGGGCATGCACACCCTCTTCCTTGTAATCGACATTGGGCAATTTCAGACCTATTGACGTTACCGCCTGTCGATAGATGTCTGGACGATAAATGTGGCTGGCGACGGCCGCGACATCCAGGGGCTGTTGAATGTGTCCCCAGCGAATCATCTGACTCAAAAACCAGACCGCATGCGACAACCAGGGAAAGTTGGCGGCATAGCGGTAAAAGACATTAAAATCCGGCATGGCCAACGGGTTTTCACCGGCGTTATATTGATAAGTGCCGGTCATGGAATTTTTGATGACATCGATGTCGGTGTTGAGATACTCGTGGCGACTGAGTATCGCCGCGGCCTCGTGTCGATTGGCGATGTCGGCGTCGAGCCAACGGGCCGCCTCCACCAGCGCCCGTATAGTGGCCATATGGTCATCCGGATTTTTCTCGGCCCATTCATGACTGACGCCAAAGACTTTTTCCGGGCTGTTGTTCCAGAGTTCGTATTTGGTAATGAGGCTGTGGCCCAGGCCCTCGTTGATGGCCAGACTATTCCAGGGCTCACCCACACAGAAGCCATCGATATTCCCGGAGGCAAGATTTTCGACCATCTGTGTGGGCGGTATGACGATTAAATCCAGATCCCGGTCCGGGTCAATGCCTGACGCGGCGAGCCAATAGCGTAATTCATAGGTGTGGGTCGAGGTTGGAAAGACCGTCGCCAGTCGCAATTTCGGCGCACCTGACTGTACCTGCTGCCGGATGACCGTCTGGATGGCGGCCGCACTGCAGGGGCGAACGCGGCCTGTCTCGGGGACGAGTGTCTGCATTTGCGCATACAGCGAATTGGAGACGGTGATGGCATTGCCATTGAGACTCATCACCATTGCCGTCACCAGAGGGGTTGCCGGTCCGGCAATGCCCAGACTCGCCGCAATGGGCATCGTGGCCAGCATCTGCGCCCCATCAAACGTCGCGGTCGCCACCTTGTCCCGGATGTTGGCCCAGGAGACCTCCTTGACAAGCTCAACCTCGAGGCCATGGCGACGAAACATACCCATTTCCTGCGCCATCACCAGTGGTGCGCAGTCAGTCAAAGGAATAAAACCAAATTTAAGCGTTGTCATGATTCACGGTATCAGATTAATAATTTGCGATTGTTTCGGTTAATGTACGCATCAGGAAAACAGACTGGCCACTTCAATAACGCTTCGGGCCACCTCCGCCAGTTTTTCATTACGGTCCATGGCCAGTTTTCGCAGGGCCTTGTAGGCCTCGTCCTCGGTGCATTTACGCTGTGTCATGATCAGGCCCTTGGCCCGGTCGATAATCTTGCGCTCCGCCAGGTCGGTCCTGGTTCTGGCCAATTCGTCGCGCAAGGCCTGAAATTCCCGGAAGCGTGCAATGGCCACTTCCATAATGGGCTGGATACGTTTTGCATTGAGGCCATCGACCACATAGGCGCTGACCCCGGCCTTGACGGCATCGGCAATGGTCACGCGATCGCTGTTTTCTGCAAACATGACAATGGGTTTGGGTTGCTCGCGATGAATCATTTGCATGGATTCCAGCGTGTCTCGGTCGGGTGATTGCATATCAATAATGATCATGTCGGGTTGAATCGACCTGACTTTGGCCAACAGGTCTTCGTCGGTACCAATGCGTGCAACGACTTCATAGCCATTATCCTGCAGCGCCTGTTGCAACACGGCTGAACGCCCCGCTTCTTCATCCACCAACATGACTCTGAGTTTTTCAGCCATAACCCACTAAATTAATTCCCTGATATAAAATGGAGATAGCAAGCATGATGCCAACAACCTCATCTGGGTATAAAAATTATCAGCCGGTGCGACTGATATAACCAAAGGCAACAAACCTCGACGCTTTAACCCCAACCAGTTCATAGTTCCAAAAGATTCAGGCGCCTTGCTCGACTTTGGGGCAGGGGCCTATCGGCGGAAAAATCAGGAACCCAGTCGCCCGGCCAGGTTGAACAAGCATCTTTGTGCCTTATTTTGCAGCGTGGGGCTGTTTACTGCGCCAGGCCGGTGCATTAAGGTGTCTCTATCTGGTGTCTCTATACCGCTATGACCTTTTTTACACACAACCGCGAAATTTAGCATGGATAGTACGCAAGCCTTTTGTCTTCAGCCTGAAATCACCTATCTCAACCATGCGGCCGTCGCCCCCTGGCCGCTAAGGACCCTCACGGCCGTGGAACAGTTTGCCGTGGAAAATGCGCGCCAGGGTTCGCTGAATTACCCCGCCTGGCTACAGGTGGAAGACGACTTGCGCAGCATGCTGGCGCGTTTGATCAATGCACCGGGAAAAGACACGATTGCCCTGTTAAAGAGCACATCGGAGGCCCTGTCCGTGGTCGCCTACGGTTTGACGTGGACGGCGGGCGACAATGTGGTCATCAGTGACCAGGAGTTTCCCTCCAACCGCATCGTCTGGGAATCATTGCAGGGCCAGGGTGTTGAAGTCCGTCAGGTTGACCTGAGCTCGGCAGATACGCCCGAGGCGGCGCTCATGGCGGCAACGGATCAACATACCCGCCTGCTGTCGGTAAGTTCAGTGCAATATGCCAGTGGCCTGCGTCTGCAACTGGCGCGGCTGGGTGAGCATTGTCAGCGGCATGACATCCTGTTCTGCGTCGATGCCATTCAGAGCATTGGCGCGGTCGAGTTCGACGTACAGGCTATCCAGGCGGATTTTGTCATGGCCGATGGCCACAAGTGGATGCTGGGACCGGAAGGCCTGGCCCTGTTTTACTGCCGCCCTGAATGCTATGAGCAGATCGCGCTGAAACAGTATGGCTGGCACATGATCGAGCACGTCGGCGACTTTGAGCGCCACGATTGGCAACCGGCCGCCAGCGCGCGCCGATTTGAATGCGGTAGCCCCAATATGGTGGGCATTCATGCCCTGCACGCCAGTATCTCGCTGCTACTGGAGGTCGGTATGCCGACGGTGCAGGCAAAGGTATTGGCGCGCAGTGCGGCCATGATCGCCGCCATTCAGGAATCGGCCACCTTGCAACTCTGCACCGATCCTGCCCCCGGGCGTTATGCCGGCATTGTTAGTTTTCAGCACACCCAGCGAACAAGCCAGGCAGTCTATGCGTCGCTCCTCAAACAAGGCGTATTTTGCGCCTGCCGTGGCGGCGCCATTCGCTTTTCGCCGCATTTTTATACAGACCTGGATAAAATACACACAGCGATCCGGCTGGCAGCGGCAACAGACTGACAAATTATAGCAACGCACTGAAAACAAAAAGGTTTTATGCTAAACCTTTGGACGCCGCTGTCGATAAGTAGGCTATAGTAGCAAGGCACATTTATTTATCAGTGTCAGGCTTGAAGCGGAACAACGTATCAGGGACTGGCTGGCCGCAATCTAAGCGCGGCCGTCTTTAGCATCATGACATCGAACAAGGAAGGAAGTGCGTATGAGTGAACATTCAGACACGTCGCCCGGTAAACGCATGCAATCCTGGCGGTTACGCTGGATTTCAGAACCCATTCTCAAACTCTTTCGCCGCGTGACCCCCGCCATGTCACAGACCGAGCGTGAGGCACTGGATGCCGGCACGGTCTGGTGGGACGGCGAACTCTTTAGCGGTCGGCCCCGCTGGCGCAGACTGAAAAAGATCCCTGCCCCGCCGCTGTCCGCGGCGGAGCAGGAATTCCTTGCCGGCCCCACCGAGACGCTCTGCCGCATGCTCGACGACTGGCAGATCACCCACGAGACCAGTGACCTGCCCGCGGATGTCTGGGCCTTTATCAAGGAAAACGGTTTTTTCAGCATGATTATCCCCCGGGCCTCCGGGGGACTGGAATTTTCCGCCCTGGCGCACTCCGAGGTGGTCATGAAAATCGCCACCCGCAGTATCTCTGCCGCGGTGACGGTCATGGTGCCCAACTCACTCGGCCCCGCCAAGCTGCTCATGGAATACGGCACCGATGCGCAGCGCCAACACTATCTGCCGCGACTGGCAAAGGGCGAGGAGATCCCCTGCTTCGCCCTGACCAGCCCGGAGGCCGGTAGCGATGCCGGCGGCATCCCCGACTATGGCATCGTCTGCCGGCAGGACTTTGACGGACAACAAGATGTCCTCGGCATGCGCCTGACGTGGAACAAGCGCTACATTACCCTTGGCCCCGTAGCGACGCTGCTCGGCCTGGCCTTTAAACTCTACGACCCCGACCATCTCATCGGCGACGAGGAAGACCGCGGCATTACCCTGGCCCTGATCCCCACCAGCACCCCGGGGGTCAACATTGGGCGGAGGCACCTGCCGCTCAATATTGTCTTTATGAACGGGCCCAACAGTGGCAAGGACGTCTTTGTGCCGCTGGACTGGATTATCGGCGGCCCGGAGCGCGTCGGCCAGGGCTGGCGCATGTTAATGGAGTGTCTCTCCGATGGCCGTGCGGTCTCCCTGCCCGCGCTCAGTGTCGGGGCCGCCAAACTCTCCAGTCGTGCCATCGGTGCTTACGCTCGCGTGCGTCGTCAATTCAAGCTGCCCATTGGTCGCTTTGAAGGGGTACAGGAGGCCCTGGCGCGCATCGGTGGTTATACTTATATGATGGACGCCGCGCGCGTCATGACCCTGAATGCTCTGGACAACGGCGAGAAGCCCTCGGTGATCTCCGCCATCGTCAAGTATCACCTGACCGAACAAATGCGCAAGGTCGTCAATGACAGCATGGACATTCTCGGTGGCGCGGGGATCTGTCTGGGGCCACGCAATATCATGGGGCGCGCCTATCAGGCCCTGCCCATCAGCATTACCGTGGAAGGCGCCAACATCCTTACCCGCAGCATGATCATTTTCGGGCAGGGCGCCATCCGCAGCCATCCCTATATTTTCGCCGAGCTCGAGGCCGTGGCAGAGGCGGACTATAACGTTGGCCTGAAAAAATTTGATCGCGCCCTGTTCGGGCACGGTTTCTTTTTTCTGCGTAATTTTATTCGCACCTTCTATCTTGCCATCACCGGCGGGCGGCTCCGACTGGTGCCGGGCAAGCGCCCCCTGCGGCGCTACTACCAGAAACTGTCGCGCCTGAGCAGCGCCTTTGCCCTGCTGACCGACACTGCCCTGCTCACCCTGGGCGGGAGCCTCAAGCGCAGGGAATCAATTTCCGGTCGCCTGGCGGATATGCTGAGTTATCTGTATCTGGCCTCGGCCACCTGTCGCCGGTTTGAGCTACAGGGTTACCAGAAGGACGACATCCCCCTGTTACGCTGGGGCTGCGACTATTGCCTCTACCAAATCCAGCAGGCCATGGACGAGATGCTCAACAATCTTCCCAATCGTCCGGTCGCCTGGCTAATGCGCTGGGTCATTTTTCCCTTTGGCCGCCGCTTTCGCCTGCCCAACGACCGCCTGAGTCAGAACATTGCCGAGTTTCTCATGACACCTTCCAGTGGCCGGGATCGATTAACCGCGGGCATCTACCTGCCCACCGCCACCGATCAGCAAATTGGCCGACTGGAATATGCCCTGAGCAAGGTTATCCAGGCCGAGCATGTGGAGCGGAAACTGCGCCAGTCCCTGAGAGACCAGCGTGTGGGCATCGCCGGTCTGGAAGGTCTTATCGAACTGGGGCTGGCGAAAAATATCATCAATGATAATGATGCTGTATTGTTGCGCGAGGCAGAGGCGGCCCGCCTCGACGTCATTCAGGTCGATGACTTTGCGCCTGACTTTACCAAGGAGAACATCGGTGGTTGAAGAAGTGGTCAAGAAAAAGGCGGCAAAAAAGCGTGCCGTAAAAAAGACCGGCGGACAACGCCGTGACGTGTTTATTGTCGATGGTAGCCGTACCCCCTTTCTCAAGGCGCGTGGCAAGCCCGGCCCGTTTGCCGCCGCGGATCTGGCACTCGGTTGTGCGCGGCCGCTCATGGCGCGGCAGAGTTTTGACCTCGACCTGCTGGACGAAGTCATTATGGGCTGTGTCATGCCCGGTCCTGATGAGGCCAACATCGCCCGTGTGGTCGCGCTGCGCCTCGGCTGTGACCAGCGTATCCCCGCCTGGACCGTGCAACGCAACTGCGCCTCCGGCCTGCAGGCGATCGACTGTGCCGCCAATGATATTAAGCTGGGTAAGGCCGACCTGGTGCTGGCCGGCGGGGTGGAGTCCATGAGCCATGCACCGGTATTGCTCAATAACACCATGGTTGGCTGGCTGAGCGCCTGGATGGGCGCCAAAACCCTCCCCCAGCGGCTCGCCGTTCTGGGGCAATTACGCGCCCGGCACTTTAAACCCATTATCGGTCTGCTGCGCGGCCTGACGGACCCGGTCGTGGGTCTGTCCATGGGACAGACCGCAGAGAACCTCGCCTATCGCTTCAATATCACCCGCGCACAAATGGATGACTACGCCGTACAGAGCCACCTACGCCTGGCGCAGGCACAGCAGGAACACCTGCTGCAGGAGATTGAGGTCATGTTCGATACTCGCGGACACTATTATCAGGAGGATGACGGGGTCCGTGCCGACAGCACCGCGGAGAAGCTGGGCAAACTGAAACCGGTGTTTGATCGCCCCTTCGGCCTGGTCACGGCGGGTAACAGTGCGCAGATTACCGATGGCGCCGCCATGCTGATTCTCGCCAGCGAGGCCGCCGTCAAGCAACACGACCTGCCGGTGCTCGGTAAAATTTGTGACAGCCATTGGGCGGGACTGGCACCGGAGCAAATGGGACTGGGCCCGGTGCATGCCATTACCCCGATTTTGCAACGCAATAAACTCGGCCTGGACGATATTGATTACTGGGAAATCAATGAGGCCTTTGCGGCACAGGTATTGGCCTGTCTGGCCGCCTGGGAGGATAGCGATTATTGCACGACGGCACTGGGCCTGCGCGGACCGCTTGGCAGTCTGGATCCGGCGCGCCTCAATATTCATGGTGGCGGCATCAGCCTGGGCCACCCGGTCGGCGCCAGTGGTGCGCGCATAGTGCTGCATCTGTTGCAGACCCTGAAACAAAACCACAAGCAAAAAGGCATCGCCAGTCTGTGTATTGGTGGTGGCCAGGGTGGCGCCATGCTGCTGGAATGCGCATAACTATATATAAAGGTAAGGCCATGACAAAAAACTACCAACACTGGCGCTATGATCGGGATCCCGAGCAGATTGTCTGGCTGTCCCTGGACAAGGCCGGCAGCAATACCAATACCCTCAGTGCCGATGTCTTGCAGGAACTGGATCAGCTGCTGGACGCTGCCGAGCGCGATGGGGCCAGGGGACTGGTAATCCAGTCCGCCAAGGCCGCGGGGTTTATCGCCGGTGCCGACATCAGCTCCTTTACCCAATTGACGACCGAGGCCGAGGCCCTGGCGCTGATCCAGAATGCCCATGCCCTGTTCAATCGCCTGGCCACACTGCCCTTTCCCACCATTGCGCTCATCCATGGCTACTGTCTCGGTGGCGGTCTGGAGCTGGCGCTGGCCTGCCGCTACCGAATCGCGGATGATGACGCCAACACGCGCCTCGGCCTGCCCGAAGTGAAGCTTGGCATCCACCCGGGCTTCGGCGGCACACTACGTTCCATCCAGCGCATCGGCGCCCCGGCGGCCATGGACCTGATGCTCAGCGGCAGGTCCTTGTCGGCGCGCGCGGCAAAAAAGGTCGGCCTGATCGATTATGCCGTCCCCCAGCGGCAGCTGCGTCATGCCGTCCGTGGCATTTTGCAGTCACCTCCCGCGGCGAAGAAATTGCCGTTCTGGATCCGGGTACTCAATCACCGGCAACTGCGTCCCTGGCTGGCAAAGTATCTGACCCGCAAGGTGGCGGGACGCGCGCCGAAGGCACACTATCCCGCACCCTATGCCCTCATTGATTTATGGGTGCGCCTGTACGACAACCCGGAACAAATGCTTGCTGAAGAGGCGGCCTCCGTCGCCCGTCTGATTATGGGCAAGACGGCCCAGAATCTCATTCGGGTGTTTTTTCTGCAGGAGCAACTCAAGGCCGCCGGACAGCTCAAGGATTTTGACGCCAAACGCGTGCATGTCATTGGCGGCGGCGTTATGGGCGGCGATATTGCCATCTGGTGTGCCTTGAAAGGCTATACCGTGACCCTGCAGGATCAAAAAAACGAGACCATTGCCCAGGTGATGAAGCGGGCCTACGGCCTGTACAGCAAACGCCTGAAAGACCGCCGACTGATTCAGCGGGCCATGGATCGACTCATCCCTGATCCGCGGGGCGACGGCATCACCCGTGCCGACCTGGTCATTGAGGCGATTTTTGAAGATCCCGAGGTCAAGCGCAATCTGTTTGCGGCGATCGAACCGAAAATGAAAGCGAGCGCCATCCTCGCTACCAACACCTCCAGTATTCCGTTGCAGGAACTGGCCACGGTACTCGCGCGGCCGGAGCGGCTGGTGGGGCTGCACTTTTTCAACCCGGTTGCAAAGATGCCCCTGGTGGAAATTGTGCATGGACCGCAAACGGATGCGCGGGTCCAGGCACAGGCCGCGGCCTTTGCGCGCAGCATTGACCGCCTGCCGCTCGCGGTGACCAGTAGCCCCGGCTTTCTGGTCAATCGCGTGCTCATGCCCTATCTCATGGAGGCGGTCTACCTCGCCGATGAGGGCATTCCCCTCAAGGTGATTGACGATGCCGCGCTAGCGTTTGGGATGCCCATGGGTCCGGTGGAGCTTGCCGATACCGTTGGCCTCGATATCTGTCTGAAGGTGGCGCAGATCCTCGCCGCGGACATGAATATTACTATCCCGGATAAACTGGTGCGTCTGGTCGAAAAGGGACACCTCGGTAAAAAAACCGGGCGCGGCTTTTATCACTTTAAAAATGGTCGCCCGGTCAAACCGCCGATCCCCAAGGATTACACGCCACCGACCGATATACGCGACCGCCTGCTCCTGCGCCTACTCAATGAGGCCACCGCCTGCGTCCATGACGGTGTAGTGGACAACACCGATGCCGCCGATGCTGGGATTATCTTTGGCACCGGCTTTGCGCCATTTCGTGGCGGCCCGTTTCACTACATCAAAGACCGTGGTCAGGAACAGACCCTTAAACTCCTTGAGCATCTGGAGCAACGCTATGGGGAACGTTTCAAACAAGCCCCTGGCTGGGACAAACTCAGTGGGATCTAAATTCTGATGGTTATGGAAAAGGAGGCGTAACACTCATGGAACTCGAGAACTATATCACCCCGGCCGAGGCCCCGAATCTGTCCCGACTCTTTCTTGAGCGTGTCGCGCGCAGCCCGGACAAGGTCGCCTATGAGTATTTTGATAGCACCAGCGCGCAGTGGTGTGAACTTCGCTGGCAGGAAATGGCAGAGCGTGTCGGTGGCTGGCAACACAGTCTGCGTCAGGAACACCTGGTGCCAGGGGATCGCGTCGGCATTATGCTGAAAAATTCCCCCTCCTGGGTGCTGTGTGAACAGGCCGCCCTGGGGCTCGGTCTGGTCGTGGTGCCACTCTATGTCAATGACCGGCCGGAAAATACCCGTTACATCCTCAACCACGCCGATGTCAAAATCCTGTTTATCGACAATATCTCGCAGTTCAATCTGCTCGAGGCCGTCATTGATGAAGTTCCTTCATTAAAAAAGATCATCTCTCTAAAGACCGAGACGCGCGCGGACTGTCCGCGCCTGCAGAGCCTGGAGGACTGGCTGGTTAAAAAAATCGACGCGCCCGCCCGTCTTGAACTGGACCGGCATAGCCTTTCCAGTATTGTCTACACCTCCGGGACTACGGGCAAACCCAAGGGCGTCATGCTGAGCCATGGCAATATTCTCTGGAATGCCTACAGTTGTGCGCAGTGTTATCCCTTCAGGACCCGTGAACGTTATCTGTCATTTTTGCCCTTGTCGCATATGTTTGAACGCACCGCGGGCTACTACCTGCCCATGCTCACCGGCGGTACCGTGGCCTATGCACGCTCCATCGATCAACTAGCTGAAGACCTGCAGGACAGAAGGCCCACGGTCCTGGTCACGGTGCCAAGGATCTTTGAGCGTGTCTACAACAAAATCAATCTGCAACTGAACAGCAAATCCCGTCTGGCCAGGAAATTGTTCCACATGACCGTCGACGTTGGCTGGCTTAAATTCCTGCACACCCAGAACAAGGTTGCCTGGCATCCAAAACTTCTCCTGTGGCCGGCGCTATATGCCCTGGTGGCGCGCAAAGTCATGGCGAAACTCGGCGGCCAGCTTGATCTGGCCGTTAGTGGTGGCGCACCACTCGCCTTTGAGATTGGCCGATTTTTTACCGGCCTGGGTCTGACCATTTCGCAGGGCTATGGCATGACGGAGGCCAGCCCGGTTGTCTGTACCAATCGGGTTGAGGACAATGATATTGCCAGCGTGGGTCAGGCGATACCGGATGTCGAGGTAAAACTGGACGAACACAGTGAATTACTCGTGCGCTCCCCAGGGGTGATGCTGGGGTACTGGAACAATGATGAAGCTACCCATGAGGTCATCGATGCGGATGGCTGGTTACATACCGGTGATAAGGCGAAGATTGAGGGCGGTCACATCTATATCACCGGCCGCCTGAAGGATATTATTGTCCTCTCTAATGGCGAGAAAGTCCCGCCCAGTGATATTGAACTGGCGATATGTGCCGATCCGCTCTTTGAACAGGTCATGGTGATTGGTGAGGGCAAACCCTTTCTCTCGGCGTTAGTGGTCTTGAACGAAGCACAATTTGCAACACTCTGTACCAGGGCGGGCATAAAAGGCCCGACTGAACCCAATAACGAAGCCATCAAAAAACACCTGCTACAACGCATCAACGCCACCCTCGAGGAATTTCCAGGCTATGCCAAGATTTATCGGTTCCACGCAATGCTGGAGCCCTGGAGCGTCGATAATGATATGATTACGCCAACACTCAAGCTTAAACGCCAGGTCATCACAGAGAAGCACCGTGACGACATCGCCAAGCTCTATGTTGGCCACTAGCCGCATAACTCAGAACAGCAAAAGACGATATTTCGCGCATACTCTGATATGGAATACACACCTCAAATCACCATCCTGAAAAAACTTATCCCGATTTGCGAACTGACCGATGACAATTTCAGGGAACTCGTCCGGCAGATACAACTCGAAACCCTCCCCGCCGGCGAAACCCTGTTCAGACGTGGCGATACGGACCAAAATACTTTTTATCTTATTAATGGCGAGGTGGCCCTCATTGATGGTAATGGTGACGAGAAAAGCCTCAACCACCGCTCGACACAGTGTCGCTTCCCGCTGGATCATCATCGCCCGCGGCACTACACCCTGATAGCCAGAACCGAGATCCGCTATCTGCGCATTGATAATAATCTGCTCGATGTCCTGCTTACCTGGGATCAGAACGCCGGTTATGTGGTACAGGAGCTTGGTGACGAGGAACGCGATGCGGATGAGCATGACTGGATGTCCAAAATTCTGCAGTCGAAAATTTTTTACAATGTCCCGGCCGCCAACATCCAGACCATGTTCATCAAGATGCAGGCCATACCGGTGCGCAAAGACGAAATTATCATGAAACAGGGTGAGGCCGGGGACGATTACTACATGATCAAGGACGGCCGCTGCGCGGTCATCCGCAACGCCGTTGAGACCGGCAACAAACCCATGCAGATTGCCGAGCTGGCCAGTGGTGAGGGCTTCGGCGAGGAGGCCTTGATCGCAGCCGCGCCACGTAATGCCACCATCAAGATGCTGACCGATGGAGTGTTGATGCGTCTCTCCCGGGAGGATTTTGACCAACTCCTCAAGGCGCCCGTACTAAGCTCCCTGGATTATGCCGCGGCACTCGAACGGGTTCAGGCGGGTGCCGTCTGGCTGGATGTGCGGCTTGTGAGTGAGCATCAACATCAGAAAATCCCTGGCAGTCTCAATATACCGCTGTTTCTCCTACGCCTTAATGCCAATAAGTTAATGAAAAACAAACACTATATTGTCTATTGTGACACGGGGCGTCGCAGTGCCTCCGCCGCCTTTATCCTGCGTGAACGCGGCATCGACTGCTTTATCCTGGAAGGCGGTTTACAGAATATCCCTGCCGAGTCAATAGCATAAAAATTAAAGTCGGCAGGAATTTTGCCCGATAAACAAGGGGTTAAAGAATAATCCTACTCAGGGTCCCCTATGATATTGCAGATCCCAGGTCGCATGTGTGCCCTGTGTTTGTTGTCGGTCACGCTGGTCTGTGCCGCACCACAGGTGCGTGCCGATTTGCCGCATCTCGATGCCTTGATTCAGGCGCAGAACTACCCCGCGGCCTACACACTGGCCACAGAGCTGGAGGCAGAGTTTGCCGGACAGGCCGATTTTGATTTTCTCTATGCCATTGCCGCTATTGAATCGGGACATGTCCATCAGGCGATCTTTGCCCTTGAGCGACTCATCAGCCAGTTTCCGGACAATGGCCGTATCAAGGTCGAGCTCGGCCGCGCCCACTTTCTGATCGGTGACCTGCAAACGGCCAGAGACCTCTTCGCCGAGGTCCTGGCCACCACGCCCCCCGACAATGTGCAAAAGAAAGTCAGGGCCTTTATCCAGGTCATCGATGAGCGTCAACTCGTCTTACAGAACAGGCTCAGTGCCTGGTTCAAGCTTAGCGCCGGCTGGGACAGTAATTACAACAGCGCGCCGGATTTGAGTGTCATCCAGATTGGCGGTATTGACTTCAGCATCAACGAGAATAATCGCCAGCAGGATACGGGCTATACCGGTATTGAGGCCAATCTGTCTTATCGGCAGTTGCTGAGTAAAAAGCTGCTCATGAACTACGCTGCCTATTATCAACAGCGACAGAATATCGGTAATGCACTGGATACCGATACCGTCGGTATCCAGCTGTCGCCACTGATTGCCTCGGCATGGGGCAACTGGCGTTTCCCGCTACAGTTGCAGCAACTCTATCTTGATGGTGATGATTATCGCCAGTATGCCAGCCTGGGAATGGAATGGACGCCGAGTCCCAGTCCCGCCTCACAATGGAGCCACTTTTTACAATACGGCGCCATTCGCTACACGGAACAGGCGCCTCGGGATGTGAATCTTGCCATTATCGGTTCCTCGTATCAGCATGTGACGAACCGCGGCAATCTGTATCAGCTAGCGCTGTTTTTTAATGATG
>JAWOIE010000080.1:0-6198 GCA_046484825.1 Gammaproteobacteria bacterium | reverse complement strand
ACGGTCCTCAAGGCGCGCCGCGAGGTGGCCGAGATCCATATCGAGCCGCTACTGGATGAATACATTGTCAAGCTGGTCAATGGCACCCGCCAACCCCAGCAGTGGGTCGCTGCCTGGCAGGACTATGTCGAGTTCGGCGCCTCACCCTGCGCCACCCTGGCCCTGTCGCGCGCCGCCTGCGCCCACGCCTTTTTGCAGGGACGGGACTATGTCATCCCCGACGATATCATTGCCCTGGCGCCGGACATCCTCCGCCACCGTCTGCGCCCCAGCTTTACCGCCCGCGCCGAACAGGTCGATGCCAACGCCATTATCCAGAAACTCATTGAGATTATTCCGATCCCCTGATGCGGCGGGTGGACACACTTCTGCAACGCCTGTGGCGTCTACGCCGTCGCTGGCGCCATGCCGCCAACGTGCAGCAACCGCTGCTCGATGCGCAGGACATGCAGCACCTGCAACAGTTCGCCCGCAGCCGTTTCAGTACCCCGCTCACCGCCCAGCGCGACGTGCAACACCCCCTGCTCGGCGAGCGCCTGTCGACCTTTAGCGGCAGCGGTTATGAGTTTGCCGAGAACCGTTTGTTTCAGGCCGGTGATGATGCCCGTTTTATCAACTGGCGCGTCTATGCCCGTAGCGGTGAACTCTATCGCAAGGTCTTTCATGAAGAGCGCCGCCCGCAACTCTGGCTGCTGGTGGATCGTCGTGAGTCCATGTGCTTTGGCACGCGCCGGCGTTTAAAGGTGACGGCCGCGGTACGCCAGGCGCTGGTGTATCTGTACCAGGCCCAACTGCAACAACTCGCGGTGGGCGCCGTCGTGCTGGAAGAAACGCCGCAGTGGTATGAGGCCAAGACCTCGGCCGCCGCGCAGCATGAACTTATTCAGTCCCTGTTGCGACCCTGCCCACCGCGACCGCCATGCGCCGGGGCGGTGACCCTGGAGCGGGTAGTGCGTCAGCTCTACAGTCGTTTACTACCCGGCAGCATTGTGGTGCTGTTGAGTGATTTTTACGACCTGCAACAGTCACACCTCGCCTCGTTCCATGCCCTGGCGCAACAACATACGGTGCGTGCCGTACAGGTGCTCGACGATATCGAAGTGCGGCTGCCGCGCCGGGGTAGCTATCGCGTTGCCGACGGTGACGGCCGGCATAGCCTGCAACTCAACTGCAACGATGCGGACGCCCGGCAGGCGATCGAACAGCAATTACAGTTACGCCATGAGCAAATCGCCCAATGGCTGCACTCCGCCGGGGTGGACTATCAACGTCTGTTGAGCAGTGATGAACCTTTTGTACTGGAACGTAGCGAGGAGCCGGCCCTTGCCTGAGCAGGTACACGCCCCCTGGGTGGACATCGTCACCCTGCCCGCACCCACGCAAACCCCGGGCATGACGGCGGTACTGCTGACACTGGTGGCGGGCGTGGCGCTGGTGTGGCTCGCGCGTTACCTGTGGCAACGACCCCGTGTTGTCGCGCGGCGCCAACTGCAACAGCTACACCGACAGACGGTCGATAGCCGCAGGCAACTTTTTATCTTGCGGCGCATCCTGCAACAGGGTCTCCAGGTGAATCATTTACAGGAGCTGACGCTCGACACCGCGCGGCAACATGACTGGCAGCGCTTTTGTGACGCGCTGCTGCATGGCTGTTATCGCGCCGCCCCACCGGACCCTGCTGAAGTACAGCGCCTGACGACTGAGGCGCGCCGCTGGATGAAGCGCCTGTGACGGCTATCCAGGAATTTTTTCAGCAGCTGCAGTTTGCCCGACCCTTGCTACTGTGGCTGCTACCCCTCAGCCTGCTATTACTGACCCTGGGCCTGCGCCTGCTGGGCCGCTCTCTACAGGCATGGTCGGCGTTGTATACCGCCCGCCAGCAGGTGCACTATCGCCACCCGCTGGCAGCGTTGCTGACGCAGATACCGGCGGCCGCCAGCGAGCGGCCCACCAGCAGCGCGCCATGGCGTTCCTGGCTGGCCTATGCGGTGCTGCTGAGTCTGCTCCACCTGGCCCTGGCACAGCCGTATCGTCTGGGCGAGAAACTCCCCGAGCCCCCGCCCTATCGTGACATTATTTTTCTGGTCGACACCTCGGTGAGCATGATGCTGCGCGACTATCTCGTGGAGGGTCAACGCACGGATCGCATGAGCATGGTCAAGTCGGTGCTGCAACACTTTATCACCGACCTGTCGGGCAGCCGCCTGGGGCTGGTGGCCTTTTCCGAACAGGCCTATACCCTGGTGCCCTTGACGACCGATCACGCCTTACTGCGCACACAGTTGCAACGCCTGCAACCCGCCAGTCTTACCGGGCGGCGCTCCGACCCCGGCAAGGCAATACTCTATACCCTAAACGAACTCGAGGCCGGCCTGCAACGCGGTGAAAAACCGGTCCTGGTCATGCTTACCGATGCCAACCGCCCGGTGCGTCAGATCGATCCCCGTAGTGCCGCCGCCCTGCTCCGGCAACAGGGCCTGCACCTGCACCTGATTGCCATGGGTGCCGCTAGCATGACCGCAAAAGAGGAGGACACCAGTAGTCTTATTTATCAACCCGCGGATGTCCGACTCCTGCAGGATATCGCCAGCGCCGCGGGTGGACGCTTTTTTCGTGCCGACAGCCATGCCAGTCTCAATCAGGTGCTGGCGGAGATTCAGGCCGGTGCGCAACAGGTCATTGTGCTGCCACCCGTCTATATCCAGATCCCCCTCTACCACTGGCCACTCCTGCTGGCCCTTGTCTGGTTGTGGCTCTGGCAACTCTCGGCGCTGCTGCGGGGGCGGACATGAGTCTCGTCGCCTTGCTGCAGTGGCGCGAACCCCTGTGGCTGCTGCTGGGTCTTTATCCGCTGCTCATGATTCTGCTCGCCGAGGTCATGCGTCGTCTGCGTCATGATGAGTATGCCGAACGGCCGCTGCGCCCCTGGGTGGTGTTGGCCGCGACACGTAGCCAGCGCCACTATCTGTTGCGGCACCTGTTGGCACTGCTCGCCTGGTGCGCGTTTGCCATGGCCATGGCCGGGCCACGGCTTGCCGAGAAAAGTTACGCCACCGATGTGGAGCATTATGCCGAAGTGATGATCGTCCTGGATGTCTCGCAGTCCATGACCGCCAGAGACGTCCTGCCCAGCCGCCTGCAACGCGCCCGTCTTGAACTGCTGGACCTTTTACAGCGCGTCGAACACCGGCGTATCGGCCTGGTGGTGTTTGCCGCGCGGCCGCACCTGCTCAGTCCCCTGAGCCACGACCCGAATGTGCTGCGTCACTATCTTGCGGCCCTGGAACCGAATCTCTTACCCACCGCCGGCTCCGACCTCAACGCCGCGCTGCACTTCGCCAGCCAGCAATTCTCGCCCGCCAAAGTACAGGGCGCACCAGCGGATGAACAGACGCGCGCCATTGTCCTGCTCAGTGACGGTGGCGACATCGACGCCCTGCAACACGAGCGGCTTGCCGCGACCGCCCGGCACCTGAAACAAAACCGCATCCGCGTCTACAGTCTGGGGATTGGCACGCTGGCGGGGCAGGCGGTGGTGGCGCGACTGGACCCGCGTCATCCGCAGACCCGCACCGCCATCACCCGCCTGCAACGCGCGCCGCTGCAAACCCTCGCCACGCTCACCCATGGCGCGTATAGCGATGCCTACGAGGATCAGCGTGACTGGCAGCAACTCTACGACCAGGGCATGGCCGGTCTCAAGCAGCGGGCCGCGACCGCGGCCGGTGCGCAGGACAAGATCCTCTGGCAGGAGTTGTATCACTGGCCGTTACTCTTCGCCCTGTTGTGTTTTTTCCTCAGCCTGCTGCAACCGCGTCGCCAGGGCGCCGCTACCTCCGGCGGCACACCACTGGCCGCGTTGCTGGCCATGCTCCTGGTCGCTGCTGGCACAGAGCCCGTGGCCGCGACCGAGTCCGGCTACGCCCAGGCCTACCGGCTCTATCAACAGGGTGACTACCAAAAGGCCCAGCACGATTTCGCCCGTCTGCCCGGCTACCGCGCGCGCCTCGGCGAGGCCAATGCCCTCTATCAGCTGGCCGATTACCCGCAGGCCCGTGATGCCTATATTCAGGCCGTGCTCAGCGCCACCCACGATGCACAACGCGCCGCCGCCCTGTTTAATCTGGCCAATACCTTTTATCAGATGCAGTCTTATGCCGAGGCCATTGCGCTCTATGAGGATGTGCTGCGCTATCAGCCGGACCATGCCGCGGCCAGGGGCAATCGTGAGCATGCGCAACGCCAACACCAGGCAGCCGAGGCGAATCCACTGAGTGCGCGTCCCGGCCGCGGACCGCGCAGCGCCGAGGCCAGCGACAATCTCGACCTTGCCAATACGCAGGTCTCCCTGGGTGAATCCACGGCCGATCCAGAACGCCACCTGCCCACCCCTGAGGCGAGCACGCCTCCGGCGGTCAACTTTCAGGTGCAGGACTCCACCCTGGTGAATCAACAGGTCGAAGACCTCGATGATGCTGACTGGGACTATCGCCTGCAGAGCATTGCCGCACTGGAAACGCACCGCCACAGTCTGGTCAATCAGCCTGCTGATGTCTGGCGACGCCTGTTTGAACAGGAAGAGGGCTTTGCCGCGCCGCTGTCACACCCCTATCCGTTACCGGGGGTGTCGCCATGGTGATGCGCCACTGGCTGATGCTGGCTTGCTGTCTCTGTGTTTGCACGTCGCCCGTGCTGGCGGCAGCCACGTTTACCGCCCGCCTCAGTAACGACGTTATTGAACAGGGTAAATTTACCCGGCTACTGCTAACCACGCAGGGCCATGCCAGCCCCTTGCGCGCGATCAATCTGGCGCCGCTGGAAGACCACTTTCATGTAGACAGCAGCATGGAGACGATCCGTACCGCCGCGGGACAACAGTGGCAACTACGACTCTATCCACGCCAGCAGGGCAGGCTGCGCGTACCCGCACTGCAGTACGGTGCGACCCGCTCACAGGAACTGTGGCTAGAGGTCACGCCGGCCGTGGATGTCAAAAGCGGGCATCGCTTTGACATCCACGCGGACATTTCCACGCACAGCGCCTGGCCGGGTCAGGAGGTGATCGTGCAGGTGGTCCTGAGCAGCAAGGACAGCCATGTGGTGCTGGAGAGTCGTGATGCCGAGTTCGCCCATGGCCAACTGCGGCACCTGAACACGGTCAGTGAAACCCCAGCGGGCGGTGCGCCGACGCGCCATACCAGCGGCTGGGTCTATTGGCCCACGCAGACTGGCGCGCCGTTACTGGAATTACCACCGCTGCGCTATATCCGTGACGGTGTCGAGACCCATCGCTTTTATCTGCCCCGCTATGCGCTGCACATCAAACCCCTGCCACTCTACGTACCGGACAACATCGCCGTTGGCCGGCTGGGCGTGCGCACAGTAAGCTCGCCCGTGTTTGGCCTGAGTCAGCGGCTACAGCAACTTGAAATCACCCTGGAGGCCGAGGGCATGCGCGCGGCGCAACGGCCACGCCTGGAACATTATGTCTCCAGCCAGGCCGGGCTGGAATTCTATCCCGCCACGGCCCGGAGTACCGAAGAGCTCAGCCAGACAGGGCTCAGTAGCGAGACACGCCTGCAACTGCCCTTTCGCGTGACCCGCACGGGCATGTATCAACCGGAGCCTGTTCGTTTAGCGTATTTTGATCCGCACAGTGGCCGTCTGCGCAACCTCGAATTTGAGTGGCCGGTGTTTATTTTCATTAGCCCCTGGCTGTTAACGCTACTGATGCTTCTAGGCTCTGTCGCCGTCTTCTATGGAGTCAGGCGTGTCTGGCGCTCCGGGGTGCAGGCACTGCGTCGCTACCAGACACGGCGGCGGGCCCGGCGCGCCCTGTTGGCGGCGACGACGCCGGCGGAGATCAGGGCCGCCCTGCTGCTATTGTCCCGTCTTGAAGACGGTCGGGCGAATACCACCCTGCGACGCTGGCATGCCCGCCGGGCAATCGACATCGAACCTCTAAACCAGGCGCTTTATGGCCGGGCGCACTACGATATGCAAATCCTCAGGCAACCCTATCTGGGCTTGTGACGCCCACGTTTTAGTCTGCCGCACCCACCAGGCCCGTATCCAGAAAGGCATCCCAGAGTTCGCGCCAACCGAACCAGTCGTGGCCACCATGCACGACCTTAATATTGGCCGGTGGAATCAACTGGCTAAACAAGCCGATGTTCTCGGCCAGGGGGTCTGCATCAC
>JAWOIE010000062.1:0-34008 GCA_046484825.1 Gammaproteobacteria bacterium | reverse complement strand
CATGTCGCGTACCGCCGCTTCGGCCTCGGCGAGGGTCATGGCGACGATCACCCCCTTGCCGGCGGCCAGGCCATCGGCCTTGATGACAATGGGCGCGCCCTGTGCCTTTATATAGGCAATTGCGGGTTCAATGGCGGTGAAGTTCCGGTAGGTGCCGGTGGGGATCTGCTGGCGGGCGAGAAAGTCCTTGGTAAAGGCCTTGGAGCCTTCCAGTTGCGCGGCCCCGGCGCTGGGGCCAAAGCAACGTCGTCCCGCCGCGGTGAAGCGGTCCACCACCCCCATGACCAGCGGGGCCTCGGGGCCGACAATGGTGAGGTCGATCTGCTGGTCGATAGCAAACTGGAGCAGGGCGTCGATGTCCTCGGCGCCGATGGCCACATTTTCCACCCCGGCCTCATGGGCCGTGCCGGCATTACCGGGGGCGACGAAGACCTTGTCTACCTGCGGGGATTGCGCGGCCTTCCAGGCCAGGGCGTGTTCGCGACCACCGCCGCCGATCACCAATACTTTCATGACGTACCTTTAGAGTCAGGGTTGTTGAGAAGTCTGCAATGCGCTGTGGGCATTGTGATAGCGCAGGTATTTTGCCGTCTCGTAGAGGTTGAGGCAAAGTTCCTGCATCTGCCGGGCCAGTTGCGGATGCTCGGGGCTGCTGTCGTGACGCGTATCTGCCAGCGACAGGTCGTGCAGGCGTTTGTTGCTGCCATCGGCATTCATGCGAAAGTAGAAGCGCTCACCGACCAGACCGATCTCCGGCACACTGTAATGGGTAATGGTAAAGGCATAGCGTTGTGCGTCGAAGGCCGGGTCCAGCAGGTCACGTCCCAGGGTGGTGTTGATATAGCTCGGCGCGGCCAGCCCCGCCACGGTGGGCAGGACATCGAGTTCACTGGCGACCTTGTCATAGACCCGGGCCTCGGGAATAAGACCGGGGGCGTAGATCAATAAGGGCACATGCATGCCGCTGAGTTCGGTCTGCGTTATATACGGTGCCATGTGTTCGCCGCTATAACCGCTGATACCATGGTCACCCCAGAAGACAAAAATGGTGTTGTCAAAATAACCTGCGGCCTTGGCCTGTTCCATGAAGTAGCCGATGCTGTGGTCCATAAAACTGAAGGAGTTAAATTCGTCTTCTGAGCTAAAACCGCTGATTTTGAGCACTTCTTTATCGACCTGGCGGGACTGGAAGCCGCGATTATCCTCGGGGATATTATAGGGACGGTGATTGCCCGAGGTCTGGATAATGGCGACGAAGGGCTTGTCCTGCTGCTTGAGGACCTGATTGGCCTCGGCAAACAAATGCAGATCAGAAATGCCCCAGACATCCATGCGCGGTGAAGCGTAGCTGCCCTCTTCGTAGAGTTGCAGGCCGGGAATATTGTGTGACAGCAGGCCGCGAATATTGCCCCAGGAGGCCGAGCCGCCGATGAAGTAAAACTTTTCATAACCTTCAAAGGTGTTGATCAGCGTATATTGATTGACAATGAGCGGGTTGCGGGTCGAGGTCTTTTGCAGTTCCACATCCGGCAGACCGGTAATGCCGGCAAACACCGAACGCGCCGTGCCGGTATGCGGGGTATAAAACTGGGTAAACAGCAGGCCCTCCTTGCTCATGGCGTCAAATACCGGAGTGGGATTCAAGGGGTTGCCGAAAATGCCGGTCTTATAGGCGGCGAAGGATTCGAGGTAGACCAGCACGATATTCGGTTGCCGGGCCTGGAGCCGGTTGCCACGCTGCTCTCGCACAAAGTTGAGATTTTCGCTATCGCGGTCCTGCAGGCCAAGATACTCGGCGATTTGCGGATAGGCGGCCCTGACCTTGTCGCGGTCGTATTTGATTTCCTTGTTTTTCAGCGTGTCGAGAAAATACAGTACCGGGTTCGCGGTCATGGCCGAGGCAAAGGTATGGGGACTGAAAAAGGCATCGCTCCAGCGTAGCGGGTACCAGGACAGTTTGCCGTACAGGCCGAGCAGGACCACAAAGCCGGTGGCACTCACGATTGCGGTCTTGCGCCAGCGATTCAGCTTTATGGCGGGCTGTTGGGCGTAGTGCGCAAAAACCCGCCGCAACAACCAGGCGTAGCCCAGGCCGATGGCCGCGAGCAACAGGCTCCAGTTAACCACGGAATAACTCTGCCACACCATCTGCAGCGAGATGCCAAAGTTGGCTACAAAGCGCAGAATGGTCGCGTCGATGCGCTTGTCCAGATAACCGTAGTAACCAAAGTCACTCAGGTAAAAAACCAGCAGCACCAGAAAGGTGACTACAAAATATCCCTGCCAGAGCCATTGTCCCAGGCGCGGGTCAAACAGGCGCAGCCTGGGCAGCCAGCCCAGTAACAGGGGTGGTAGCAGCAATAGCAGGATCAGCCGGGTGTCGTACTTGAGGCCGAGATAAAAGGCCTGCAGCAGATCAGCACCCGGCACCGGGTCTACCGGGTTCTGGAAGTAGGCCCAGAAGGCGACGCGCATCAGCGATAGCCAGAGGAGGTGGAAGACAAACAGGGTAAAGAGAAGGCGTAAACTGCGGGGTAAATAAGTCATGCGCTTGTGGTAGTCCGTTCTGTATAGCCGTAAAGCGGTTTATCTGGAGGTCGCGGTATTATAGCATAGCGAACCCGACACGAATGAGTAGGCCCGTGACTGAGACCCACCTCCTGAAGACCTGGTTCCGCCGCCTGTGGTGGTTGATACGCTATTTCAGCCTGGCGTTACTGGTCCTGATTGCCGTCTATGGCGTGGCCCGGCTGGTGCACGTCAGCCTGGGCAGCCTCTACGACGGTAGCCGCGGCCCTTATCTGCAAATGCTGAGCGACAGCGGGGTGACCCTGCGCTGGCAGTCGCAAACGGCCTATGTCAGCGCGGTGCGCTATGGTCGCGAGCCACATCAGCTGGACCGGGTGGTGCGTGGCCGCGCGTCGACGACCCAACACGAACTGCGCCTGGGCGGGCTATCGCCGCAGACGCGCTACTATTACGAGCTCGCTGGCCAGGATGCCGACAACGGCCTGCGCGGCAGCTTTGTCACCTCGGCGCGCGCCGGCAGCGAGACGCCGATCCGATTCTGGGTGACCGGCGACCCGGGCTATTACGGCCCGATACAGACAGCCGTGAAACAAACCGCCTGGCAGTGGCTGGCGCAAAACCCGCGCCCGGGTCGTGGGGCGATCGATTTCTGGCTGACGACCGGCGACAATGCCTATACCTCGGGCACCAATCAACAGTTTCAGGACAACTTTTTCACACCCTACGCGGAGATCCTGGCCCGTTATGCCGTCTGGCCCGCCTATGGTAATCACGACGCACGGCGCTGGGCCTTTTTTGACATTTTTTCCCTGCCGACCAACGCCGAGGCCGGCGGCACCGCCTCGCATACCGAACACTATTACAGCTTTGACTACGGCCAGCTGCATGTGGTCATGCTGGACAGCGAGGCCAGCAGCCTGTCACCCCATGGTCCCATGGCGCGCTGGTTGCAGACGGACCTCAAGGCGACGGACCAGCCCTGGCGCATTGTCGTCCTGCATCACCCGCCCTATACCAAAGGCAGTCACGACTCGGACCGCCGTGAAGGGAGCGGCGGGCGTCTGCCGAAAGTGCGCGAAAACCTTCTGCCCCTGCTCGAACGGCTGGGCGTGGATATGGTGCTGGCGGGACACAGCCACATGTATGAGCGCAGTCATGCCCTCGCCTGTCACTACCAGGACACGTCGACCTGGACGCCTGAGTATCAGCGTGACACCAGTTCGCCCTATCGCAAGGGCAGCGGCACTGTCTATATGGTGCTTGGCTCATCGTCCAAGCTCGACCAGGGCCCGCTCGATCACCCCGCGTTGCCGATAGCCCTGCATCAGGCCGGCTCGGTCATCATTGATCTCGATAACGATAGGCTCACCTCGCGCTTTATCAATCAGCAGGGGGAGATTACCGATCAGTTTCAAATTATCAAAGACGGGCGCGGCCCGACGCCGGGGGTCAGATACTGTGAATAATTTTCAGCAACAGGCGCAGCTGCTGGTCGATGCCGGCAAGGAACTGTATCGCCTGGGTATGGTACCGGCCACCAGTGGGAATTTTTCCGCCTGGCTGGATGATGGCACCATTGCCATTACCGTCTCCGGCCGTCACAAGGGGCGCATGGGTCTTGACGATATTATGCGGGTCGATGCCGACGGCAAGGCGCTGGACGAGCGTCGCCCCTCCGCGGAGACGCGTTTGCATGTGCAGATCTATCAGCGCTTTCCCGATACCCGTGTCATCCTGCACCCGCACTCGGTGAACGCCACCCTATTATCCCGCCTGCAAGCTGGGCATCTGGAGTTGCAGGACTACGAATTACTCAAGGCCTTTCCCGGTATCGACAGCCATGACTGTAAGGTGACCGTGCCGGTGTTTGCCAACGACCAGGACATTGAGCGCCTGGCGGCACAGGTCGATGCTTATATGCAACAGGCGCAGCGTGTGCATGGCTACCTGATTGCCGGCCACGGTTTTTATACCTGGGGCAATAGCGGCGAAGATGCCATGCGCCATGTCGAGGCCTTTGAATTTTTGTTTGACTGTGAATTACGCCTGCGGAGGATGAGCCCATGAGTCTGTTAGCCATTTACCCTGATTCGGCCGAAGGCCCGCCCGAGGTTGTGACGGAACATGCCGCGATTGCGACGGCCCTGGAAAAAATCGGCGTACAGTTTGAGCAGTGGCAGACCGAGCAACCTCTGGCCACCGATGCCGATCAGGCCAGCGTCATGGCCGCCTATCAGGAGTCCATCGACAGACTCAATGCCCAGTATGGTTTTCAGTCGGTCGATGTGGTCGCCCTTAGACCGGACCACCCGGACAGGGCCGCCTTCCGGCAGAAGTTTCTTGCCGAACACACGCACGCCGATTTTGAAGTGCGCTTTTTTGTCGATGGCAGCGGCCTGTTTTATCTGCACGTCGGCGACAAGGTCTATCTGGTGCGCTGTGAAAAGGGTGACCTGATTAGCGTGCCGGCCAACACCACCCACTGGTTTGATATGGGCGCGAATCCCGATTTTAAGTGTATCCGCCTGTTCACCACCGAAGAGGGTTGGGTCGGGGCGTTTACCGGCAGCGATATCGCCAGCCGCTTCCCCGACTTTGATCAGCTGGCGGCGCAGTATCCATGATCCAGGCTATTGTCACCGATATTGAGGGCACCACCACATCGCTGTCGTTTGTAAAGGATATTCTGTTTCCTTACGCCCGAATCAATCTGCCGGCCTATGTGCGTGAGCATGCCCACGAGCCACAGGTCAGGGCGCAACTCGATGCGGTGCGCGCGGCGCTCGGTACACCCGCCGATGATGAGGCGGTGATCACCACCTTGCTACAATGGATTGCCGAAGACAAAAAGGCCACGCCGCTCAAGGCCCTGCAGGGTCTGGTCTGGGAAAAGGGTTATGCCGATGGCGATTTTCATGGCCACATCTATGCGGATGCCTATGAGCAACTCAGGGCCTGGCATGCCCAGGGCCTCAGACTCTATGTCTACTCCTCCGGCTCGGTGTATGCGCAAAAACTCCTCTACGGGCATACGCGCTACGGTGACCTGACGCCGTTGTTCAGCGGCTATTTTGATACCCGCATCGGCGCCAAAACAGACAGCGCCGCCTACCACGCCATTGTGCGCGAAATCGGCCTGCCCGCTGAGGCACTGCTGTTCCTGTCCGATATCGAGGCGGAACTGGACGCCGCCCGTGCGGCAGGCATGCAGACCTGTTGCCTGGTACGCGAGGGCATCATCGACAGCCATGGCCGTCATCACCAGGTGCAGAGTTTTACCGACATCAACCTGGGCGACACATCCCCACAGGACACAGGAATTACCCAGCAGTGAGCGCCGGCGACACCGAGGGCTAAGCCGGCCGAGTCTGGATGAGTGGGTGGCAACCGCGGGCGCGCGAGCCAAATCCCGCCCCCGGTTTTTCGTAGCGTAGAACAATGCTGCGCCTCAAGTTCGAGACTCTTTGTCCTCGTGCGTCCAGGCCTCACGACAATCCCCCTCAGTCCGGCGGCTCCTGGCGGGCCAGAAAACGGTCCAGTTGATTGGCGAAGGCCTGTCGATCGCTATGGTTGAGTGCCGCCGGCCCGCCGGTCTGGATACCGCTGGAGCGCATGGTATCGAGAAAGTCGCGCATATTGAGGCGTTCACGGATATTCTCCCGATCAAAGAATTCACCCCGCGGACTCAGGGCAAAGGCGCCCTTGTCGATGGCCTCGGCGGCGAGGGGGATGTCACTGGTAATGATCAGGTCACCGGCCGCGCACTGGCGCACGATTTCATTGTCGGCGACATCAAAGCCCTGGGCGACGCGCAGGGTCCGGATATGGGGCGAGGGCGGGGTATGGAGGGCCTGATTGGCCACCAGGGTGGTCAGGGTGCCGGTGCGGCGGGCGGCGCGAAACAGAATGTCCTTGATGACGACGGGGCAGGCATCGGCATCGACCCAGATGTTCATGGCAGGCCAGGCGTCGGGCTTTTTGTCCGGGGCCCTAAACGCAAAAACCCCCACAGCGAGCTGCGGGGGTTTTTGACGGGCACTACGAACAATGACTAGGCAACAGTCACGTTAGAAGCCTGTGGACCTTTAGGGCCGTTCTCGACTTCATAGTTCACTGTTGCGCCTTCAGCCAGGGTGCGAAAACCATCGCTGGCAATTGCAGAGAAGTGGACGAATACGTCCGCGCTGCCGTCTGCAGGAGAAATAAAGCCAAAACCTTTTGATTCGTTAAACCATTTTACGGTGCCAGTAGCCATGTAAATTACCTCTAAGTTAGTTCATATTTGTTTAAAGACCATGTTGATTGCAAAACATGAAGGGCAACTTACAGGAGAAAACAGGATGGTACTTCTGACAAGTGCTAATGGTATTGCAAATAACATTGGAAGAATTATACGCACATCTTTGAGTGCTTGTCGCTATTTTAATAAAAATATTTTTTCCTTTTTGCTCAAATGCTTAAGCACATATTGGGCCAGTCTAACTGACCTTGCGGGCGCGGAATTTACGCCCCTTGATCTTGCCTTCACTAAAGTGCTGCAGGGCGGCGCGCGCGGCCGAACGCTCGACCGCGATATAGCTGACGGTGTCGAAGATGTTGATATTGCCGATCTGGCGGGCGGGAAGGCCCGCGTCCTGGGTCAGGGCGCCGAGGATATCACCGGGGCGAAGCTTGTCCTTGCGCCCGGCATGCAGGCATAAGGTGACCATGGGCGGTTTGAGGCTGGCGACTTTCTTCTCCACCAGGTGGGAGCGTGGCTGAATAGTGACCCGCTGTCCCTGATAGTCTTCGATGGCCGTGACCTTGTGGGCCTCGGCCGGCATAAACAGGCTGATGGCGAGGCCCTGCTGACCGGCGCGGCCGGTGCGGCCGACCCGATGCACATGGATCTCCGGGTCGTGGGCCAGCTGGTAGTTGATCACCATGTCGAGGTCTTTAATATCCAGCCCGCGGGCCGCGACGTCGGTGGCAATGAGAATGGCGGTGCTCTTGTTGGTAAATTGTGCCAGCACCCGGTCGCGGTCCTTTTGTTCCAGGTCACCGTGCAGGGCGCGGGCATAAAAGCCCTGCTCGCGCAGTTCCGTGGCCAGTTCGTCACACTGTTGCTTCATGTTGCAAAAGATCAGGCAGGACGTTGGCCGGTAATGGTTGAGCACCGCCTTCAGGGTCTTGCTACGTTCACCCTTGTCGAATTCGTAAAAGACCTGCTGGATGTCGGCGTGGGGCTCATCGTCGCAGACGCTGACCTCCACGGGCTCGCGCTGAACCTCGGCGCTCATTTGCCGGATGGTGTCGGGGTAGGTGGCCGAGAACAACAGTGTCTGACGCGTGGCGGGGGTCATGGCAATAATGGCCGTCATGTCATCAGAAAAGCCCATATCCAGCATGCGATCGGCCTCATCGAGGACCAGCATCCTCACCGTGTCGAGCTTCAGCGTGCCCTTGTGGAGGTGTTTGAGAATGCGTCCCGGGGTGCCAACGACAATATGCGCATGGTGCTGCAGCGAGGTCACCTGGGGCCCGTAGGGTGCGCCGCCACACAGGGTCACCAGTTTGATGTTGGGGGTCATGCGCGCCAGGCGCCGCAGCTCCTTGCCGACCTGATCGGCCAGCTCCCGGGTCGGGCACAGTACCAGTGCCTGTACGTGATAGTCCTGTGTGTCCAGGCGGGTGAGCAGGCCAATACCGAAGGCGGCAGTCTTGCCGCTGCCGGTCTTCGCCTTGGCGATCAGGTCCTGGCCCGCCAGCACCACGGGCAGGGTCTCGGCCTGTACCGGTGTCATGTGCGCATAGCCCAGCGACTCGAGATTGGCGAGCATGTCGGGATTGAGGGCGAGGGATGAAAACGGCGTTTGGGTCACGGGCGGTCTTTAGGTGTCGGGGAATAGGGTACTCTATGCTAACAGATTAGCGGCATGAAGGCCGCGCTAAAAACACAGGCCGGTAGTTTACCGGCCTGTATGTGGTGAACCTCACGTCAGCTTACTAGAAACGCACGCCATCCTGTGGATTGAGGTGGCGTTCTGCCAGTTCCTGGGGATTCTTGCGCTGATAGCGTTCCCAGTAGGTTTTATAGATTTCCTGGTAGTCGGCCTTTTTACCCTGGAACCAGGTCATGGCCTCGGGCTTTTGTTCAATCAGGGTGGTGCCATCACGCCAGTCTTTGAAATCGGCGCTGCGGGTGTTGTATTCGCTGCTACCGTCAGCGCGGACCGGGGTGGGGGCAAAGCCACCGGTACCCCAGTTGGGGCGGACGATGACATAATATATCATTCCGGCCCGGACGTCCGCGCTCATAAAATCGGCAGCGGTACCATAGGCCATGAAGGTCTTTTTGCCCGGTGTGGTTTCAAAGGCAATTTTGTTGCCATTGGGTAAGACGCCAACGAGTGAAAGATCCCCGTCTTTAACCTCCACTATTTCGGATGAAATGGCACTGGCGACGAATGACGAACGCATGAAGACGATCTTGGCCATGCCTTTGCTCGGTGGCGTGATCTGCTGTGCGTCGGTTGCCTTCATCATGTTACTGCCACAGGCAACCAGGGACAGGGCAAGACTGAGTATGGCGGTATAGCGAATTAGACGTAGCATAAATATTCTTCCTTTATTTTCTGGTGTAAAAATGACTGTCCGTGAGAAAGCTAATTCTAGCGGGGGCTCCAGTCCTGAATATCCCCTTGGTTGTCGCGGACATCACCACATTAACGGCGCGGTAGGAAAATACCTTTAGCATTATGGCTATGACATAATGTGATTAATTCGCAGCCAGGTTCAGAGAGAGATTGAGTCGCATGACAACTGCCGTAAGGGAACCGAACAAACAACACCGTGAGGCACTGGTGACGCAGTTACGAGACATACTGCCCGCGGCGAATATTCTCTGTGACCCTGAAGACCTGCGCCCTTATGAGTGCGACGGTCTGTCGGCCTATCGCCAGTTACCACTGCTCGTGGTGTTGCCCGAGACCGTGGCACAGGTCCAGGCGATTTTGAAACTCTGTTATCAACAGGACATACCGGTCGTGGCGCGCGGTGCCGGCACCGGCCTCTCCGGTGGCGCCCTGCCGCATGCCGAGGGGGTGTTGTTGAGTCTGGCGAAGTTTAGTCAGATCCTCGATATCAATGTGCGCCGCCGCACGGCGCGGGTGCAACCGGGGGTGCGCAATCTGGCGATATCCGAGGCGGCCAAAAAATACGGCCTGTACTATGCCCCGGACCCATCATCACAAATTGCCTGCACGATTGGCGGCAACGTCGCCGAGAATTCCGGCGGTGTGCACTGTCTGAAATACGGCCTCACGGTACACAATATTCAGCAACTCACGGTTATCGGCATCGACGGTGAACTCATCGAGATCGGCACGCAGGGACTGGACGCCCCCGGTTACGACCTGCTGGCCCTGTTGACGGGTTCGGAGGGTATGCTGGCGGTGATTGTCGAAGTCACGGTCAAACTCTTGCCGATTGCCGAGCGTGCGCAGGTGGTGCTTGCCGCCTTTGCCGATGTCGTTAAGGCGGGGCAGGCGGTGGGCAATATCATCTCCGCCGGTATTATTCCCGCGGGACTGGAGATGATGGACAAGCTGGCCATTCAGGCGGCGGAGGACTTTGTCCACGCCGGCTATCCGCTGGATGCCGAGGCGATCTTGTTGTGTGAACTCGATGGCACCAATGCAGAGGTCTCGGACCATGTGCTTAAGGTCCGCAGTATTTTACAGGACAGCGGTGCCACCGAGGTGCGCACCGCCAGGGACGATGCCGAACGCCTGATGTTCTGGAAAGGCCGCAAGGCCGCGTTTCCCGCCGTGGGCAGGATCTCGCCGGACTACTATTGCATGGACGGCACCATTCCGCGTAAACGCCTGCCGGAGGTGTTAAAGGCTATTGCCGACCTGTCCCGGGAATATGACCTGCCGGTGGCCAATGTCTTTCACGCCGGTGACGGAAACCTGCATCCCCTCATTCTCTACGATGCCAACCAGCCCGGTGCCTTGCAACGTACCGAGGAATTTGGTGGCCGTATCCTGACACTGTGCGTCGAGGTTGGCGGCACCATTACCGGTGAGCACGGTGTCGGTATGGAAAAGATCGATCAAATGTGTGTGCAGTTCAAACCCCTGGAGCTGACCCAGTTTCATGCCATCAAATCGGCCTTTGACAGCAAGGGTCTGCTCAATCCGGGTAAGGCCGTGCCGACCCTGCATCGCTGCGCCGAACTGGGCGCCATGCATGTCCACCGTGGCGCCTTGCCCTTCCCGGAGCTGGAGCGTTTCTGAGATGACCGATCGCGATATCAGTGCAGCCTTGCAGGCGCAGGTAGCGGCCGCCCTGGAGGAGCGGCGCACCCTGAACATTGTCGGCGGCAATAGCAAGTCGTTTCTGGGCAATGCGGCCGCAGGTGACAGGCTTGATGTCAGCCCGCATCGGGGGGTGATCAGTTACGAACCGACTGAGCTGGTGATCACGGCGCGCAGTGGCACGCCCCTGGCGAGCATCGAAGCGCTGCTGGCCGAACACGGGCAAATGCTGGCCTTTGAACCACCGCACTATGGTGACACGGCCACCCTGGGGGGCACCATTGCCGCCAATCTGTCCGGGCCGCGCCGCGCCTACGCCGGCGCGGCGCGTGATTATGTCCTGGGGACACGACTGCTCAATGGCCGGGCTGAAGATTTACACTTTGGTGGCGAGGTCATGAAAAACGTCGCCGGTTATGATGTCTCGCGCCTGATGGCGGGGGCCCTGGGCACACTCGGTGTGTTGCTGGAGGTCTCCCTAAAAGTTTTGCCGCTGCCCGAGGCGGAAGTCACCCTGGTGCAATCGGTCGATGTGCATACCGCCCTCAAGCTGATGCATGACTGGGGAGTACAACCCCTGCCCATCTCGGCCACCTGTTTCTATGGCGAACGTCTGGCGGTCCGACTCTGTGGCAGTGAGGGTGGTGTGCGCGCAGCCAGAAAAAAGATCGGCGGCGACGAGCTGCCCCATGCCGCGGAGTTCTGGCAGCAGATTCGGGAACAGCGCAAGAGTGTGTTTAACAGCGATCAATCCCTGTGGCGCCTTTCCCTGGCCTCCGACAGTGCGCCTCTGGATATGGGCAAGACCGTCTATGAGTGGGGCGGGGCCCTGCGCTGGCTGCAGTCAGATGCGCCAGTGGCGGACATACAGCAGGCGGCGTGCGCGGCCGGTGGTCATGCCACTCTGTATCGCAACCGCTCCTATGCGGAGTCGACGCCGGCGTTTCAGCCGCTGGCCGCGGGGCTCTTCAAGGTACACCAGCAGCTCAAACACGCCTTTGACCCGCAGGGCATTTTTAACCCGGGCCGACTCTACCCCGCCCTGTAACAGTCATAGACTATGCAAACGAATCTCATCGAAGAGTATCGCCGCTCCCTGTTTGGCCCGGAGGCCGAGGCCATTTTGCGCAGTTGTATGCACTGTGGTTTTTGTACCGCTACCTGCCCCACTTATCAATTACTGGGGGACGAGCTGGATGGCCCGCGCGGGCGCATTTATCTTATTAAACAATTACTCGAGGGCGGGGTGGCAACGCGGCGCACCCAACAGCATCTGGACCGCTGCCTCACCTGTCGCGCCTGTGAGACCACCTGTCCCTCCGGGGTGCGTTACGGCCGCCTGGTGGACATCGGGCGGGAGCTCATAGAGCAGCGTGCACCACGGCCGGCCTTACAGAGACTGCAGCGCTGGTTATTGCGCAAGGTGCTGCCTTATCCACAACGCTTTGCACCGTTATTATTCCTGGGTCAGTCTCTGCGCCCACTGCTGCCGAGGGTGCTGCGCCACAAGGTCCCTATGCGGCAGCGCGTCGATCGCGAACCCGCGGCTCGTGAGACGCCGCCGCCATCACGGCGCATGCTGGTCTTGCAGGGCTGTGCTCAAAGCGCCACGACCCCACAGACCAATGTGGCGGCGACGCAGGTGCTGGCGGCATGGGGCATCGAACTGGTGAGCGCCCCCGCGGCAGGGTGTTGCGGGGCCGTCAGTCAGCACCTGGCGGCGGCCGACGAGGCCAAAGACTTTATGCGGCGCAATATCGATGCCTGGTGGCCCTATATCGAGCAGGGTGTCGAGGCCGTTGTCATTACCGCCAGCGGTTGCGGAGTCATGCTCAAGGAGTATGGCGAGCTGTTACAACAGGACCCGATCTATGCGGACAAGGCCCGGCGGGTGAGCGCGCTGGCCAGGGACCTGAGCGAAGTGATCGCCAAGGAGGACCTCAGCATGATCAAACCCCGTACGACCTTTAAACAGATCGCCTTTCACAGTCCCTGTACCTTACAGCATGGCCAGCAGCTTAACGGTCTCGTTGAGCGGATTTTGCAACAGCTCGGCTACACGCTGGTCGAGGTAGAGGATGCACACCTGTGCTGCGGCTCTGCCGGGACCTATTCGATCTTGCAGGCGCAACTCTCGCAACAGTTATTAAGCAACAAATTGGTCGCCCTGCAACAGGGCCAACCGGAGCTGATCGCCACGGCCAATGTCGGCTGTCAGTTACACCTGGCGACCCGCGCGGGGGTGCCGGTGAAACACTGGATAGAGTTACTGCTCTAGGCCTTCGGCTTCGACACATCGGCAGGGTCTGCCGCGCAATCACGGGCGTGGTTCACTCCAGAGCCATCTGCCCTTTCCTGCTCTTTTTATCTTCCCGCGTCTTGTCTGATTTGTTGTGACTTCAGAAAATCGCGACCGCAGTCTGTGCGTAGACACCCTATCTGTCAGGTTTGCAAAGAGGAGGTATTGTCCCTGTTTTAGTGTGGGCCACCGCCTCAAGAGTGCGGGGATAACGCGGTCAGCGTGGCGGGGTCGGTTGTGGCGGGAACTGCTTGAGAATTTCCGCCACCATGCTTTGAATCAACTGGCGATGGGAGTCCGGCGTACTGCCGCCCAGCAGACGACGTCCCAGGGAGCCGCGCCAGAGCAGGCCGCCCTGGGCATCCAGGATATCGATAGTCAGCACCAGGACATCCACCGAGGCCACCTGCCGATCAGGAAAGGCATAGGTCATGCCAAAAAAACTGTGCCGGCTGCCGGTGCCAATCCCCAGATAGACCCCGGAATCATCGGTCTCGAATTCCTGCTTGATGACCAGGTGATATTTGATCTGTGCGTCGGCGCTGTCCGCCGCGTCGCGCCAGCCCTTGGCGCTGAAGCCTGCCCTTAGGGCCTCGACGGTGCGTTGTTGCATAAAGGGATTATCGATGCGCGGGTCGGTGCTGGCGTTTACCGGTTTTGGTTCGACCTGAAAGGTTTTGATGTTGCTGAGGTCAAGGCCGGCGCGGTAGTCGACATCGACCTGGCTGGCGCAGGAGACGAGCAGGATACAGGACAGGAGCGTGCAGAGTTTTTTCATACTTAGACTCTAGCGTATTTGTTCAGGTTTTGGATACCTCAAACTATAAACTGTACATGAAGGTTTAAAGGTATGGGTGCGGGACAAATCCGTGCTGGTGTCACGGCGGGTACTTCGTATTGGAGGCCTTTAATACGTACTATAAATGTGCGCAAAGCCAGGCGCAGGTCCTGGCAGTCGTCAACCCGTGGCACAGCAGTGCATGACCTCGTCACCCGGGCGTGAAAACGCCCGCGCCACCGTCAGGGTCTAATGGCGGAAGTGCCGCATACCGGTGAAGACCATGGCCATGCCATGCTCATTGGCGGCGGCGATAACTTCTTCATCGCGCATGGAACCGCCGGGCTGGATGACGGCGACGATGCCCGCCTCGGCGGCGTTGTCGATGCCGTCGCGGAAGGGAAAGAAGGCATCGGAGGCCATGACCGAACCTTTGACTTCCAGTTTGGCGTGTTCGGCTTTAATCGCCGCGATGCGCGCGGAGTTGACGCGGCTCATCTGACCGGCGCCGACACCGATGGTCATGTTATTGCGGCCGTAGACAATGGCGTTGGACTTGACGAACTTGGCCACCTTCCAGCTGAACAGCAGGTCCTGCATTTCCTGTTCGGAGGGCTGGCGTTCCGTGACAACCTTCAGCTCGTTATACAGCAGCAGGTCGCTGTCCTGCACCAGCAGGCCGCCGTTGACGCGTTTGAAGTCCAGACGCTGTGCGGGTTCGCCGGACCACGCACCACACTCCAAAAGACGTACATTCTTTTTGGTGCTGACGATGTCACTGGCCTCGGCGCTGACCCTGGGCGCGATGATCACCTCGACGAACTGGCGTTCCGTAATCGCCGCGGCGGTCTGCGCATCCAGCTCCTGGTTGAAGGCGATAATGCCACCGAAGGCCGACTCCGGATCGGTGCTATAGGCCAGGTCATAGGCCTCCAATAAACTCTTACCAATGGCAACGCCACAGGGATTGGCGTGTTTGACAATGACGCAGCTGGGGCCTTCGTTAAACTGTTTGACGCACTCCAGCGCCGCATCGGTGTCGCCGATGTTGTTATAGGAGAGCTCCTTGCCCTGTAACTGTCTGGCGGTGGCGATACTGGCCGCTTTGGCGCCGGCCTCGACGTAGAAGGCGGCTTCCTGGTGGGGGTTCTCGCCGTAACGCATCTCCTGGGCCTTGAGGTACTGACTGTTGAAGGTGCGCGGGAAGGCGCTGTGGTCGCCGCACGGAGTGATCTTGCCCAGGTAGTTGGCAATGGCGCCGTCATATTTGGCGGTGTGTTCAAAGGTCTTTACCGCCAGGTCAAAACGGGTGGTGGGGGTCACCGCTCCATCATTGTCCTGCATTTCTTTTAAGACACGCTCGTAGTCGGCGGCATCGACCACCACGGTGACATCCGCATGATTCTTGGCGGCGGAGCGCAGCATGGTGGGGCCGCCGATATCGATATTCTCGATGGCCATGGGCAGGGTGCAGTCATCACGGGCGATGGTCTGTTCAAAGGGATACAGGTTGACGACCACCAGGTCGATGGGGGTAATACCGTGCTCCTGCATGACCGCATCGTCCGTGCCGCGCCGCCCCAGCAGGCCGCCGTGAATTTTCGGATGCAGGGTCTTGACGCGGCCGTCCATCATTTCCGGAAAGCCGGTGTGGTCCGAGACCTCGATCACCTTGAGACCATTCTCGGCCAGTAGTTTGGCGGTACCGCCGGTGGAGAGGATTTCAACGCCATGGTCCTGTTGCAGACTTCTGGCAAATTCCACAATGCCGGTTTTATCGGATACGCTCAGCAGGGCGCGAGTGATCTTGTTCATGTGGTTGTTCCTTGGGTCAAATGCGATAAAACAGTTCTCTCCCCCAATATGGGATGAGGGGAAATAATGTGTTTTTCATTGCTAAACGCAGACCGGCGCGCTCTGCTACGAGTCGCGCCGGTGCGTGTTGTTACTTTAGTGTTAAGAACAGGTTCCAGGCGTGTATGGCTTTACCTGTTGCCTCGACCCTGTCTTTACTCGTGCAAGCCGTAACGTTTGAGTTTCTTGCGCAGGGTCCCGCGGTTGATACCGAGGAGTGTCGCTGCCTTACTCTGGTTGCCGCGGGTATAGTCCATAATCGCATGGAAGAGTGGTGCTTCAATTTCCTGCAGGACCATGTCGTACATATCCTGTACCGGGTGGCCTTCCAGGTTTTCAAAATAGGTCTTTAAGGCGGTTTCTACACAGTCGCGTAGTGGTTTGTTGTCTGCCTGTGGGGCATTCAACTCAAATGTTTCGTTCATAGAAACAGGAGATGCTGCTTCGTTCATGCGGCTAGGTCCTCCCTGAGCATCAATTGCTGAAAAAAATCTTGTGTCATTTTAATTTGTTCTTCTACCGTATCAACGCGGTTTACTGTTTGTCTGAAAACGGCGCCGTGGCGTTGGCCCTTACTGTACCAGCTAATGTGTTTGCGCGCTACGCGTACGCCGGTGTCTTCGCCATAAAATTCATAAAGATTTTTTAGGTGGCCGATAAGTATATCGCGAACTTCTTTTACAGAGGGCTCGGGTAACTTCTCACCGGTTTGCAAGTAGTGATTGATTTCCCGAAAGATCCAGGGTCGCCCCTGGGCGGCACGCCCGATCATCACGGCATCGACGCCGGTTTGGTCTAAAACTTGCTGGGCCTTTTCCGGTGTGGTGATATCGCCATTGGCGATAATCGGAATACGGACACGGCTTTTGACCTCGGCAATGGTCTCGTACTCGGCATCGCCCTTGTATTGATCGGCGCGGGTGCGGCCGTGAATGGCCAGGGCCTGTATGCCACAGTCTTCGGCGATGCGGGCAATGCGTACGGCGTTTCGGTTGGCGCGATCCCAGCCGGTGCGTATCTTCAGGGTGACGGGGATGTCCACGGCACCGACCACGGCGCTCAGAATACGGGCGACCAATGCCTCATCCTGGAGCAGGGCGGAGCCGGCCATGACGTTACAGACCTTCTTTGCCGGGCAGCCCATGTTGATATCGAGGATCTGGGCACCGTTATCGACATTGTGGCGGGCGGCCTCGGCCATCATGGCCGGGTCGGCACCGGCGATCTGCACCGACTTGGGTTCGGTTTCGCCTTCGTGGTTGGCGCGTCGGCGGGTTTTCTCGCTGCCATATAATAGTGAATTGGAGGTGACCATCTCGGAGACCGCCATGCCCGCGCCCAGGCTGCGGCACAATTGCCGGAAGGGACGGTCGGTGACACCGGCCATGGGTGCCAGGACCAGGCGATTGGGTAATTGATAGGGGCCGATTTGCATAGTGGTCAACATCTGTTCAGGACGGGGGATCATACCCGTTCTTCTAGACGGGATAAACCGCCCGCCCTAGAGAACCTCTGAATAAGTCCCTGAAACGGCTCTGGCGGCGTTAAAATGAAACTCAAAATGCTCATTTATCACTTATAAACTGCGCTTTTTCGTTCCATTTTGCCTTGCCATGCCCAAGGCACTTCGTGTGGCAGGCTCTCATCCGTTTGATGAACTTATTCAGAGGTTCACTAGAGAAACTGGAATTCGAAATTGACCGCCTCACTGCCGGGGTCGAGGACTTCCAGGGTGATGAGTATGGGCACGTCGGGACGTAGTAGCTTGAGGCTATCGGCACCGGCCTTGAGATAGTCCTGTGGCAAAAATTCGCGTTCGGCGACCACCTCGCCGGACAGATCGGACAGCGTGATGGCCAGGCGAGGATAGGGTTGGGCATAACCGGCCTGGTTGACCAGGGTGGCGCTGATCAGCAGGGCATGTTTGGCGACCGGGTGGGCACGGACATCCCGGTTAATCAGCTGGATCTTGCGCGGCTCGCGACGGCCACTATAGACACAGGGCAGATGCTGGCAGGCCTGGTTCAGCAGGGCGTGGCTCTGTGGCCATTGGGTGGCAATGTCATAGCTGCGGAACACCACGGCCTGCACCGCCAGTAGCACGCACAACAGGATCAGGCCGAGGCTCAGCAGGCCGGTCAGTAGTGGGTTACGTCGGGTCTTGTGGTGCAGGGCCTGCATGGAGCTGCGCAGGGCGAGGGGCACTTCCGGGTCATGATGTACCGCCTGATCCCAGTTGACGTGGTGACTGCTCTCGACCTTGGGGCCCACCGCCGGCGCGCTGGCGAGGGTGATTTTCTCGAACACGCTGGTCTTGTTCGCTCGTGGCTTTACATCTTCAAGCGCCTCCGGTTCGGGCTCGTAGGCCGACGACCAGCCGGCAGCCAGGTCGTCATCCTCGGGCAACTGGAGCTGGCGATCGAGCTCACTCTGCAGGTCGTGCAGGCCCTGTTCATCCCCGGCATTGAGGTGATTGTCTGCGACATAGGCGGATTCGATGCCGGGCAGGCGCTGGTCGATTTCGTGTTCGGAGGTGGCTGGGGCCTCTGGCTCTGGCCGGGGGGTATCGGCAGGGACATCATGAACCGCGTGTGTCGGGCGGATATCGCCAGCATCGTCGGCGAGGAAATCATCCATGGTATCGGTGTTGCGAACGAAGTCGCCATGCTGACGCACTAGCTCGGCGTCGAAGTGGGTCTCATCCGTGGCGAGGAGATGGGCCGCGTCCGGGCGGCCGTCGGGTTCCTCCGTGGCCAGGCCCTCGTCGGCGTTTGCGTTGTCGCCAAGGTTGATATGCTCAACGGTATCTTTGTCGCCCTGCTGCAGCCAGTCAATTTGCGGCGGCGCGGGGGGTGGGCTTTTTGGCCTGGCGGGTGTGGCCGGGGCGGTTTCGGCAGGCGCACTGATATGTTCCCGGGCGTTAAACACCTGCTGGCAGTTGCCACAACGGACTTTGCCGTGGGCGGCATCGAGCTGTGTCTGGGAGACACGAAATGTGGTCTGGCAGTGGGGACAACGGGTTTGCATGTGCGGCGAGATCATACCTGCGCCATTGCCGGGGTGTCGAGGCGAATACCGTGCAGGCAGACCCATTGCTCCACCTGCTGGTCGATGTCCATGGCAAACCAGCGGGCGTAGTGGGCCATCAGGGTGTCGGCCTGTTCGGCCAGCAAGCCGGCCAGCACCAGCTCGCCGCCGCTGCGGGTGTGGCGGGCAAAGTGACTGGCCAGTTGTTGCAAGGGTCCGGCGAGGATATTGGCCAGCAGCAGATCGGCACAGATCGTCGGCATGGCCGGGGGCAGGCAGGTCTGGATGTTATCCGCGACACCGTTCTGGCGGGCATTGTCATGGGTTGCCAGCAGCGCCTGGGGATCGATATCCGTCGCGATGACCTGTGCCGCGCCCAGGCGGGCCGCAGCCACGGCCAGGATGCCCGAACCACAGCCATAATCGATCACCGTTTGCCCCTGGGGCGGGTGGCGTTCCAGCCAGCGCAGGCACATGGCGGTGGTCGGGTGCGTGCCGGTGCCAAAGGCCAGGCCCGGGTCGAGGTGAATATTGACGGCCGTCGGGTCGACGGCGGCATAGCCGCTGGGAATAATCCACAGGCCCTGGCCAAAGGACATTGGCCTGAAGTGTTTGAGCCAGACGCGCTCCCAGTCCTGATCCTCCAGACCTTCCCAACGACACGCGGGCAGGGGGCTATCCCCCCAGTGCTGTTGCAGCTGCCCCAGCAGGGCCTCGGTATCGGCCTCGGCACTGAACAGGCCGATCACCAGAGTCTGATCCCACAGGGGAGTCTCGCCGGGCAGGGGTTCAAACAGGGGTTGGTCGGCGGCGTCGAGAAAGGTTACCGAGGCGGCCCCGAGATCGCTGAGCAGGTCAGCGAGCTGTTCGGCCTCGTCGGCGTGCACGCAACACTTAAGTTGTAACCAGCTCATAGAAAAAAAGTCTCGAGGGGTGAGTGACGCGGAAAAACAGCGGAGCCATGGCCCCGGCCGTTTGCCAGGGAAACCTTGTTCCTCATGCCTCGGGACTTGGCCCTAAACAGAAATTGCGTGCGTTACTTCTCACTCAACTTCTTTTCCAGATAGTGGATGTTGGTGCCACCGGCCTGGAAGGCGGCATCGCGCAGCAACTCCTGGTGCAAGGGCACGTTGCACTTGATGCCTTCGATAACGACTTCGCCCAGGGCGCCACGCATGCGCGCCAGGGCGATCGAGCGAGTATCGCCGTGGGCAATGAGTTTGCCGATCATGGAGTCGTAATACGGCGGCACGCGATAGCCGTTGTAGATATGGGTATCGACGCGAATCCCCGGTCCCCCGGGGGCATGATAAGCCGTCAGGGTGCCCGGGGAAGGCATAAAGGTTACCGGGTCTTCGGCGTTGAGACGGCACTCAATGGCATGGCCGCGAATCACGATGTCGTCCTGGGTATAGGACAGGGGCTCGCCGGAGGCGATCATCAACTGTTCCTTGACGATGTCGACGCCCGTGATCATTTCCGTGACTGGGTGTTCCACCTGTACGCGGGTGTTCATCTCGATGAAGTAGAACTCGCCGTCTTCGTAAAGAAATTCAAAGGTCCCCGCGCCACGATAACCGATGTCGATACAGGCCTGGGCGCAGCGACTGCCGATACGGTTGCGGACCTCATCACTGATGCCGGGTGCAGGCGCCTCTTCGATGACCTTCTGGTGGCGGCGCTGCATGGAACAGTCGCGCTCGCCGAGGTGAATGGCGTGACCGTGTTCATCGGCCAGCACCTGAATCTCGATATGACGCGGGTTGCCGAGAAATTTTTCCATGTAGACGGTGTCGTTGTTAAACGCGGCACCGGCCTCGGCCTTGGTCAGTGAAATGGCATTGAGCAGGTGGCCCTCGGCATGCACCACGCGCATGCCGCGACCGCCACCACCACCGGCCGCCTTGATAATGATCGGGTAGCCGATACTGCGCGCGATCTTGAGATTGGTTTCATCATCGGAACCGAGCGGCCCATCAGAACCGGGGACGCAGGGGACACCGGCCTGTTTCATGGCGGCGATGGCGGCGACCTTGTCCCCCATCATCTCAATAGTCTCGGCCCTGGGGCCGATAAAGACAAAGCCGCTCTCTTCCACGCGCCGGGCGAACTCGGCATTCTCAGAAAGAAACCCATAACCGGGGTGAATGCCCACGGCGTCGGTGACCTCGGCGGCGCTGATCAAGACCGGGATATTCAGGTAGCTATCGACCGAGGCCGCGGGGCCGATGCAGACCGACTCGTCCGCCAGGCGTACATGTTTGAGATCTCGATCCGCTTCGGAGTGGGCGGCGACGGTTTTGATGCCGAGCTCGCGACAGGCGCGCAGGATACGCAGGGCGATTTCCCCGCGATTGGCAATTAAGACTTTATCCATCATGAACGTAATTCTCTTGCAGGGCTCGGCCGCCTGAGCGGCCGGGACATTATTCGATAATAAACAGCGGCTGGTTGTATTCCACTGGCTGGCCGTTTTCGACCATGATGGCCTTGACGACACCGGCCTTATCCGCCTCGATCTGGTTGAGCAGTTTCATGGCTTCGATAATGCACAGGGTGTCACCGACGTTGACCTTTTGCCCCACTTCAGTAAACGGTTTGGTGCCGGGCGAGGACGAGCGATAGAAGGTGCCGACCATGGGGGATTTGACCGTATGACCACTGGGTTCCGCCGGCGCGGCGGGCTCGGCGACGGGGGCCGCCGCCGGCGCGGCCGCCATTGGCGCTTGCATCATCGGTGCCTGCATCATGGGCGCGGCCATGACCGACTGGCTGGTGCGACTGATACGCACGGATTCCTCACCTTCATGAATCTCAATCTCGGCAACGCCGGACTCTTCCAGGAGTTCGATTAATTTTTTAACTTTGCGAATATCCATCGTTGGGCTCTCACATAATTTTAGGTTGATGGGTTGTTCAGTTGCTGCAAGGCGGCCTGCAGGGCGAGTTCATAGCCCTGGGCACCCAGACCACTGATCACGCCAACGGCGAGATCAGAGAAATAGGAATGTTGCCGAAAGTCTTCCCGCGCATGGACGTTGGAAAGGTGCACTTCAATAAACGGAATGGCGACGGCGCTCAGGGCGTCCCGAATGGCGACCGAGGTGTGTGTATAGGCCGCGGGGTTGATGACAATAAAATCCACCTTGTCCGCCGGGGCCTGCTGCACGCGCGTGATCAGTTCGTGTTCGGCATTGCTCTGGAAGCTGCTCAGCTGGTGCCCGGCATTGCCGGCGAGTTCCGCCAGGCGCAGGTTAATGGTCTCCAGGGTGGTGCTGCCGTAGTGGCCCGGCTCCCGCGTGCCCAGCAGGTTCAGATTTGGACCATGTAGTACCAGAAGATGTGCCATATATTGCCGTGTCTACAAGCCTGATTATCGTTATATACGGGTAAAAAACCGCATGTTATCCGACGATAGCGGCTTTTATTCCATTTTTCTCAAGGAAAAACCGGTTTAATTGTGCATCAGAGTCGGGGGAAAGTCCAGAAAATGACTGATTCCCCGAAATTCGGCGCAGATAATAGCCCGTTTCCCGGACTTTACCTGCCTAGCGGGTCACAAACAGGGATTAAAGCAGCGGCTTGATAATGGCCTCGGCCTCTTCAAACGTCAGTTCACTGCGGTGGGTCTCGACAATCTTGCCACTGCGATCGACAAACACGGTATAGGGCAAAACACCGTAGCGATTGCCATAGGCCTGCGCCAGGGCGATACCCTCGGCATCGCCCATGAGTATCGGGTAGTTAATACCCATGGGGTCCAGAAAAGCGATGACGCCATCCTTGTTGTCGATGGCGATACCAATCACCGCCAGGCCCTTGTCTTTATAAGCCTCCTGTAATTCGATAAAGGCAGGGATCTCCTTGACGCAGGGCGGACACCAGGTGGCCCAGAAGTTGATCATCATGACCTGACCGTCCCACTCGGTGACGTTGCGGGTCTGGTCGTTGAGGTCCTTGAGACTGAACTCGGGGCGTTGTGTCGGGGTGCTGACGTCGGCCCGAGGCGCCTCGGCGCTTGCCGGGGTGGTTTCGGGACTGGTGTCCATCCAGCGCTGGGCGAGGAAACCTGCCCCCAGGCCCAGCACGGCGACGATGACAAAGGTGAGTGTGGATTTTTTCATGGGGAACGAACCGTAATTTTTATTGAGTACTGTCGATAACCTGCTGGATGCGCTTGGCAAAGGCCTCGGCATCCATGGCGCCCACGACACGAAATTTTCTGATCTCAACACCATTCTTGTCGTGAAACAAAATGGCGGGCGGCGCCTGCACCTGGGTGTGCTTGTTCAAGGCCTGGTCTTCGGCATCGTTGGCGGTAACGTCGGCCTTGAGCAGGACAAAGTCCTTCAACAGTGCCTGGACCTTTCCGTCGCTGAAGACATAGTCTTCAAACTGCTTACAGTAGGTACACCAGTCGGCATAGAAGTCCAGCATCACATGCTTGCCAGCGGCACTGGCCGCGGCGAGTTCGCGTTGCAGATCGTCTTTGGTCTTGATCTTCTTAAAGTTCAGCTGTTCCTGCGCGACGGCGCCACCACCGCTACTGACGAGGCTGGAGCCGTGTAGCGGGTCGTTGAAGTTACGTGCACCGGTCAGGCCGCCGAGCATGACCAGGACGCCATAGAGCATCAGGACAATGCCCAGGCCTTTCCACAGGCGCATCCAGCCCGAGGCCTCTTTTTGCAGTTGTTCGAGTGCGCCCATGTAAATACCGGAGACGATAAACAGGGTGGCCCACAACAGCATAATGGCCTTGGCCGGGATAAAGCTGACGCGTTCCAGGAACAACAGGGCAATGGAGAGCAGAATCACACCCGCGACGGCCTTGACCACATCCATCCAGGTGCCGGCCTTGGGCATAAACTTGCCACCGGTAGTGCCGACGACCAGTAGCGGCAGCCCCAGGCCGTTGCCGAGGACAAACATGGACAGAAAGCCCAGCACGATATCGCCGTCCTTGGCCGCCACGGCGAGCGCACCAATGACCACCGGTCCGGCGCAGGGGCCGATGATCAGCGCCGACAGGGCGCCCATGATGGCCACGCCGATAAAGGAACCGCCACTCTGTTTGTTGCTGATCTCACTGAGTTTGCCCTGCAGCGAGGCCGGCATCTGAATGGTGTAAAAACCAAACATGGAAAACGCCAGTAGAATAAACAGCATGGAGAAGGGGATTAAAATCCACGGGCTCTGGAAATAGGCCTGCAAATTAATGCCACCGGCAAACATGGCGACCAGCGCCCCCATAATGCCGAAGGTCACGGCCATGGACTGCACGTAGACCATGGATATCCCAAAGGCGCCGGCGGTTGTGACCTTGTCACCCTGGCCGACAATAATGGAAGACAGGATCGGGATCATCGGATACATGCAGGCGGTAAAGGCCAGGGCCAGGCCACCCAGGAAAAAGTAAATTATGATCTTAAGATACTCCCCGGAGGCCAGTACCTGGGCGGACTGGTCCTGCTCCGAGACAAACTCTGTCGCGGCAGCGGCCGGTGCCGTCCCCAGGTCGGCTACGGTGGCCGAACTGGCGGGTAATAACAGGTCCACAGTGATAGTTTGGGGCGGATAACACAGCCCCATTTTCTCGGCGCAGCCCTGATAGACCACCTGCAAGGGGACATTCATGGCGGCGGGATTGCTGCGCACGAAGTCGACGGTGGCCTCGGCCGCGTCGTGATAGACCAGCAGGGTCTTGTCAAAGATCGGGTCAAACTTGCTTTCGGCCTCGGAGAACTTCACCTCCCCCAGGCGCACCCCGCTGACATCGGTCAGCTTGAAGTTGAATTTGTCCTGATAGAGATAGTGGTCCTTGGCAATCTGCCAGCGCAGGACAACGGTATTGCCATCAATGACTTCGTGCGAAAAGGCAAAGGCCTGTTCGGGGGGCAGGACCTCGTCTTCGTTGGCGAAGCCCAGTGATTGACTCAGTGTGGAGAGCGTCTGTAACGCGCCACCACTGGTGGCGGCGGGCAGCTCAATGCTGAGTTGCTGGCGATGGGGCGGATAGCAAATACCGATCTCGGCACACCCCTGGGAATGGGCGGTGAGTTCCAGTTGGGTGGCGGCGCTGCTACGGCTGATGGGTACGCGCACCGAGAGCTTGTCCATAAAGACTTCGACATCACCTTCGGTACCGTCGGGGCGCACCCCGTATTTCATTTTACCCTTGGGCAGTTCGACCGCACCGGTGCTGATCCCGTCAGTGTTGCTGACAAAGTTGAATTTGTCGCGATAGAGGTAATAACCCTTGGCGATATCCCATTCGACCAGCACGGCGTCAGGGCCATCGGCGCGGGCGCTAACCTTGAAGGCCTCATCAGGCATGAGCGGTTCATCATTGGCCAGTACCGACAGTGGCAGCAGGCAAATAAGAAACAGGCTAAAGAGTCTTGTTGTTATAGTGTTTAACATGCTGATTTATCTCACTGATTGGTTTATCCATTCCAGATAGTCTGGCAAGCCCCTGGAAAATGGGACAGCGACAATCTCCGGAAGTTCGTACGGGTGTTGTTCACGCAAGAGGGTCTCGAGTTCGTCATAAGCCACTGTGGTGGTCTTGATGAGCAACAGGGCTTCGTCGCTGGTCTCGACCTTGCCCTGCCAGGCATAGACGGACTGTATCCCGGTGATAATGTTGACGCAGGCTGCCAGTTGCTTGCTGACCAGGAGCTCAGCCAGCGGGCTGGTCGTCTCATCATCCGGACAGGTGCAATATACAAGCAGGGCTTCAACGGTCATACGGCTAAGATAACAGCAGGACGCGAGCCGGGCAAAAGGTATAATACGGTATTTGGCTGTGGTGAAGCACAGTCACAGCGCACTGCCGAGGTTAGTCATGTTTCGAATTCTGCTACTGTTGTTTATCGCCATTCCCTTGCTGGAGATCTACCTGCTCATTCAGATTGGCGAGGAGATCGGCGCACTGCCGACGGTGGCGCTGGTAATCGTTACCGCTATGCTGGGTGTCTGGTTGTTGCGCTGGCAGGGACTGACGACCCTGGCACAGGTGCAGCAATCCATGGCCCAGGGCCAGATTCCCGCGATACCTTTAATAGAGGGGCTGTTTCTGTTGATGGCCGGGGCGCTGTTGCTGACCCCGGGGTTTTTCACCGATGCCCTGGGCTTTGCCCTGCTGGTGCCGCCGCTGCGCCAGGCCCTGGCGCGGGCCCTGCTACAGCAGGGCTGGTGGCGCATGGCGGGCAAGACCCAGTGGGGATCGTCCCGCCCGGCGCCGCCAAATACCATCGAGGGTGAGTTCACCCGTGAGGATGATAAAAACGATCGTTTTCCCCGCTGACCCCCCTTGACTCTGAAAAATTCGTCCCTATTATTAGCACTCAGCGCATAAGAGTGCTAATAACTGTGGGCGGATGGCTTCCCCAGTCGCCGCCGGCATTGCACGTAACTAATTGAAAAAAATATATTTTAGGAGAAAACCAAGATGAATATTCGTCCCTTGCACGATCGCGTCGTTGTACGCCGCATGGAAGAGGAACGCACCAGTGCTGGTGGTATTGTCATTCCTGATTCTGCCACTGAAAAACCTGCTCAGGGTGAAATCCTGGCGGTAGGTAAGGGTAAGGTCGGTGAAAACGGCACTGTGACCCCGATGGATGTCAAGGTGGGTGACAAGGTGTTGTTCGGCAAGTATTCCGGTACCGAGGTCAAGGTTGCAGGCGAAGAAGTCCTCGTCATGCGTGAAGAAGATATCCTCGGCGTCGTCGAAGGCTAAGTCTCACTAATCAATCGAATTTTAAAGAGGAACAGGCAATGAGTGCAAAAGAAGTCAAATTTGGAGATAAGGCGCGTCAGCGCATGCTGGCCGGTGTCAACATCCTGGCCAACGCGGTCAAGGTGACCTTGGGTCCCAAGGGTCGTAATGTCGTTCTGGACAAGAGCTTTGGTGCTCCGACCATCACCAAGGATGGCGTTTCCGTGGCCAAGGAGATCGAACTGGAAGACAAGTTCGAAAACATGGGCGCGCAGATGGTCAAAGAAGTTTCTTCCCAGACCTCTGACATCGCCGGTGACGGCACCACCACCGCGACCGTGCTGGCACAGTCGATTGTGGTTGAAGGCGCCAAGGCCGTAGCCGCCGGCATGAACCCCATGGACCTGAAGCGCGGTATCGACAAGGCCGTGATCGCCGCCGTCGCCCAGCTGAAGAGCATGTCCAAGCCCTGTACGGATGACAAGGCCATCGCCCAGGTGGGTTCGATCTCGGCCAACTCCGATGCCAACATCGGTGGCATTATTGCCGAGGCCATGGGCAAGGTCGGTAAGGAAGGTGTCATCACCGTTGAAGAAGGCACCGGTCTGGAGAACGAACTGGATGTGGTTGAAGGTATGCAGTTTGACCGTGGTTATCTGTCCCCTTACTTTGTCAACAACCAGCAGAATATGACCGCCGAACTGGAAGACCCCTTTATCCTGATTCACGACAAGAAGGTCTCTAATATTCGCGAACTGCTGCCTGTGCTGGAAGGCGTAGCCAAGGCCGGCAAGCCGCTGTTGATTGTTGCCGAAGACGTTGAAGGCGAAGCCCTGGCGACGCTGGTGGTGAATAACATTCGCGGTATCGTCAAGGTCGCTGCGGTCAAGGCACCGGGTTTTGGCGACCGCCGCAAGGCCATGCTGCAGGATATCGCTGTCCTGACCGGTGGTACCGTCATTTCCGAAGAAGTCGGTCTGTCACTGGAAAAGGCCTCTCTGGATGATCTGGGTACGGCCAAGAAGGTCATTATCACCAAGGAAGAGACCACCCTTATCGACGGTGCGGGTCGCGAAGACGAAATCAAGGCACGCGTCGAACAGATCCGCGCCCAGATCGAAGAAGCCACTTCCGACTATGACAAGGAAAAACTGCAGGAACGTGTCGCCAAGATGGCGGGCGGTGTTGCCGTGATCAAGGTCGGTGCAGCGACTGAAGTGGAAATGAAAGAGAAAAAGGCCCGTGTTGAAGATGCCCTGCATGCAACACGCGCTGCGGTAGAAGAAGGCGTGGTCCCCGGTGGTGGTGTTGCCCTGGTGCGTGCCGAAGCCGCCATTCGTGATCTGAAGGGTGACAATCATGACCAGGACGTAGGTATCAGTATCGCCCGTCGTGCCATGACTGAGCCGCTGCGTCAGATCGTATCGAACGCCGGTGGTGAACCGTCTGTCGTGCTGAACAAGGTAATCGAAGGTAAGGAAAACTACGGTTTCAATGCCGCCAGCGAAGAGTACGGCGACATGATCGAAATGGGTATCCTGGATCCCACCAAGGTCACCCGTACCGCACTGCAGAACGCTGCTTCGATCGCCGGTTTGATGATCACTACCGAAGCCATGATTGCCGACCTGCCGTCAGACGACAAGGCTGCCGGTATGCCTGATATGGGCGGCATGGGTGGTATGGGCGGAATGGGCGGCATGATGTAGCCCGAACCTGCCGAGAGGGCTAGGGCCCGCATAATGATGCCGAGGGCATCTATGCGGCTTACCCAAAAGCGCTAGAAAGGCTCTGCTGGAAACAGCAGAGCCTTTTTTATATGTACGCCGCTCTCGCACATCCATGTGCTTCGCGACATAAAGCCTTCCTTGGCTAAAACTCCGAACGTCTTCAGACCAACCATTGCAAGGCCTCACTGGAAACAGTGGGGCCTTATTTTTATGGCTCGGGTTTTATGGCCCGGTGTTCCTTGAATTGAAAGGTCTTGAGAAATTCCTCGGCCACCACGGCATGGCCTTTGTCATTCCAGTGCACGTCACCGATGATAAACAGATCCTGAATGGTCTGTTCGGCATCCGCCTGCAAAAAGGCCGGGAACAGATCCATGAAGGCGACGCCATGGTGTTGCGCCCAGGCCTGCCAGGCCCGGGTGTGCCGGTTGGGGTAATCGCGGGCGTAGATCTGGTCCGGCCAGGGGTACACCGCCAGGGTCATGTCAATCTGGTGCCGGTCCAGCACGTGTTTGAGTTCGCTCATGTGCTGCTGTGCCAGGGTCAGCCCGGTCGCACCATACTGTGCATAGATGGCCTCGTCCAGGGTCCAGCGGCCACGGCGCTGATTCAGGCTGTCACGCCAACTGCGTTTTTGCTGCTTGAGGTAGGAGGCAAGATTCCGCAGGCGACCGCTGATGAGCGTGTACTCGGTGAAAAATTCTTTCAGACTGAATGGCCGCTCTGTTTCTTTGACGGTGGTTTGCCCGACATTGTCGATACTGTTGCGTGAGACAACGTTGCGCTGTGCATCAAAGCGATAACCGAGGGCCTCGTCTTCAATATCCGACAGGTCGACAAAGACCACCAGGTGATCAAATTTAAGACCGACGTCATCAAGCAGGTGCTCGACCTTGCGCAGATAAATTATCGGTGAATAGGACGTGGCCGCGGCATTGAGGACCTCGATGTTTTGCGCGGCCAGTTGCGCGTCGATGAGTCCGACAAAGGTCTGTTCATACGCAATCCCTACTCCCTCGGTAAAGGAGTCGCCGATAAACACCAGCCGTGGCGCGCGGGACTGTAAGGCAATCTCGCGCACGCGCCGATCTTTGAAGCCCAGCGAGTTGGTCTGCACGCGGTAGTAATAGCCGCCCCATTCGGCCTGGTCCTGAACCGCATTTTCCTTCAGGCCATGATGAAAGACCGGATCGGCGCGGCGATAGGCCGCCTCCAGCGTTTGTGAATTGATATAGGAAGGTTCGAACAGCCCCAACAGCTTGAGCGCGGCGGCGCCACCGAAGTCGAGTAGGAGAAAAAAAATAAAAAGCAAAATGGCGAGGGTCTTTTTCGGATGGCGCTCAAAGACGTTGCTATTGTTATTCGGCATTGTTGTACAGTATCTTGTTTTGTCCCGGGTCAGGCAAAAGTGTAACAGGTCAATATGGCAAACAGTACAGTGAATCCGCCCCTGCCTGCAGCATTGCAGGCAACGGTCGATACGTCATGGCAGGAGTTTCGGACCAGGACGTCGAGCGGCGCGGCGCCGCTGGCGCCGAGCATCACCGCGTCCCTGCCGCGGGTCTGGGCCTGTAGTGATTATGTGCGGCGCGCCTGCCTGCGCCAGCCGGAACTGCTGCTGGAGTTGCAGGCGGACCTGGGTCGCGCCTATGCCCCGGACGAGTTGCGCCAGGCGCTGGCGCAGCGACTGCACGGGGTGGAAGAGGAGGCGTCGCTGGCCAGTACCCTGCGTCAGTTTCGTCGCCGTGAAATGGTGCGCGTTATCTGGCGCGATCTCTCTGGCTGGGCGCCGCTGGAGGAGACCCTGGCAGATCTCTCCACCCTGGCGGACGTCTGCCTCGACCTGGCCCTGGCCCGCCTGTATGACTGGCAGTGTGCCGAGCTGGGTATCCCGCGGAATGCCGCCGGGGAGGCCCAGCAACTGGTGGTCATCGGCATGGGCAAACTGGGCGCGGGGGAGTTGAACCTGTCCTCGGATATCGATTTGATCTTTGCCTACCCCGAGGCCGGCGAGACCCAGGGCGGCCCCCGACCCCTGAGTAACAGCGAATTTTTCACCCGCCTGGGACAGCGGCTGATCAATGCCCTGCATCAGGCCACCGCCGAGGGCTTTGTGTTTCGCGTCGATATGCGCCTGCGTCCGTTTGGCGACAGTGGCGCGCTGGTGGCCAGCTTCGACGCCATGGAAAGCTATTACCAGATCCACGGCCGCGAGTGGGAACGCTTTGCCATGATCAAGGCGCGGGTGGTGGCCGGCGACCGGCAGGCCGGTCAGGAGCTGATGCAGATGCTGCGGCCGTTTGTGTTTCGCCGCTACCTGGATTTCGGCGCCTATGAAAACCTGCGCGAGATGAAGGCCATGGTGGCCCACGAGGTCAAGCGCAAGGGCATGGAGGACAACGTCAAACTCGGTGCCGGCGGCATTCGCGAGATCGAGTTCATTGCGCAGGTGTTTCAGATCATCCGCGGTGGCCGCGAGACCGCCCTGCAGGATCGTCGCCTGATGGTGATCCTGCCGGCGTTGGTGGCACTGGATATCCTGCCCGAGTATGTCGCCAGCGAATTGCTCGAGGCCTACCGTTTTTTACGCAACACCGAACACCGCATCCAGGCCTGGCAGGACCAGCAGACCCACGCCCTGCCGGACGACGACCTCGGCCGCACCCGTCTGGCCTATGCCATGGGCTTTGCCGACTGGGACCGCTTTAGCGCGCAACTGCAGGAGTATCGCCAGCGGGTGCAGGAGCAGTTCGATCAGGTCTTTGCCGCGCCGCAGACCGAGACCCCCAAAGAAGAGGACCATGACCTCGAAGGCATCTGGTTCGGTCGGGTCGACAAAGACGTCGCCATCGCAAAACTGCAGGCGCTGGGTTTTTCCGACGCGGCGGGCGTCTGGCAACGGCTGCGCAGTCTGTATACCGGCCGTCAGTACCAGGCCATGAGCGCCCAGGGGCGGGGCCGCCTGGATCGGCTCATTCCCCTGATGTTGCGCGCGGTCCATCATTCGGACCACGCGGACGTGGTCATCGGCCGGGTCCTCGAACTCATCGAGAAGGTGGCGCGCCGCACCGTGTATCTCTCGCTGCTGGTGGAGAACCCGCTGGCGCTGTCACAGCTGATCCGGCTCTGTGCCGCCAGCCCGTGGATCGCCCGTTATCTGGCGCAGCACCCCATTCTGCTCGATGAACTTATGGACCCGCGCAGCCTCTATGCGCCACCGGACAAGGCCGAACTCATCCAGGACCTGCGTCAGCGCCTGGTGCAATTACCCGCCGAGGACCTGGAGCAGGCCCTCGACAGCCTGCGTCACTTTAAGCAGGCCAGTGTCCTCAGCGTGGCGGCGGCGGATATCGCCGAGGTCCTGCCGCTGATGAAGGTCAGCGATCACCTCACCTGGATTGCCGAGACCATTCTCGATGAGGTCCTGGAACTGGCCTGGCAACACCTCGTCACCCGCCATGGCCGGCCGGTCTGTGCCCCGGACGGGCGCCTGTGCGACAAGGGTTTTGCCATTATCGGCTATGGCAAGCTCGGCGGCATCGAGCTGGGCTATGGCTCGGACCTGGATCTGGTGTTTATCCACGGTGCCGAAGACGAGCACCTCGTCACCAGCGGCGACAGGCCTTTGCCTTTACAGACCTTTTTTGCCCGTCTGGGACAGCGGATTATCCACATGCTTACGGCGCACACCGCGGCAGGCACCCTCTACGAGGCCGATATGCGCCTGCGTCCCGACGGCGCCTCGGGCATGCTGGTCAGCAGCCTGCGGGCGTTTCGCGATTACCAGTTCAACAAGGCCTGGGTGTGGGAACATCAGGCCCTGGTGCGCGCCCGGGTGGTAGCCGGCGACCCCCTGATCGGTGAGCAGTTCGGGCGCATCCGTGGTGAGGTGTTGGCGCAGCGACGCGAGCCGGAGGCCCTGCGCCAGGCGGTGATTGAGATGCGGGAAAAAATGCGCCAGACCACCGACAAGAGCAAGGCCGGCCTGTTTGACCTCAAGCAGGGGCCGGGAGGTATCGTTGATATCGAATTTATGGTGCAATACGGGGTTCTGGCCTGGTCCCATGCGCACCCGGTGTTGCTCGACTATCCCGACAACGTGCGTCTGCTGGCGCTGTTCGCCAGCGAGGGCCTGATGCCGGAGGCGGATGCCGCGTCCCTGACCGATGCCTACCGTTGTTATCGGCAGTACCTGCATCGCATGAAGCTTATGGAGACCCCCGGGCTCATCGCCGAGGCGGAGGTCAGTCGCGAGCGCGAAGTGGTTGCGCGCATCTGGCAGCAGCAGTTACTGGAACCCCGCGCACGGGATTAGACGCAAGGCAGGTTTTACCGCAGACGACTACAGGACGTAGTCGGTTGGCGAGGTCGGGAATATATCGCCCAGGCGCAAAGAACGCAAAGGGATATATTGACATCAGAGCTATATCGCAGTTTTGCGGTGAGTTATGAGTGACGGCGTTTTTACCAAATAGATTTTTTATATTTGTATTACTTTGCGTCCTCAGCGTCTTTGCGGTTTATAATTATTTGTCAAAGCATGAATTTTAGGAGTATTAACGATGTCGATGGCCGACCGTGACGGTGTCATCTGGTTTGATGGTGAATTGGTTCCCTGGCGCGAGGCCCAGGTCCATGTCTTAACCCATACCCTGCACTATGGCATGGGGGTGTTCGAGGGCGTGCGCGCCTACCAGACCGAACAGGGCGCAGCCATTTTTCGCTTAAAGGAACACACCGATCGGCTGTTTCGTTCGGCACATATCATGGGGATGCAGATCCCCTTCAGTAAAGAACAGATCAACGAGGCGCAGCGCGCCGCAGTGCGGGAAAATCAGCTGAGTTCGGCCTATCTGCGCCCCATGTGTTTTTATGGCGCCGAGGGCATGGGCCTGCGCGCGGACAATCTCAAGGTCCACGCCATAGTCGCGGCGTGGGAGTGGGGCGCCTACCTGGGCAGCGACGGCATCGAAAAGGGTATTCGTATCCGCACCTCGTCGTTTACCCGCCACCACGTCAACATCACCATGTGCAAGGCCAAGGCCAATGGCCACTACATCAACTCCATGCTGGCGCTGCAGGAGGCCATGCGTGACGGTTATGATGAGGCCCTGTTGCTGGACGTGGACGGCTTTGTCGCCGAGGGCAGTGGCGAAAACTTCTTCATGGTGCGCAACGGCGTCATTTATACCCCGGAACTGACGTCGGCCCTGGAGGGCATCACCCGCGAGACCGTCGCGGTCCTGGCCCACGAGCTCGGTTACGAGTTACGCGAAAAACGTATCACCCGTGATGAAGTCTATGTCGCCGATGAGGCCTTTTTCACCGGCACCGCCGCCGAGGTGACGCCGATTCGTGAGCTGGACAATCGCCGCATCGGTAACGGCAGCCGCGGCCCCATTACCGAAAAACTGCAAACGGCCTATTTCGATCTGGTACACGGGCGGATGCCGGCCCACCAGGGCTGGCTGACACCCGTCGCCTGAGCCTGTGACCACAAAGGGGAATCACTAAATGAACCAACAAGAGCGTCCGCTGGAATCAAACGCCGCCAGTCGTTACGAGGTCAGGCGTAGCGACCTGCCGCTGCACTGCCCCATGCCGAGCATGAGCCTGTGGAATTCACACCCGCAGGTCTATTTGCCCATCGAAGAGCAGGGTGGCGAGGCCAGGTGCCCGTATTGTGGCGCCGTCTATCAGCTCAAGGATTAGGACCGAGGCATGAGCGCATCCCCGACGCCCACCGATTTGCCGGATTATAAAAGCGCCCA
>JAWOIE010000030.1:0-4163 GCA_046484825.1 Gammaproteobacteria bacterium | reverse complement strand
CTGGAGCGGGGGCCTGGCGGCGGGATTGACTGAGCCAAATAATAGACTTTGTCTAAATTGCTGGTCTATAATTCGCCATATGGAAAAGCCTTCAGCACAGGTCGCGGATAACTCCAAGATTATCAACCAGCTCCGCGAGGCCGGGATTAACCCGACCCAGCAGCGCATCGAGATTGCGCAGATTCTACTCGCCCAGCCACAACACATGTCGGCCGAACAGGTCCTGAGCCAGGTCAACCGGGAGCAGCCGCTGGTCTCCAAGGCCACGGTGTACAATACCCTGGGGCTGTTCGCCAGCAAGGGCCTGCTGCGCGAGGTTATTGTTGACCCCAGCAAGATCTTTTACGACTCCAATACCTCACCCCACCAACATTTCTACAACGTCGACACCGGCCTGTTAAAGGATATCGATTCGACTACCGTCCAGATCCAGCACCTGCCGAGCCTGCCCGAAGGCACTATGGCCGACGGTGTCGACATTATTATTCGCCTGCGTAACCGCCAGTAGAGCCGTTTTCCGCACGGCCGTAAGATCGTCCTGAGAAAGCAGCATGTGCCTGTGTTTAGGGATAGTTCTCAAACTATTTGAAAAATCATGCATTTAAGTCAATAATTTAAACCCGCACATCACACCGGGGCGTATTGGGCTAGCCAGACAGGGATACCCCTGCCTGGACAAGGGATAAAAAATGGGGCTGCTGGACGAATTACGACAACAGGCGGATTCAATACGCGACAGCGAGGAGAATCAGAAGGCACGCGCTGCGCAGCTGGAGGCCTGGTCCAGGGCACAGGTGCGCCCCAAGTTGACGCAGATTTATACCTACCTCAATGAGCTCATTAGCCACCTGGAAGTGGTGCAGCCCGACACCCCGGTGGCCTATCCTCTGAAGGGTTATGGCACCCTGGAGAACCTGGTGCAGGCCAATTACAAGCTGACCACGGACAGTCGCGAAGACATGCGCCGGGTGACGCTGGCCTTTAGCTGCGAGGCCAAGGGCACGGTCAGTTTTAATGTTGAAGGCAAGCCTCAGGTGGAACGCCTGCGGGAATTGCTGATGGTCTGCAAGCTGGCGTTTACCAGCCGCGAGTATCGCGACGACCGGCACAACCTGGTCTCGGCCCAGTTTAATGTGGAGGCGAAGGTTCCGGTACTGTTCAATTTTGAGCTGGCGGAGAACAAGACCACCATCAATCTTACTATTCGCAACTTTGAAGGCCTGGGCACCCACGTCTACCGGCTGCAGCCGGAGATGATCGACGAACAGCTGCTCGACCAGATGGGGCTTTACATATTGCGGGCAGATAATCATTTTTTACGCCTCGATATGAGCGAGGAGGAGCGCGACCGGCTCCGTCAGCGGTTGAGCGGCGAGCAGGGCGTCGTCGAGACCACGGCACCTGCAGAGGATCAGCAGGAGCCTGTCCGCGAAGCACCCGCGGTAAAGAAATTGTTCAAAAAGAAAACCGCTGCCAGGGCAGCCGCCAGGACGTCAGTCATGACTCCGGCAGCAACGCCGCAAGTGACGGACAAACCTGCCGAGCCGGTCATGCCGTCGCCCCCGGTAACAGAACCGCCGCCCGAGCAAGCCGCCAGGAAGTCGGTGCCGGCGGCCGCGCCCACCGCCAAGGCTGATTATAATAAAGCGGTACTCGATTTTCCCGGCCTGCCTACCCCCTACAAGGAAGTCGATCGACAACTGCTGGACAGCAGGAATTACCTGCTGGGCCTGGATGGTCTGGACGATTTTCCCGACCGCTTTTTTCAGACCACCAACAGCATGTTGTCCTTGCTGAACCACACCATTCTCAAACCGGAAAAACGCCTGGAGCTGGTGGAGGCCATGCTGCACAAGGTCTGCCCGTTGTTTGTGGCGATGTATAACCAGTACCAGGCGCAGGAACACTGCTTGCCGGAAAACCGCATGCGCCGCACTATCCTGACGGCCGCCGCAACAGCAGCAGGGTTGTTTGCCACGGCCTACACGCAAGTTTTTGTGGCCATGTATTCCCTGGCGCTGTCCGAGCGGCAGGCGCCGCACGACAATCTGGCGCTGAGTGGGTTTCGTTTGCTGGAACTGGTGCGTATTCAGCAGCGTTTAAAAGCGCTGCGCTATGAAAAACTCATGGCGGAGAACTGGCTGGTGCTTAACAAGGTCTTTTTTGTGCTGCTGGAGCGAAAGCTTACCGAGGTGGATTTGCCCCTGGCGGGCGGTCTGGGGCTGCCCGTGCGCCAGACACCGGCGAGTGCGATGAACAGTTGTGCGCAAAAACTCTTTTACTCACTGCATGTGTTTGGCCTGTTCGAGGTCACGACCTGGCCGATGCGCTTTTTTAACGTGCCTGATGCCTATCTGCTGCAGCTCAACTATCCCTTCAAGGTGCTGCCGGACCGTGGCAAGCCGCTGCTACCGGGCTGGATGGTGGTGGCGGAAAGCCAGGATAGCCCCGCACAGTTAGCGCGCCGGCGGAACTACGCGGGTGCGGCATTGTTGATTGAATACTCGGGTTTGTATAACCGACTGGTTGCCGATCACGAACAGCTTTCCCGTGCCCAGTTCCTGGGTAAGTCGACAGATGCCTCGCTGTCATCACCGTTGGCGGTATTAAACGAGGCTGAGCGCATCCCGGTGCTGGAGCTGATGATTTTTAACCTGCGCCACCGCGAGCGGCATCAGAAACGCCATATCGTGACCCGGCAGGAATTATTTCGGGTCTGTTTTGGTTACCAGGAAAGCCAGCATGTGTTGCGTGAGCAAAACAACAAAGACCTTTCGTCATTAATGAAGTGGCGACTGCTGAACTTCAGCACAGGCGGTCTGCTGTTGGCGGCGGAAGAATCTGATGTGCAGCCTATCAAACTGGGCCAGCTGGTCTGCTTTGCCCCGGATGATAAAGCGCAGGAACCCCTGCTGGGGTATATCAGCCGCCTGCAGCGGGCGCAGGATTCCCGTGTCGAGATCGCCGTGGTGCGTATTTCCAGTTATGTGGAAAATATCGAGATTAAGGATTTGAGTCGGCCCGAAGAAACCGGCCTGTTACCGGCCTTGCTGATCCAGGATCTGGACAATGCCTGGAAACTGGTGGTGCACCACAGTTATGCCTATGTCAGTGGTACGCCGCTGCAGATCTGTCGTCACCATGGCCCTCTCCTGCCAGCGCGCCTTGGCGATGTCTGGTTACGCAAGAGTGAGTTTTCCGTATTTGAACTCAGTTCCCCGGGGCTGGACAGCCGCGGTTAGCGGTTTACCGTCTGTTTGAATGAGGTAGTGGTGGCGAGTGCCAGCCGCAGTGGGATGCGCTCCCAATAGCCTGTCCTTCTGTTTCCTCAACGCGCCAGTTCTCAGGCCGGCACTCAGACTGGTTTTTGGGCCTCGACCTTTGGGCGGTTGATGTATTCGCCAAGGGTGATGGTACTGAGGTAATCGTGCAGGCGCAGGCTGAGTTCTTCCCAGAGCTCATGCGTGAGGCAGGCCTGGCCGTTCTGGCAGTCGCTGCGTCCTTCGCAATTTCGACTATCGATTTTTTCGTCGACGGCAATAATAATTTCGGCAATATTAATCTCGTCCGCCGGGCGACTGAGGCGATAGCCACCGCGCGGGCCCCGTGTGCCGTAGACCAGATTGTTCTGACTGAGTTTGCGAAACAGTTGTTCCAGGTAGGAGTTGGAAATCCCCTGAGTCTGGGAAATCTCCGCCAGGGAGACCGGGTACCCCTCATCCCGGATGGCCAACTCCATCATTGCCGTAACGGCATAACGCCCTTTGGTGGAAAGTCGCATTGATTAATCCTTCTGCGTTTTCCGGGGAGGGGGGGATCACCGGGTTAGTTCTATTACTACGCATATGTGTATTGTATAAATGTATATAACACTTCGGTATTCATGGCAACGTTATAGGGGTATTTAATCTTCCAATCCTGTGGATAAGCATTCGGTGGGGCGGTAACCGGGTAATTCGATCAGGAATCGCGGCCTGTTCTGTTCCTGCCGGGGGGGGGATGCTCAGTGCTTAGGTAGGACTCACTGTTTCCTGGTCAGGGTCCTCAAAACAGAGGGAAAAGTCCGTGGCCCGCAGGTGCTTGGTAATGGCGCCAATAGAAATAAAGTCAACCCCGGTCTCGGCAATTTGGCGTAGCGTGGTGAGGTCGATGCCGCCGGAGGC
>JAWOIE010000002.1:0-6686 GCA_046484825.1 Gammaproteobacteria bacterium | reverse complement strand
CTTCGTCCGGCATAAAATTCTGCAGGCGGACAAGGCGCCTAACGAAACCGAGCTGGATGCACTGGCCGATGCCATCAGCAGTATCGAATACTATATGGAATCTCTGGTCGATAGCTGGGGCGACCCCACGGCCATACTCGATGTTGCCGAGGAAAGTCTGCGTCTGTTAGGCGCTCTGGAGGCACACGAGCCGTCGGACGAACAGGCCAGCGTAATGCCGACGGATGAACGTATCGACAGCGAGGATGCCACGCTGATCGACATGCCCGAGGTAGAAGAGTTGGAACTCAGTCTTGACCTGGACGATAACGATGATACCGAGACGGAGCTGACCGCCCCAAACCTGGACGACATGATCAACACCGTCCTGGATGATGACGATGATACCGAGATCGATATTGAGGCCCCGGAACTGGTTGATGAGGATTCGCTGGTGCTGGACAGCAAGGGCCTGGACCTGGCCGAGGGTCTGAGCCTGGAAGGTCTGGAGCCGCAAACGGATAACCGTTTCGACGAATCAAGCGCGCTGTCGGATGAGATTACGCTAGAGCACGAGAGTCTTGAGATCGATTTTGGCGATGCCCTGCCCGAAGCCATTACCAGCGATACCCAGGAGATCAGTATCGCCGAGGCCTTTGGTGTGGAGCGCATCGGCGAGGCACTGGATCTATGGTTGAGCGACCCGCAGGATGCGGCGACCGCAGACTTGTTGCTGGCGGTGTGCAGCCATGTAAAACAAAGCGCCGAGGCGCGTCAGCTGGAACAGGTCGCGGCAGTCGTCAAAGACATGAGCAGCCTGATCGAAAAGGTGCAGCGTGGTGAAATGAGTCTCGATGACGGGGTTATCAATACCCTGTATATGACGCGCGACACGCTGGTGAATGAATTGGCCGGACAGGGGTCGGCGGCAGAAGACAAGAAAAAACACTCGATTGAAGCAGCGGATACCCACGTCGCGGAACCTGAGCGGGCCGCCGCCCCGGTAGAAGATGCCGCGGCGTCAGCGGCGGCCACAGAAACACCGGGCCGCGCCGCCAGCACCGTGGCCGATGAGCTCGATGATGAGATTATCGAAATCTTTCTCGAAGAGGCCGAGGAAGAGACTGCTAATATTGCCGAGTCGCTGCCCAGGTGGCAGGCCAATCTGCAGGACGAGGAGAGCCTCAAGGTGATGCGGCGCTCGTTTCATACCCTCAAGGGTAGCGGACGCCTGGTCGGCGCGACCGATGTCGGTGAATTCGCCTGGGCCTTTGAGAACATGCTTAATCGGGTGCTGGACAATACCATCACCCCAGGCGATGAAATGTTTACCCTGCTGGAGCGCGCCAGGGACTGCCTGCCGCAGCTGTTTGAGTTGTTCAGGAGCGGACAAAAACCGCCACAGGCTATCTATACCCTGATGGAGTTTGCCGAGGCCCTGAGTCACGACAGGCCGATTGACCTGGCGCAACTGGATAATGATACACCGGATATTTCCCAGACCCTGAAACGCCCGGCGGGCCTGGAGGCGCCGGCGGAGATCCCCTCGATCGACCCGGCCCTGCTGGAAATCTATCGCAAGGAATTTAACACCCATCGCGCCAGTCTGGAAAAGTACCTTGCCGCCTGGCACGAAGGTGACACCGCCGAGGCCAGCCATGACCTGATTCGCGCGCTGCATACCCTCAATGGCAGTTCGCGTACTGCCGGCGTCGCCAGCCTGGCGGAATTGTTTGGCACGCTGGAAAAATATGCCAAATACCTGCAGACCAACGGTTTGTCGGTGCAGCAAAAATTGGTCGAGCTGATCCAGGAGGCCATCACCTATGCCAGTAAAGTGGTCGAGCTGCTGGATAATGTCGGCGACACCCTGCCGGATGATGACGCCCTGTTGGCCAGAGTCCATCATGCCCTGGACTCACTGCGCTTTGAAGCACCGACCATGGAACTGACCGTGACGGCCGATATGCAGGCACCGCGGGAGGACACTGCAAGTGAATCTCCGGCGGAGCAAGACGCAGAGACCGCTAAGCTTACCGCAGCGGGCGAGGATACGATTGCCGACTACGATGAAGAGTTGGTGGAAATCTTTCTGGAGGAAGGCCACGAAATTCTCGATGAGAGCGACCACACCATCCATGACTGGATGCGGGACGTGGAAAATCGCAATCACATGGAGGCCCTGCAACGGCAATTGCATACCCTCAAGGGGGGCGCACGCATGGCCGGGATTCAGGCCATTGGCGACCTGAGTCACAGTATCGAGTCTATGCTGACGGCGGTAGTGGAAGACCAGCTATCGCCTTCGGATGAGATGTTTAATGTCCTGCAGCAGGCCCAGGATCGACTGGTGAAAATGCTCGAGCAGGTGAACGCCCACAAGAGCATTACCGCCGCCCCGGAACTGATCGCCGAGGTGGAGGCCATTATTAATGGCCAGCCCGCAGCAGCGACAACGCCCGACGTGTCTGCCATCGAAGTGAGCGAACTACCGGAGGTGAACGAACCCGCCGAAGTCGAGCCTGCGCCCGCCGCCACGGACCTCGGCGCCGAGGTTGATGAAACGATCGAGCCCGCGCCAGCAATTGCCCAGCAGCCGGAGGTTGTCGAGAGTCACGACAATGTCATCCCCCTCGCCGCCAGCAGAGCCACGCAGGAAGAATCGCCTGCGAACTTACCGGACGTAACCCCCGAACCCGCGACCGAACTGGAGGCGGCCCCCGCCAGGGCAGTGGAGGCGCGTGGTCGTGAACAGGTACGTGTGCGCGCCGATCTGCTGGACAACCTGGTCAACTTTGCCGGTGAGGTCAGTATTTATCGCTCGCGTCTGGAGCAACAGAGCAACGCCTTTCGCTATAACCTGCAGGAACTGAACGATACCATTTCCCGTCTGCGCGGCCAGTTGCGTCAGTTCGAGATGGAGGCCGAGGCGCAGATTCAGTATCGTCTGGAAGAGACCTCCGGACGCACTCAGGAAGACTTCGATCCACTGGAGTTTGACCGCTTTACCCAGATGCAGACCCTATCGCGCGGCATGCTCGAATCGCTCAACGATTTGGACAGTCTGCGCGGCATCCTGACGAATCTGACACGCGAGAGTGAAACCCTGCTGGTGCAACAGGCCCGTGTCAATACGGAACTGCAGGAAGGCCTGATGCGAACGCGCATGGTGCCGTTTGTCGGTCAGGTACCGCGTTTGCGCCGTATTGTGCGACAGACGGCGCAGGAGCTGAACAAGAAGGTCGAACTGCACATTGAAGGCGTCGACAACGAACTGGATCGCAACGTCCTGGAGCGTATTCTTTCACCGATAGAACATATGTTACGCAACGCCATTGCCCACGGTATCGAAAAGCCAAAACAACGTGCCGCCGCGGGCAAGCCGGAACAGGGCAATATCTACTTTGCCGTGACCAAGGAAGGTTCGGATATCGTTATTCGTGTTCGGGATGATGGCGCCGGTATTGACCTGGAGGCTATTCGTAGCAAGGCCATTTCCCGAGGACTGTTAAAGCCCGATGTGAAGATCTCCAGTCAGGCGCTGCTGGACTTTATTCTTGAGTCCGGCTTCAGTACCGCCAGTGAGGTAACCCAGATCTCCGGCCGTGGTGTCGGTATGGACGTGGTCAACAACGAAATCAAGCAACTGGGTGGTATTCTCAATATCGACACGGCCAGCGGTCAGGGCACGACCTTTTCCATTAACCTGCCCATGACACTGTCCATCACGCGGGCGCTGATGGTCAATGTCGGCGATGAATTGTTTGCTATCCCGCTGCTCGGTGTAGAAGGTGTCGAACGCGTTTCCAATGATGATCTGAAAAAACTCCATGGCATGGAAAACCCGGTTTATCGCTGGCTCAATGAAGACAGTCAATTCCTGCATCTGGGCTCCGTCATGGGCGTTTGCGAACCACGTCTGAGCGATGAGGAAAAGTACACCTCATTGTTGATGGTACGCAGTGGTGACCTGCATGCAGCGATTGAGGTTGAAGGCCTGATCGGCAGTCGTGAAATCGTTGTCAAACCGGTCGGTCCACAATTGAGCACCCTGCGCGGGATCTCAGGCGCCACTATTATGGGGGATGGCCGTGTGGTGCTGATCCTCGATCTGGGCGTTCTGATTCGTCTGGCCAATGCGCAGCGGGAAGAGACGGGTGAGGTGAATCAGCGCGTTGAAGAGACCGTGGTGGTGCGCAAGCCGGTAGTAATGGTCGTGGATGATTCGATTACCGTACGTAAAGTAACCACGCGCCTGCTGGAACGTAACGATATGGAGGCCATTGCCGCCAAGGACGGGGTGGATGCCCTGGCACAGCTGCAGGATGTACGCCCGGATGTTTTATTGCTGGATGTGGAAATGCCGCGCATGGATGGTTTTGAGCTGGCGACCAATATCCGCAACGATGACAATCTGAAACATATTCCGATTATCATGATCACCTCGCGTACCGGGGAAAAACACCGCGACCGCGCACTGGCGATAGGCGTCAATGCCTATATGGGGAAACCGTTTAATGAGAATGAGTTGCTCGAAAGCATTAACAGCCTTATCGCCCAATGAATGCCTGTCAGCAGGGACATATCGTCGTCACCGCCGCCTGGCCGGGCCATACGGGTGCGAGCAGCGGACGACGACAGGTAAAGCCAGCTAACATGCGCATCCCCGACCTGTACGACATTCGTATCGCAGTGATCTCTGATTCGGTGCAGCAACGCAGCTATCTGAAACTCGCACTTTCCGAAAATGGCATCAAGGTAGTGGTGTGTGAACCGCCCTCGCGCATGCTCCTGAAGAAACTGGCGAAGCTGGAAATGGATGTGCTGCTGCTGGATATACATGAAGAATCAGATGAGTCCGGCCTGTTGCTGGATGAGTTGATCGATGAGGTCAAGATACCCATAATTTTTAATGATGTCAGTGGCCTGACCGTTAATGAATCACGGGTCATGGATAAGTGGTTTGGCAAGTTGCTACAGAAAATTGTGGTCCTGACCAAACCGACCCTCGATGGAGAGTCGACCGTTGATCGCAGTTACGAAAGTTTGATTGCTGCGCTACCGCCGGTGTTTATTGACAAAAAGGCCGACATCGCCAGACACGTCTGGGTACTGGGCGCCTCGCTGGGGGGGCCGGAAATGGTCAAACGTTTTCTCGCGGCGCTGCCCCAGGACCTGCCGGTTGCCTTTATCCTGGCACAGCACCTGGGTGCCAACTTTGTCGCCCTGTTGGCCAAGCAGCTGGATGATGTCACCCCGCTTCATGTCATGACCGCACGAGAGGGGCATGTCCTGCGGCACGGAGAAGTTGTTGTGGCCCCGGCCTTTGAACGCCTGACGATCAATCCCATAGGCGCCATCAAGCTGGAACCCATCGCTGAGGCCACGACCTACTCTCCCTCGGTGGATCAGGTCATTATGGACACCATGGACCGTTATCCGAAAAGCTGCCACGCCATCATTTTTAGCGGCATGGGTGATGATGGCAAAAAGGGCTGCCAGTATCTGGCGCGCAGAGGTGGACGGGTCTGGGTACAGGAAAGCAGCAGCTGTATTATCAGTGCCATGCCGGACAGTGTGGCGAAAACCGGCGTGAGTGAATTTGCCGCGGCCCCCGAGGCGCTGGCCAAACACCTGATACAAAAAGTCAACGAAGACGCATTAAGGGAAGTATGTTGATATGAGTGAGCATATACAGTCCACAGGCAGCACGGCCAAGGCGATTTATGGCAAGCGCGTCGAGGCCGTGCATTGTCTTATTATTCCGGTGTTCGGCGCAGAACTATTGCTACCCAATGCCGCGGTCGCCGAGGTGGTTTCCTATCGGGAATCCGAGCCCGCCGAGAATACTCCGGAGTGGTTTCTCGGCTATATAAACTGGCGCGACCTGCGTGTCCCCCTGATATCGTTCGAGGCCGCCACCGGTGAGCAGGCCGCGCCACTGCAAAAACACAGTCGTATCGCCATATTCAATACCCTGAATAACAACCCGCAGTTGACCCACTTTGGTATCGTCACACAGGGGATTCCCCACTTGCAGGTGGTACAGGAAAAACAGCTGACGCGTGAAGAGACCCCCGCGGAAACACGTAAATCCGTTCTGGACTATGTGCAGCTAAATGATGAGGCGGTGCTGGTCCCCGACCTGGATGACCTGGAACGACGCCTGCTGAAGTTACAGGCCGGCTAGCAGCTTTTTGCCGCAGCGGACCTGGCAGCAAGGCTAGCCGAGGTCACCCCAGAGGGTTTGCACGGCGCTGATGCAGGCGATGGCGGCGGTTTCCGTACGCAAGATCCGCGGGCCAAAGTTTAACGCCACAAAGCCGCGTTGGCAGGCGGCGTCGATTTCCCGCTCCGAGAGTCCGCCTTCAGGTCCAATCAGCAGGCTGGCACCCGAGTCCGGCCTGGGCTGTGCGGCAAGCCGCTGTTCACTCTGCGGCGCGAACAGCCAGCCGGCACCAAGACGATCTGCGGCCAGCCAGTCCGCATAGAGTTGCACCGGGTGGAGCCGGGGCAGGTGGTTACGACCACATTGCTCGCAGGCGTTGATCACAATGCCCTGCCAATGTTGCCAGCGCCTGTCGGCACGTTCGGCATTGAGTTTGACAACACTGTGCTCTGTTTGCAGGGGCTGGATTTCAGACACGCCCAGCTCGACGGCCTTCTGGATGGCGACATCCATGCGTTCACCCTTGCTAATGCCGAGT
>JAWOIE010000153.1:0-5594 GCA_046484825.1 Gammaproteobacteria bacterium | reverse complement strand
ATTTGTTATCGGCTATTTCGATCGCGTGGAAAACCGCATTATCCGGGTACGCTTCCAGGATATCGCCTTCCCTTCTGACGAGGGCGATACGTTTCAGGTGGCGGACGAGGAGGGACACCTCCACCGCATCCCCTACCACCGTGTCAAGGAAGTCTACAAGGATGGGGAGTTGATCTGGTTGCGGACCCACTGAATCGTGGACACAGGTGATGGGGCAAAAAAAACTGCTTTCCAGGCTTGTTTTACGTACCTCTGGGAGTGAGCACCGTCCATGGTGCCAGAGGCATGCCAATAATCCTGACTCAGGCCTCGACCAGCATCCTTCCGGACATTTCCATGTGCAGGGCATGGCAGAACCAACTGCAGTAATACCAGAACACACCGGGCTTGTCGGCGATGAAGGTGACCGAGGACGTCTGCTGTGGGCTGATCTCCATGTTAATCCCCATTTTCACCAGAGAAAATCCGTGCGAAAGGTCTTCAATCTGATCCAGGTTTGTCACGACCACGGTCACCTCGTCCCCTTTCTTGACCTTAAAGTGCGTCAATCCGAAAGTGGGGGCCACCGAGGTCATATAGACACGCACCTTGTTGCCATCGCGCACCACCCTGTTTTCCTTCTCCACATCCACGCCATCGCGTTTGGCCATTTCCAGTGTTTCGGCAAAGAAGGGATCATCACGCCTCCAGATACGTGAAGGGCGTACCTGATCACGGCGAAGAATGAGTGCATCATGAGGCTCGGGAAAAGTTGGGCCATCGTGAACCAGCTTCATCTCTTCACCGGAAATATCAACCAACTGGTCGTTCTCGGCATGCAGGGGGCCAACCGGCAAGAAGCGGTCCTTGGAAAACTTGCTCAGCACCACCAGCCACTTGCCATCAGCATCCTTGCTCTCGGCAAGGCTTGCCTTGAGATGCCCCGGTTGATAATGCACGTCCAGCTTTTGACGCAGGTAATTGACGTTTTCACCGCGGTATGCACGTATGGCGTCCTCAATGTTCCATTTGGCGACCTGACTGTCAAGAAAAAGCGTGGTGTAGGCATTGCCACGCCCATCATAGGTCGTGTGCAGCGGCCCCAGACCCAACTCTGGCTCGGCGACCACGGTGTCACGAGGGTCCTTGAGTTTGCCGGCAAACCACTCATCAATCTTGTCGATCTCAATGACCGTACAGGTAGGCGAGAGCTTTCCATTGGCGATGAAATATTTTCCGTCCGGTGTTGTATTCAAGCCATGAGGGCTTCGCGGCACCGGCACATAAAGTGTATATTCGGTGCCGCCCTTGTCAGCACCTCGCCCATCTATCACCGGGACCGGAGAGTCACCAATCGTCGTGTAGTTACCCGCCTTGACGGCCGCTTCAATGGCCTCGATATTGAATACCACCGCCCAGTCACGTTCCGGCCCCATAATCTCGGCGAGCACCACGCCTCGCTGTGAGTTGTAGCAGGTAGAACAGGCATACTTGCCATGATAATCGGTATCCAGGTTATCGAGATTGCCGTCCACCCAGATCTGCCACTTCACCTCCATGCTGTCGGCATCCAGCGCGGAGAACAGGGTCCAGTAATTCTCAATATTCTCAAGATCACGCCCGTCATTAGGTTGAGGAATCACGTGCTCGCCATTGGCAAAGACATAACCCGTTTTCGGGCGCCGTTGCAAACGCAAACCGTGAATACTGGAAACATTCGGCACGGTCGTTACCTTGTCAGTTTTCATGACATCCATGCGGATCCTCGCCACGCGGGTATTCAGCTTGTCATTGACAAACAGATAGCGTCCGTCATAGCTGGCATCCGTATAGCTGGCATGTACATGGTGGGTATCTCCGTTCGGAAAATGTGCGCTGTCACCCAGGACGCGTTTACTCTCGTTGGTCAGACCCCATCCAGTGGCACTGTCGAAATTAAACACGGGAATTCGCATCAATTCACGCATCGATGGAATGCCCAGAATGCGCAGTTCCCCAGACTGCCCCCCGCTCCAGAAACCGTAGTATTCATCCAGTTCACCCGGACCGACGTGGGTTGACTGAGGATTGGGGCTGGTTCTGGTTTGGGCCTGTGCAGAATTAACGCCCGGGATGATCCCGGCGCTTAATCCCGCCCCAGCCACGCCGGCCGCCGCAGTGGCTCCCAGAAAGGTTCGACGACTTACACCTGTCTTGCGTTCATTATCTTTTTTGTCAGTCATAACGGCGCTCCCGTTCAGATAGATGGAATGTCACAACGGCCATGCAACTCGGGCTGCATCACTAACTCTTTCATCGAGGCACTCCCGCTTGGCAGTGACGAGGAAAAAGGCTGCAAATTCATACCGCACCAGGCACAATACGTCTCTTCGAACGGGCGTGACCCCGATCGCTAAACGCACTGAACCAGACCCGCAAACATTCAGGTCATATGCCGCAACTGTGTGTCAAATCACACACTGACTCTAGTTCACGATCCCTCACCGCGCAAGGTGAACACCGGGGATTTAGTCAGCCGGACAAATATGTCAGTACAACAGGAAGGGTTCGATGGGACGGTGTTAAGGAGACCGTCTCGGCAAGTACCTCGCGGCGAGCCTTGAACAGAGCTGGACGACCGGCACGGATGAAACAAGCAGAAACTTTACGCCATCGTAATGACAGGGCCTATTCAAAAACCCCTTCACCGCAACGACGCAAAGGCACAGGGATAAATCGGTGATAAATGGTATCTTCTCGCCCCCTGTAGGCAGTTTAAGACCTAGGCAGGCAACTACGGTCGCACTTGCCCACTCGCACGCCCGGCCAGCTCGCGCCCCTGCACAAGCTGCGTGAGAATCGGCCCGCTTTGCTCGCCAAAATAGATAGACCGATGCGGAAAGGGAATGGTCACCCCCTCCCGGTCAAAGGCCTGCTTCAGGCGGCGGCGAAACTCCCGTCCCACCTCCCATTGTTTGATGGGACGGGTCTTCAGTCGCCCCTTGATGACCACCGCCGAGTCGCCAAAGGCATCCACTCCGAACACCTCGATATCCTCGATGATGGAGGGCCCAAAAGCAGCATCGGCACGCATTTCGCCACCCACCTCCCGCATCAGCGCCATGACCCTGTCCACATCCTCCTTATAGGCCACACCAATATCAAAGACATAGGCGGACCACTCACGGGTTAGATTGGCAAGCGTTTGCACCGAGCCATTGGGAAAGACATGCACCACGCCGGCCAGGTCGCGCAACACAATGGTGCGAAAGCTGATTTGCTCCACCAGCCCGCCGGTACCGTTGACTACGGCCACATCCCCCACACGCACCTGGTTCTCCAGGATCAGAAAGAACCCGGAGATCACATCGCGCACCAGATTTTGTGCCCCAAAACCCACCGCCAAACCCAGAATGCCGGCACTGGCGAGAATGGGCGTGATCTCCACCCCGAACTCACGCAGCACGATTAGCAACGCCACCACCCAAATCATGATGATCACGGCCTGGCGCAACAAGCGCACCAGCGTATCGGCCCGTTTCGCCGCCTCGCTTGGCACCCCGCCAAGTGTCCGGTCACGCTCTATCAGGCGCTCCTCAAAGCGCAGTAAGGCATAACGTGCCGCCGACACCCCGGCCCAGGCCAGCAGCAGGATCAAGAGAATACGCAACGCTGAGAACATCAACGTCGGCCAATCGATTTCGCCAAAGAACTGGGCAAACAGATCCATCGCTCACTCCCGCGTTCGTTCTCCCATCCTGAAAATGTAGCTGGCGGGGATACGGGCCGCAAGGATAGCGGGCAAACACGATCATGGAACATTCTCATTCAGGCCCACCGCGGGGCGGACAAAACAACGTCTTTTCTTACCATGTACTCGCATTTTTACCAACGACACTAGGAGGCGAACAATTCGGAAACATGACGAAACCGACACCCGACCTTTTGGCACGGTCGCCACACCTTGCTCTCTGATTTACACTGAAGTAAACGAATTGGGGGGGTATTTATGCACATCGACTACCTGGCACGACGGGAGCGGCTTATCGCCGATATCGAAGAGGAGGTACATGCCACGTCGATGTACACCGGTCGCCGGGTACTGCATCCACGGGTACTGGATGCATTACGTCACGTGCCCAGACACGAATTCGTTCCCGAGGAGCTGCGTGAACTGGCCTACGCCAATCACCCACTCTCCATCGGCCATGGGCAAACCATCTCACAGCCCTACATTGTCGCCATCATGACCGAACTGCTGGACCTGAAGCCCGATCATCGTGTCTTGGAGGTGGGGGCCGGTTCCGGCTACCAGGCGGCGGTGCTGTCCTGTCTGGCGCAGCATGTGTATACGGTTGAAGCCATTCCCAATCTGTATCACGCCGCCAGGGAGCGTTTGGCACGATTGGGTTACCGAAACGTGGAGTGCCTGCTTGGCGACGGTGCCCTCGGGTGGCCAGAAAAAAGCCCCTTTGATGCGGTTATCGTGACGGCTGCGGCCAGCGAGATACCACAGCCGTTGGTGGCTCAGCTCAAGCCGGGAGGGCGTATGGTGATCCCGGTGGGCAGGCAAACGCTGGGGCAGGATCTACTCCTGGTCCGCAAGGATGAATCGGGAAAAGTCAAAACATCCAGCCTGTTGGGGGTGGCATTCGTGCCATTGGTCTCCCCGACCCTTCGCCAACCCCAACAGCCTGAAAGATAACCCGGTGACAGGATACTGAAAAAACGTAACGACTTCCCCCCTCACCCCCATGGAGAGAGTGAGGTGGGATAGTTACCCATAAGGCGTTCGTGGGAGAACTTTTTCAACCGCCGGAACGAATGGCCGGAGTGTCTGCCAGGAGGCCGACACTCCGGTCGATGCTCCAGCTCAGTAAAAAACCACATATCCACACGACCGCCCCACCCCAGGGGAATGAGGAAATTAAGGGTGCCAGTCGTTACAAAAAGATCAAAGAGGGAGCGCGTAGTGACAAAAAAACCATACATCCCCACCCGCCGGTAACAGCTGACGAGTGACCCGCCCTTTCGGATCAGGGGTTATCCGGATCGCAGGACCCTTCCTGGACCCAAATACCCGAGCGGCAGATCAGCAGCTCATCACCGCTGCAAACATAATCGTGTTCGCGGTAGAGAATATCATTGAAATAACACACCGGCGTCTCCGGCGCTTCCATGCCCAGCACATCGAAATCCTCACCTGCCTCCTCGGCGATAAGAGAGGTGCGTTTCTCCGGGTCAGGGGCGCCGACATGGGGCGCCGCGATTCTCTCACTCATAAGCCAGCTCCCTTCCATTGACTTTTTAAAACAGGCACTTGAAGGACATACGCTCAAATCATGTCCTTTTTCACTGTGGCCGCTGCGTACATTGCAGCCACCACGCAACCACTCACGAGGGGCTCAATCATCATTATCACAGCGTAGCACGATTTATTGGACACGGCTTTCTCAACACGGCTCCCGAACAGGGTGAGCGCATATTGACATAGCAGGCTGTTGAAATTCGCTCAGGTGAGTGCGAGAGAAGGCAAAATCGGGCGAAAAAGTGCAATTTACATTTAGTAAATGAGCATTTTGAGGAGATTCTCGTAAGGCTGCGAGCTGCCAATCGAGCAACCGTTTTCCCAGGAA
>JAWOIE010000122.1:0-4645 GCA_046484825.1 Gammaproteobacteria bacterium | reverse complement strand
CCTGCGTACGTTCGCCGATGAGCGTGACTGGGATCAGTTCCATGCGCCCAAGAACCTGTGCATGGCGCTGATGGTCGAGGCCGCCGAACTGGCCGAGCACTTCCAGTGGTTGTCGGAACAACAGAGTCTGGAATTGTCCGGCGACAAACTCCAGGAAGTCGCCTATGAGCTGGCCGATGTGTTTATTTATTGCATTCGTCTGGCGGATAAGCTGGGTGTAGACCTGCCCAGCGTCGTCGATGAAAAGATTGCCCTGAACGAAAAAAAATATCCGGCCGATCAGGTGCGCGGGAGTGCAAAAAAATATACGGAGTATGAATAAAAACAGGGGGCGGTGTGTGCAAAAAAAAGCCCACCGCCATACCGTTGCCTTGTACTGCTGCCGTCCTTGTCGGCCTGGGCGGGCGCTGTCAGGAGTCCCCTGTGGAGAAGCTTAGGCGCGCTTGCCGATCAATTCGATCGGGTAGCCATCGGGGTCTTCCACAAAGGCAATAATCGTGGTGCCGGCATTCATGGGCCCCGCGTCGCGGATGATCTTGCCACCCCGCTGGCGAATGGCTTCGGTGGCCTGATAGACGTCGTCGACCTCAATGGCCAGGTGGCCAAAGCCAGTGCCGACGTCATAGTGATCAGTATCCCAGTTGTATGTCAGTTCCAGCACGGTATGCTCGCGTTCGTCGCCATAACCCACAAAGGCCAGGGTGAATTTTCCCTCGGGGTAGTCTTTTTGCCGCAGCAGTTTCATGCCCAGGACCTCGGTATAAAACTGAATGGCGTTTTGCAGATGACCAACGCGGAGCATGGTGTGGAGAAGTCGCATATTCTTTCCTTTATGAAAACGAGCCGAGTCAAACCAGTGTTTAAAGCATAACATTTTATGCCGATCGTGTCGGCACGGACACGCGCACGACCGCAGGATTATTCATTGACCCGAGGTGGATTGTCGGTATCATGTCTACAATCGAATACTAATATAATGGGTGTAAGACAGGTGTTGAGTATGCGGTTGTTTCGTCCCTGTTATTTTTTGCTGCTCGTTCTTTTGCTGCTCATTGCCCCTGTTCATGCCGCGGAACGGGAGCTGAGCGTGAGTCTCTGGCTGAGTCAGGGGCAGACCGACTGGCAACACAACGCCGCCGTGCTCAACCCTATCTGGGGCAATCCCACCTCTGAACTTCGCTATGAAAAAATCGATAGCCGCGTGCTGGAGGTTGCCTTCACGCAGCCGTTTAACAATAGCGACCTGTATATTGCTATGGGCGGTGGCGTCATCGACCGCGGCGTGCTGGTGGATGATGATTATGTCAGTGCCAGCGGTGCGACCTATTTCGGCGCCTCGACCAGTGGCGCGCACCGTATCTCCAGCACCTACAGCGATATTACCGGCAGCGGGCTTTTTTACCTGAACGCGGAATATCACCCGGCCCTGTTGCGCGTGGCGCTGGGTCGTGTGCCGCTGCAAGGGTATGTCGGTTTGCAGTACTGGAAAGAGGAATATGTGGCTCAGGGGATTCAGCAGATCGAATGCACCGATCCCACGGCCTCCAACGGGCGTACCTTTTGTAATCCGGTAGGATTTTCCGGCTACAACGATCAGGTCGTCATTACCAATAAACTCATCTGGACGAGCTGGTATCTGGGTGGCAAGCTCCGACTGCCCTTGGGCACGCAGACAAGTCTGCATTTGAAGATGCACTACTCACCCTTCAGTTATTTATCCAATGATGATATCCACCACCTGCGCGCAGACTTACAGCAGTCACCCAGTTTCAGCATGAGTGGTTTTGGGCAGGCGCTGGACCTGCAAGTAGACTGGCGCTACGAGTGGCAGGACTGGGGACAACTGAGCCTGGGCTATCGCTACTGGGAGCGTAAGGTTACCGATGGCAACTGGTATGCCTATGGCCTTTCCGGAACCTCCACTGCACCGCTGGTGGAAATGCGTACCACACGCCAGGGGCTCAACCTGGGATTGCATGTCCTGTTCTAGCCGGTAAGACTCGTTCGCAGTAGCGCCTGTCCCGGACCGGAATCTGCGTCATTTTATCCAGTTCAATGAGCCGCCATCGCAGACGACCTATGTTAGCCGATACAGTTTTTAGAGGAGGCCATCATGGCGATAGCCCTATGGAATAACGGCACACACATGCGGGTGTTTGAAAACTTGCAGTGTGGCGTTGATTTGATGCAACAGATGTACTATTGCACCGGGGGGATCTCCCGCTTGTCACTAAAGCATCATGCCACTATGGCCTAGGCCGTGCTCATGGTTTTCTCGGTCAGATAGCTGTTATCAAACTCGATACGGTTTTTACCATAGCGTTTGGCCTGATACATCATGCGATCGGCGCGATCGATGAGTGACTCCATGCTCTCGCCGGGGCGATGGATAGCCAGCCCGGCGGAGAAGGTGGGTGCCCTTTTGACACTGCCATCTGTGTGGTACTGGCTGGCGGCCGCCTTTTGCTGCACTTTGACAAAGGCCTGTAGTGCCTCCACCTTGCTGGAGTTGGGTAGTATCACCGCAAATTCCTCACCACCGTAGCGGGCCACCATATCGTAACGCCGGAAGACCGACAGGATGCTGGTGGCATACAGACGCAGAATTTCATCGCCGACGGTGTGACCATAGTGGTCGTTGATCTGTTTAAAGTCGTCCAGGTCAATCATGGCCACGGTTAGCGGGCTCTTTTCCCGTTCGCTGCGCACAATTTCATCCTGCAGGCGCTGGGCAAAGGCGCGCCGGTTGGGTAGTCGGGTGAGTTCATCGGTGAGGCTGAGGACACGGGCCTGATCCAGCTCTTCATGTAACTGGCGGCTGCTGTGCCCCATCAGGTTGAGAAAGCTCTGTGTATCGTTGAGTGAGGTGAGCAGTTCGGTCTGATTTTCGTTGAGGTATTTCAGGCGATCCATAAACCACTGACGTTGTGCCTGCCAGTCGCCGTCCGGTTGTTGTTCCACCAGGCGGTCAAGCATGTCGGATAACACGTTGCTGAGCTTCTCCTGAGTCTGCGCGGTACTGTTGACCCGATCGTGGATGGAGTGCTGAAGCTCATCCAGATGATAGGCCTTTTCATCATGAGGAACCTCGATGGCTTCAGGCAGGGCTTCCGTTGTAGTGCAATGGCCCATCAGGGGGGCGAGGGCCTCGCGAAGCAGTTCTTGATCCGGGTCAGTGACTTTATTGACCAGTTGGGTCGCGTTGTTGAGATAGGCTTGCAGTGTCGCCAGCTCGCCGAGGGAGATGGGCGGCTGCATGCGTTTCTGGATGAGCTTGAGTTCCAGATAGAGCAGGGACTTTTTGGGCAGGTTTTTCCGGAAGGCGCTCAGCAGGGTCTGACTCAGGGCGGCATAGCCGCGGATCATGCGGTTCTGTTGTCGTACCTGGTCATGCAGGGCGCGGGTGATTTGTTCGTAAATAATAGTACCGGCGGGACTGCCCTTGAGGGGTTCGAGCATACGTAGAATATGCTCAATACCATCGGCATCAATGACTTTTTCTAATTCTTTGTGCTGCTCAGTCATGAACAGTGGCCCCGATATTCACTGTTGGTACCTTTTTACGGCTACCACAATGGTCGATACTGTGCGTTCGCACAGCATGCTTTGTTATAGTCCTTTAGAAAGATCCCTGTAGGAAAAACCTACTCTGAAATGGCCGCAAATGGGGGGGGTGTGCGCGACCTAACGATGTTCATTTTAACTAAATTGAGGCGGTTTGTACGGACTGTTGCTGGGAATTTAGACAAAAAATAATTCTACCAAATTGCTGGGTTTACACATATTTGTGAATATAAATCATTTGGCTATGTCTGTTTGTTAAAGTGTTTTTATAATATTAGATAACTATAATATACGCTTGTTCGTCATAAAACATGTGACCTATGCCATTGCGCAGGGAGAAAAATCGTGGCCACACGGGAGATTTATCGAGGACGCGTCATCCGTCTGAGTCTGGACGAGGTCGACCTGCCCAACGGGACGCACTGCGAGCTGGAAGTTGTTCACCACCCGGGTGGTAGTGCCGTGGTGGCGCTCAATGCCCAGGGCGAGGTCTGCTTGCTGGAGCAGTACCGCTACGTCGCCGGTGGCTGGGTATGGGAATTGCCCGCTGGTAAACATGAAGTGGGAAATTCGCCCGAGGTGACGGCGCGCTGTGAATTGCAGGAGGAGGCCGGCGTACAGGCAAAGGAGTGGCACGCCCTGGGACGAGTGCTGAGTTCGCCGGGGGTGTTTGCCGAGGTCATTCACCTCTATCTGGCCACAGCACTGTCGCCGGTGGCCAGTGCCCATGAGTCAGAAGAGGTGATCCGGGTCCACTGGCAGCCCCTGGAGGAGGCCTGCGAGCGGGCGCTGAAGGGCGAGTTCACGGATGCCAAGACCATTATTGGCCTGTTGCGGGCGCGGGACTATTTACAGTTCACGCCCTAAGGAAGCTCTGCATAAGTATGCAGAGCTTCCGTGCGGGGCAGGACGCCCCGCCGCACCAATCACGCAAGTGATTGAAGCGCGTGAGGAAAGCGCGGACACGAGCCGCGCTTTCCGACTCTGCAATAGTCCAGGGAGGGACTTTTACAGAGTTTCCACAAGACAAAATCGTGCGACACATTGTCGCGCGACACTATGCCTCATTCCCTGTTAGCGC
>JAWOIE010000112.1:0-10090 GCA_046484825.1 Gammaproteobacteria bacterium | reverse complement strand
ACCCTGGAGCCGGGAGTGCGGCACGCCACACTGTCCGTTCCACCGGGTGCAGGGATTTCACCGGTCTCGAAAGCCGGGATTTCCTCGCAACATGCTGAACCCGGGCCCTCCAACTTTGGTGGACCTCACCACTCGAAACGACCTTGCGGGGGCATCATGCTGAGGCATGTCCGGGAATGCGTTTTCGCACTTCTGATTGTTGGAATCGGAGGTTCGGTTATTGCTCAGCCGGTGAATCTTCATGGACCGGCCCGAACCGCCGGCCAGTCCAACGCACTGTGGACGGAGGGCGCCCCTGCAGTCTTCTGCGACTCGCTCATCGTGTTTACTCCCCTCGAGCCGGTCGATCGATCGGAGTGGTCTGGAGTGGATTATCGACCCGCTGGACGGCACGACCAATTTCAAGCACGGCTTTCATCAATTTTCCGTCTCCATTGCCCTGCGCCACAAGGGCAAGCTGACTCAGGCCGTGGTCTATGATCCCATGCGGCAGGAACTCTTCACCGCCAGCCGTGGCGAAGGCGCACAGCTCAATGGCAAGCGCATTCGAGTGACCAATCTCACCGGTCTCAAGGGTGCCCTGCTGGGTACCGGCATCCCCTTTCGCAGCGACTGCGTCTATCTCGATGCTTATATCAATATGCTCAAGGCCCTCTTGCCCGGTACTGCCGGAGTCCGCCGCCCCGGCTCAGCCGCACTGGACCTGGCCTATGTCGCCGCCGGGCGTTTTGACGGTTTCTGGGAATTTGACCTGAATGCCTGGGACATGGCCGCCGGCGTGTTGCTCATTGAGGAAGCCGGGGGCCTGGTCACCGACTTCAATGGCGGCTTTGAGTTTCTCAGCAGTGGCAATATCGTCGCCGGCAGCCCCAAGGTCCTGAAAGCCATTTTGCAGACCATCAAACCCTTTGTGCCAAAATAGTTCCTTAGTTTCAATGCCTTAACGATAATCCCCGTAGTCTCAGCCGTTGCCGGTCAGCGGCAATTTTTTTCCGCCCCGGCCTCAAGATAGCGATCCTGCGGACGCTACTTGTAAGTGAGCGAGGGAACTATCGTATGGCGAGAATACACAAAAGACCGGTCAACGGGACCAAAGCACTGGAAATGAACATGCGCGACGTCATGGACGGCCTGTATGATTCTGCCTGCTACTTTGCCTTTCGCTCGACGCCGGATACCCTGGAAATTCTTTCTATAGAACCGCCCAAGGGCGACCCCGTTGCCCTGCCCCGAAAAAAGGCCCGAGTGCATCATATGCCCATCAATCGTACCGCCAATGTGGTCGATTTTTTGATGGCCCGCGAAGAAGAACAGCTCCGAATAGGGGCATAAAAAATTACCTGTTTGACCCCATTTGCCAAATCGTGATAACTAGTCCTATATCCCCATGATGGTGCGGGATAACACCTGACGTAATTTTAGGAGGACTCTGTGAAGCGCAAGGCTCTAGCCGTTCTTATCCCCCCACTGGCCGTCTGCCGCTATGGCTGCGCCAGTTGCTGTGCCGCGCCGATTGGCGTCTTCTGGATTACCGGCATCATCGGCATTGTCTACGGCTACCTCGGTGGCCCGGCCGCGCTGGAAACAGTCAGCTGGGTCACCATGGGCCTGGGTCTCGTGCTCTGGGCGCTCGCCGCCATCTGGGCGGAAACCACCATTCGCGGTGTCGAGGCCGACCAAGCCGATCCCAAGTGTCAGGGCAACGCCAGTACCGTCTGTCGCATCGTCCGACCAAAACCTGATGAGTCAGACCCCATGGATGAGATCAAAAAGTTTCGTTCCTGAATCCACCACCCACCCCATAAAAACGTCCCGCCCCGGCATAGTCACACACCCCAGAGCCCGCACGAATTGACTCGCAGGGATTATTCATAACAGGATGACAGCGGGCGTTTTCTCGAGCGGCCCTCGTTAACGAGGGTCGTTTTAATTGCAGTATCATCCAGGCCTCGCTATTGGCCTGCGGTTGCTTTACCAGCGTTTCGGGTAACACCACACACAGCAGAGAAATTCATCCAAAACCTCTCTCATCGAGCTTAACGCAGGCGAGGACTGCTTTGTAATTTCAGCAACAGACATTCACCAGAGCACGCTTACACAACAAGTACACAAAACGGGTTCGCCCGATACCAAGAGCGCAAAAAAAACGGCGGCCCGAAGGCCGCCGTTCTATGGAGCGTGAGCTCGTTGTCGTGTTACACGTTGGTACGACGACGCACCGCTGCCAGGGCCACCAGACCCAGGCCGAGCAATGCCAGAGAGGCCGGCTCAGGAACCGTGACGTTTCCAGGACCCGTGCCGGGATCTACGCTGCCAATCCCCGAGATAACAAATTGTCCCGGCGCGCTCATGGTGTCGATACAGCAGTTAGTACCGGTAAAGAGCCCCCAGGTACCATTTCCCAGCACCAGCGGATCGGTGTAGAACCAGTCATTGTAGGAGGCAATACCGTTCTCCCCAGACCAAGTACCCGGATCGATGGCATAGCCATCGAGCGTACCGCCGGCGACCAGGGCATCGTTGCCTGCCTTACCACCACCCATGTCGTTGACAAAACCTGTCCACTGGAACACCTGCCAGGTAGTCTCATCGGTACCATATACGCCAATTCTTACACCGCCATTGGCAGTGGATGGCGCCGACTGGTTACCATGCCAGTGGTTGCCATACATGACAATCGAGCCATTGCCCAGGTCTTTCCAGCCAAAGGCAACCAAATGGGCATTGGCCACACCTGCGACAAAAAACAGGCCCCCAACTGCCATCGCGATCAAGCTTTTAATCTTTAAACTATCCATTTTTTCATCTCCATTCTCTTCGTTAAAGTTTATTTAAAAATAACGACAAACACACCAGGGTCAGAGGCAATGTGACACTTCAGTAAATCCACATTGCTTAACTTCCCTGTGGCTAATAGCACGACCTATGCCAAAAACCTGAGAAGTGTGTTTTCACATTTAAAATCATAACGTTACAAATGGAGTAAAAAAATTTATGCCCCTCGTGAAAAATTTTGTAAATTATCTCGACAATCAATTAGCGCACTTCTTGTACAGATACAAAGCACACGATGGTCTATCCCCATAAATGCTAACGTTCAACAATTTGCACGAATGGCACTACGGCATCTAGCTGTGTCAGTTTTTTCGACACTTGCCCGTATTTCTCGCCCGCCACTGGCAACCTCCCGCCACTTTGCGAATAGCAACCCTGGCGGGACTGTGTATATGCAATACACGATATCGCTTTAACATTATTTTTAGTCTGGAAATATCCGCATAATCTTGTCCCTCTATGGCCGCCGGGAGGATTGTGAATGTTGCCGGTGGTGTCGGCAGCACACAAAAAAGCCCGCATGCGCGGGCCCTTTGTTGAGGAAGGTGTCTTGCCTAGGGTTGTGAATCGGGCTGCTCGGCACCCTCTTTTTCCACCGGCATCAACGTCTCACGGGATATCTTTAAGGCCAGGGCGGTGGTGCTGGCAACATAGATAGAGGAATAGGTACCAATCACAATGCCGACAATCAAGGCCGTAGCAAACGAATGAATCAACTCACCGCCCCAGATGAACATGGCCACCAGGACCAGCAATGTGGTCAATGAGGTCATCAAGGTACGGGACAAGGTCTGATTCAAGGAGCTATTGACTACCTCTACAGCAGTGCCCTTGCGGATGAGTCGAAAGTTTTCGCGAATGCGGTCAAATACCACGATGGTGTCATTGAGTGAATAGCCAATGACCGCGAGCACTGCGGCCAGCACGGTCAGGTCAAAGTTCAATTGCAGGAGCGAGAAAAATCCCAGGGTAATCACCACGTCGTGCACCAGGGCGGCAATAGCGCCATAGGCAAAGCGATATTCAAAGCGAATAATGACGTAGACCAGGATACAGAACAGCGCGATGATCATGGCCAGGCCGCCGTCGTCACGCAGCTCATCCCCTACCTGCGGGCCCACAAATTCCTGGCGGCGCATTTCCACCTCGCCTTCGCTGGCGGCCTGCAACGCCTTGAGGACGAGGTCACCGGTGTCGGCGCTACTGACGCCCTCGCGCGGGGCGATGCGCACCAGGACTTCCCTGGAGCTGCCAAAGTGCTGGGCGGTCGCGTCCGCATAACCAATATCCTGCAAGACCTGACGGACCTCGGTCAGTTCGATATCCTGCGGGTAGCCAACTTCCAGCAGGGTGCCACCGGTAAAATCGAGACCAAAATTCAGGCCCTTAGTGGCGAGTGAGACAATGGAGATCAGCAACAGGCTAGCGGAAAAAATCAGCGCCAGCTTGCGCTTGCTCATGAAGTTAAAGTTTGGAGTCTTTGCAAAAAATTTCATGCCCAATATCCTAAATCGATAAGCCCTTGATACGACGACCGCCGACGGCCAGATTCACGATGGCGCGTGTACCCATAATCGCGGTGAACATTGAGGTCACGATACCGACCGACAGCGTTACCGCAAAACCCTGAATCGGCCCCGTCCCAAAGATAAAGAGCACAACCGCGGCAATCAGGGTCGTGATGTTGGCATCAGCGATGGTCGATAGCGCCTTGGCGTAACCGGCATGGATACTCGCCTGTGGCGTATTGCCGATACGCAATTCTTCACGGATGCGCTCAAAGATCAGGACATTGGCATCCACCGCCATGCCCACGGTCAGCACAATCCCGGCAATGCCTGGCAGGGTCAGGGTCGCCTGTAGCATCGACAGCACGGCCACGATGAGTACCAGATTGGCGGCCAGGGCAATGTTAGCAACAATACCGAAGCCCTTGTAATAGAACAACATAAAGACCAGTACCAGGGCCAGGCCAATCATGACCGAGGCCATGCCACGATCGATGTTGTCCTGCCCCAGACTGGGGCCGATGGTGCGTTCTTCGATAATCCGAATCGGCGCCACCAGGGCGCCGGCACGCAGCAGTAGCGCGAGGTCGCGCGATTCGTTAGTGTTGTCCAGACCGGAAATCTGAAAGCGCTTGCTGAAGACGCCCTGTATGGTCGCGACGTTAATGACTTCCTCGACAATGCGGGTGCTCAGCACCTCTTTGCCGTCGACCATTTTGCTGTCGACCTTGTGTTCGATAAACACAACGGCCATGGGCTTGCCGACATTTTCCTTGGTGGTATTGCCCATGGAACGCGCACCGACGCCATCAAGGGTCACGATGACGGCCGGGCGACTGTTTTCATCAAAACCAGAGGCCGCGTTGGTAATGCGGTCCCCGGTGACAATCACGCGATTCTTCAGCAGTATCGGACTGCCGTTACGTTCCTGATAGATGCGTGCGCCGGCCACGGCGCCCGCGCGGGCATCCTGTACCGTGTTTTCCACGTCCACCAGACGAAATTCCAGGGTCGCCGTCGCCCCGAGGATGGACTTGGCGCGCGCACTGTCCTGAATGCCAGGCAACTGCACGACAATGCGGCTGTCGCCCTGTTGCTGGATAACCGGTTCGGCTACGCCCAGTTCATTCACGCGTTTACGCAGGGTGGTGATATTTTGCGACAGGGCGTATTTTTTCAGCTCCTGCAGACCGGCCTCGGTAAACTTGGCTTCGAGATAAAAGGCGCCGCCATCATCGACGTCGGTGTAGAGCATTTCACGATAATCACTGCGCAGGGCGTCATGCGCCTGTTCCCGCTCGGCGGCCTCGCGAAACTTTATGCGCACACCCGCCTCCGAAGGCACAATCGACAGGGCGCGAATTCTCTGGTTACGCAAGGTGCTGCGGAAGTCGTTGACGTAACGCTCTTTGGCCTGTTTGATGACAGTGTCAGTATCGACTTCCATGAGAAAGTGCAAACCGCCCCGCAGGTCCAGACCAAGATACATGGGCAACGCATTGAGCGACGTCAGCCACTCCGGCGCGGCGGCGGCAAGATTCTGCGCCACGGTGTAGTCAGCACCCAGGTGTTCGCGTAACAGGCCGGCGGCCCGCAGTTGATCTTCAACATCGTCAAAGCGCACCAGCAGGCCGGTCTCGCTATCCATACTAAAGGAACGATAACCAATCCGGGCACCGTCCAACAAGTCAGTGACCTGTTTTGCGGTGCTGGTATCGACCACCACATTGCGCGTGGCCGAGATCTGTAAGGCCGGATCGGTGCCATAGAGATTGGGCAGCGCATACACCACACCGGCGACGAGTACGACAACGATTAATAGATATTTCCACAAAGGATACTGGTTAAGCATCTTTTCGGCTTCCCTTCAGCAGTGTCAGCACTGCCCTGTTATTGCGACTGGATGATGTTGCTCAGGCCTTTTGGGCTGCCTTGAGTGAACCCTTGGGCAGCACCGAGGCAATGGCATGGCGCTGGAGTGTGACTTCAACGCCGTTGGCGATCTCCACGCTGACATACTGATCGGTAATCTCGCTGACCTTGCCCAGAATACCGCCACTGGTAATGACCTCATCACCCTTACCCAGGGCCGCGACCATGTTGCGGTGTTCCTTGGCCTTTTTCTGTTGTGGGCGAATCAGGATGAAATAGAAAATGGCGATCATGCCGGCAAAGAACACCATCGACATCAACGGATCACCCTGCTGGGCGGCAGCGCCTTCGGCGTAGGCATTGGATATAAAAAAGCTCATAAGTTTACCTTTTTGTGTAATGGGCCTGAAAAATTCGCCGTATTATGACACAGGCGGCACGGGCTGGTCGCGTCTGGCGTAAAAATCACTGACAAATTCAGCCAGGCGGTCCTGCTCAATGGCTGACCGCATACCCCGCATTAGTGTCTGATAATAATGCAAATTATGAATGGTATTGAGGCGGGCGCCGAGGATCTCACCGGTCTTGTCCAGGTGCCGCAGGTAGGCACGGCTGTAATGGCGGCAGGTATAGCAGTCACAGTGCTCATCCAGAGGACCGGTGTCGTGCGCAAAGCGGCTGTTACGAATCCGCAGCAGACCGCTGTGGGTAAAGAGATAGCCATTGCGGGCATTGCGCGTGGGCATGACGCAGTCGAACATGTCGATCCCGCGGCGCACCGCTTCCACCAGGTCCTCCGGCTTGCCCACGCCCATTAAATAGCGTGGCTTGTCGGTGGGCAGATCCGGATTGAGGTGCTCAATCACCCGCAACATGTCCTCCTTGGGCTCACCCACCGAGAGCCCGCCAATGGCATAGCCGTCGAAGCCGATCTCCAGCAGACCGCGCAAGGAGACATCGCGCAGGTGCTCATACATACCGCCCTGGACGATGCCAAACAGGGCTGAAGGGTTGCCCGCATGAGCGGTCTTGCAACGTTTGGCCCAGCGCAGGGAGAGTTCCATGGACTCGCGCGCCTGCTGCTCCGTGGCCGGATAGGGGGTGCACTCATCAAAAACCATGACGATGTCGGCGCCCAGCGCGCGCTGCACCTGCATGGACTCCTCCGGGCCGAGAAACACCTTGCGGCCATCGACCGGCGAGGCGAAGGTCACCCCCGCTTCCGTTATTTTACGCAGATCGCCCAGGCTCCAGACCTGAAAGCCACCGGAGTCGGTGAGGATCGGCCCCTGCCAATGCATGAAATTGTGCAAGTCGCCATGGGCCTGAATAATCTCCGTGCCCGGCCGCAGCATGAGGTGAAAGGTGTTACCGAGGACAATCTGGGCCCCCGTCTCGACCAGCTCCTCCGGCGTCATGGCCTTGACCGTGCCATAGGTGCCCACCGGCATAAACGCCGGCGTCTCCACCGTCCCGCGATCGAACGTCAGCCGCCCGCGCCGAGCGCTTTGTTCTGTCTTTAAAAGTTCAAACTTCATTTTATATATAAAACCTGATTCCTCGAACCTCGTACCCCGGCCCTATCAGTAAATAAACATCGCATCGCCATAGCTAAAAAACCGATACTGCTCGGCGACCGCATGTCGGTAGGCGGCCATGACCGCATCGTAACCCGCAAAGGCCGACACCAGCATTAATAAGGTGGATTCCGGCAGGTGAAAATTGGTCAGCAGACCATCGACCACCTGAAATTCATAACCCGGGTAGATAAAAATATCCGTATCACGTCGGCAGGCCTCAACCTGCCCCTTGCGTGCGGCACTCTCCAGGGCTCGTACCGAGGTGGTGCCGATGGCAATAACCCGGCCACCCTGCGCACGGGTAGCGTTGACCCGCTGCGCCGTCTCGGGGCTGACTTCGAACCACTCTTTGTGCATATGGTGGTCACGGATATTATCGGCCCGCACCGGCTGAAAGGTGCCCGCCCCGACGTGCAGCGTCACCCAGGCGCTGCGCACGCCCATGGCCTCGATCTGTTGCAACATGGCCTCATCGAAGTGCAGCCCCGCGGTGGGCGCCGCCACCGCCCCGGCATGCTCGGCATAAACGGTCTGATAACGGTCAGCATCGGCCCCCTCATCCTCACGCTGAATATAAGGTGGCAGTGGCATATGCCCGACCTCCTCCATGACCTGCTGCGCCGTGTGCGTGGTAAACACGAGTTCAAACAGGTCACCGTCACGGCCCACGACCTGCGCCGGGTAGCGGCCCTCAATCTGCAGTAGCGTGCCCGGCTTTGGCGACTTGCTGGCCCGCACATGGGCCAGCACCCGTTGTGTATCCATGACCCGCTCCACCAGGACCTCGACCCGCCCGCCACTGGCCTTGTGGCCAAACAGCCGCGCCGGGATCACCCGGGTGTTGTTGAACACCAGCAGGTCCTCGGGCCGCAACAGTGTGGGCAGCTCGGCAAACTGCCCATCACGCAACTGGCCGCTGTCTCGCGCCAGGAGCAGCAGACGGCTGGCACGCCGCTGCGCCAACGGGTGCTGGGCAATGAGGGCTTCGGGGAGGTCAAAATGAAAATCGCTACGTCGCATGGGTCGGCAATAGTAGCAAATTTTCACAAACAGGTTTCCGTCGCGGAGAAAATATCCCTATAATGCGCGCTCTTCTGGCCGAGTGGTGGAATTGGTAGACACGCAGCACTCAAAATGCTGTTTCTTCGGAAGTGTCGGTTCGAGTCCGACCTCGGCTACCACCTCTTAAATTAATTCAATTAGCCGCAGATACTGGGTGCTTCTTTACGCGACACTTCCATACGTGTCGGTTGACTCGGCACTTCCCTGTGCCTCGCCCCATGGGCAGCCTGCGGCTGTCCAGTTTTGTTGATTCGCTACATCCCTGTAACTCACCACTTACGTATAGTGGCAGCTAACGCTGTCCTATTTTGTTCCAGACAAAATGGTCCCGGCAAAACTGTCGAGTCCGGACCTCGGCTACCACCTCTTAAATCAATTCAAATTAGCCACGGATACTGGGTGCTTCTTTACACGACACTTCCATACGTGTCGGTTGACTCGGCACCCCATCAAGGACCCGCCTCTATTTGAAGGGTTCTCTCAGGTTTTTGTAGTAATTGATCAGCCCGTTGGTGGACGCATCGTGACTGTCGACCGTGGCCTCGGTCTCGAGCTCCGGCAGGATCTGTTTCGCCAGCTGCTTGCCCAGCTCCACACCCCACTGGTCAAAGGAATTGATGCCCCAGATGACGCCCTGGACAAAGACCTTGTGCTCATACATGGCGATCAGGGCACCCAGGGTGCGCGGCGTCAGTTTGGAATAGAGTATGGTATTGGTCGGCTTGTTACCGGGAAAGACCTTGTACGGCAACAACAAGGCGATGTCTTCTTCACTCAGCCCCTCCTGGCGCAACTCCTGCTCCGCCTCGTCCCGGGTCTTGCCCCGCATAAAGGCCTCGGTCTGGGCAAAGACATTGGAGAGCAACAGACGATGGTGCTCGGGAATATCGTGACGTCGGTTGATCGGCGCCAGGATATCCGCCGGGATAATGTGTGTCCCCTGGTGCATGAGCTGATAAAAGGCGTGCTGCCCCAGAATCCCCAGTTGGCCGAAAATGGTTGGGCCGGTGGCGTAATCCACCTCAGTACCATCACGTCTGACGGTCTTGCCGTTGCTCTCCATATCCTGCTGGCGCAGATAGGGCGGCATCCGGTGCAGGTACTGATCATAGGGGAGCACCGCATAGGTATGGGCGTTATAAAAGTTGTTATACCAGATCCCCAACAGCGCCATGATGACCGGGATATTTTCTTCGTAGGGGGCAGTGCAAAAATGCTCGTCCATGGCCTGCG
>JAWOIE010000093.1:0-8425 GCA_046484825.1 Gammaproteobacteria bacterium | reverse complement strand
GCGCCAGCCCCAAAAAGCTGCTGATCACCTTTCCTGAGCAGTGGCTCGAGCATCATCCCCTGACACATGCCGACCTGACGAAGGAAAAACTACTATTAAGGCCAAGCGGCTATCGACTCAGCATAAAAGAAAAAGGGGCTACAGCGAGAGTTAAAGCGTTGTTGGCAGACTGACTTCTGCAGCAAATTTTTCCAACAACCCACTCTGGGCATCACGCGGTTTCTGGCTGCCTGGCTTAACCTGTTTATAGCTTCCGTCGGACTGAAGTTCCCAGGCATGGGTATTGTCGCCAAGATAACTTAACAGTCCGTCATTGATTAACGTCGTCTTCAGCACCTTGTCTTCCACGGGAAAGCACACCTCAACGCGGCGAAAAAAGTTTCGATCCATCCAGTCAGCACTGGAACAATATACTTTTGGATCTCCATTGTTTTCAAAATAACAAATTCGCGAATGCTCCAGAAACCGACCTACAATTGATCGTACCGAAATGTTTTCAGAGATTCCGGCGACACCCGGCCTTAGTCGACATATGCCCCGAACGACCAGATCGATTCTGACGCCGGCTTGCGACGCCTCATAAAGCGCACGAATAATCCCCGGCTCAACCAGTGAATTAATTTTTGCAATAATCCTCGCCGGCTTTCCGTTCTTAGCATTTTCTTTCTCCTGTTCAACCATCGTGATTAGCGTTTTATGAAGCGTAAAAGGTGATTGCCATAATTTTTTCAGCCTGGTCGCCTTGCCAAGACCGGTGAGTTGTAAAAAGATTCGATGTACATCTTCAGCAATATCGTTATCACAGGTCATCAAACCATAGTCCGTATAGGTGCGCGCCGTGCCCGCGTGGTAATTGCCCGTACCCAAATGGACGTAGCGCTGTATCTTTTTGCCTTCGCGTCGGATAATCAGAACCATTTTTGCATGCGTTTTATACCCAACCACGCCGTAGACCACATGCGCCCCCGCTTCTTGCAAACGCGAGGCCAGCTCGATGTTTTCTGCCTCATCAAAACGGGCGCGCAATTCAACAACGACGGTGACTTCCTTACCGGTCTTGGCCGCTTCCACCAACGCATCCACCAGAGGGGATTTTGCCCCGGTTCGATATAGTGTCTGCTTGATGGCAAGCACGTTCGGGTCTGTGGCCGCCTGGATTAGCAAGTTGACGGTCGGGGCAAATGACTCAAAAGGGTGATGCAGCAGCACATCTCCCTGTAAAATTATGTCAAAAATGCTGTCATTATTGCGTAGACGCTTCGGCGTACCCGGCGTAAAGGGTGGATACCGCAAGTCAGGCCGCTCGACCAAATCGAAGATCTCCATAAGGCGATTTAGATTTACCGGACCATTGACCTGATATAAATCCCCCTGGCCAAGTTTGAATTTTCTTAATAAAAACTGACTCGCCTCATCGGTACAGGTATCGGCAACCTCAAGTCGTACCGCATCGGTCAGGCGTCTCGACGACAGTTCACCCTTGATGGCGCGCATCAAGTCTTCAACCTCTTCTTCATCGACAAATAAATCACTGTCGCGCGTCACCCGAAATTGATAGCAACCGGTCACATTCATGCCTGGGAACAGGTCGCTGATATGCGTATGAATTATCGAGCTCAGAAAAACAAAGGTGTCATCTTCCGCCAGTGTGGAGGGGACCCGAATCAAGCGCGGCAAACTGCGGGGCGCCTGAACTATGGCAATGCGGCTATCACGCCCAAAGGCATCCTTTCCTTCCAGTGAGATAATAAAATTCAGACTTTTGTTTACCACGCGGGGGAAGGGGTGTGCCGGGTCGAGCCCCAGCGGGCTTAATACCGGTAAAAGGTCACTGGTAAAATACCGTTTAATCCAGGCAGCCTGTTTATCATCCCACTTTTCACGACGTAAAAAATGGATTTTCTGTTTGGCCAATTCCGGGATCAGGACTTCATTGAGCACCTGGTACTGTTCTTCTACCAGTTGATGTGTTTCCTCACTGATTTTCTGCAAATACTGCTCGGGATTGATATCAATCTCACCGCCACTGGTCGACTCCAGTGCGGCCCGATGCTTCAGCCCCGAGACACGAATCTGGAAAAACTCATCGAGATTCGCGCTACAGATACACAAAAATCGTAAGCGCTCCAGCAACGGCACACCCTCGTCACTGGCCTGCACCAGGACCCGCCGTTGGAATTGCAACAGGCTAAGCTCACGCTTGAAGTAGAGTTCGGGTTGTTTCAGATCAATGGCGTCCATACGCGCGATCTGAGCACACGAATGTGACAGAAAAATGAAAGCCTACTTCAAACGGTAAAAATACCCGCTCGACATGACACTTTTATGGTGGCCACCGGGCAAAGGTTGATCACACTATGCGCTCCGGATAATCGTGGAGCTAAGAGGTGTCCCGCGAAGGGCGGATTCAACGACTCTGTGGGTCTTTCATTTAGCTGAATAAGCTGCGGAACAGGAAGAAGAACAAAATTGACATAATGGCGCCTGCCGGCAGGGTCACAATCCAGGACAGAAAAATGGTGCGTACCACGTGCAGATTGAGAGCACCAATACCCCGCGCCAGTCCGACACCGAGCACGGCGCCGACCAGGGTGTGGGTGGTGGAGATGGGCAGACCGGTGCCCGAGGCCAGCACCACCGTGGTCGCGGCCGCCAGGGTGGCGGCAAAACCGCGGCTGGGGGTAAGTTCGGTAATATTTTTGCCCACCATGGCAATCACATGTTTACCGTACATCAACAGGCCAAGGACAATACCACCGCCGCCCAGGAGCAGGATCCAGATGGGCACCGCTGACCGCTGGGCGACTTCCCCGCCACTTTGAATAATGCCCACGACCGCGGCCACCGGACCGATGGCGTTGGCGACATCATTGGAGCCATGGGCAAAGGCCATGGCACAGGCGGTGATCACCATGAGAATACCAAAGACACGTTCCACGCTGGTGAAATGAAAGTCTCGGTCGGCGTCGGCATCAATACTGACCTTGCGAATAAACGTCATGCTGATGAGCATGACCATGACGGCAGCAGTGATGGCGGCACCATAATTCTGCATGGCCGTCAGTTCCAGGCCAACATGCGAGAGGCCCTTGAACATGGTCACCAGGGCAATCATCAATACCGTGGCGAAAATGTAGTACGGCACATAGCGTTTGGCATTGTCGAACGGCTGCTCGGTATTCAGTATCAGTGCCTGGACGCTGCGAAAGATCCAGTAGGAGATGATGCCCGCCAGTACCGGGGAGACCACCCAGCTCATTACAATGTGTATGACCTTGCCCCACTGCACCGCTTCAACACCCACACCGACGGCGGCAAAACCGACAATCGCCCCGACAATGGTATGGGTGGTCGATACCGGCCAGCCAAATCGTGACGCCACCAGCAACCAGATACCTGCCGATAACAGTGACGCCAACATACCGTAGATGAGTAAGTCCGGCGTTCCGGACAGGAGCTGTGCATCAATAATTCCGCGACGAATGGTGCTGGTCACCTGCCCCCCGGCCAGAAAGGCGCCAGCGAATTCAAACACGGCCGCAATCATAACCGCCTGTTTGATGGTGATGGCGCCAGAACCTACCGAGGTCGCCATGGCGTTGGCGACGTCATTGGCGCCGATCCCCCAGGCCATGAACAATCCAAAGACGCAGGCCATGACCAGGAATGTGATTTCAAATTCCATCGTAGTACTCCCCCAAAATCTGCCGCGCGTTAGCGGGCCAACATTAATTCCAGTCGACTGCCAACGCGCTGCGATAGGTCCCCCAGGTCACCGATCCAGTCAATGACGCGATACATGAACATCACGTCCACCGGCGGCAGGTCTTTTTCTTTTTTGAATAATTCAGCCCTGACTTTCACTTGAATCTTGTCGGTGTCGGACTCGATCTCATCCAGGGTCTTGATCATGGCTTCCACCAGCTTCACTTCCCTGCCGCCAAAACCCGTCTCCACCAGTTCATCCAGTTCGTTAATGGCCACCTGCGCCTGTCTGGAGGCATCGATACAGCGCTGCACGAACGCGATCAGCTGTTCATTAATCGTGTCGGGAAAGGTCATTTTGCGGCCCAGGATAATGCCGGCAATGTCCTTGGCCTTGTTGGCGATCTTGTCCTGCATGGTCAGGAGCTCGAGCAGGTCACGGCGATCGACCGGCATAAACAGGCTGTTCGGCAACTGCAGGCGTAACTGGCGTTTGAGCTTGTCGGCCTCGCGTTCCAGTTTGGAAATTTTCTTCTGCTGTTCCCTGGCCGCGGTCCAGTCCTCTTTGACCACCGCCTCAAAGAAGGGGATGAGTTCGACAATGCACTCCTGGACGCTGGCCATGTGCGTTTGCAGCGGGCGTACCGGAGAGGAACCGAAAAGACTGGAAATGGTGGTGCGCGGCATGGTCGTCTCCCTGCTATGGCGCCGCCATCGGCGCCGGAGTGGTTATATGACAGTTTGGTTACAGGCGCAGTATAGGCAGGCGCGCCCTGAATACAAGCCTTGAATTTTTGCGAAGGGCAGGTTAGTCACGCGGCTGCATTATTGACGCAGCCATTGCGCCGCACGCTTGGCGAAATATGTCAAAATACCGTCGGCCCCGGCACGCTTGAAGGCCAGCAGGGATTCCATAATCACCGCCTTCTCGTCCAGCCAGCCATTCTGGATAGCGGCCATATGCATGGCGTACTCACCGCTGACCTGGTAGACGTAGGTGGGCGCGCCAAATTGATCCTTTACCCGGCGTACAATGTCGAGGTAGGGCATGCCCGGTTTGACCATAATCATATCGGCGCCCTCCTCCAGGTCGAGGGACACCTCCCACAGGGCCTCGTCGCTGTTCGCGGGGTCCATCTGATAGCTGTACTTATTACCGCCCGCCAGGTTGGCCGCCGAACCCACGGCATCGCGAAAAGGCCCATAATAACTGGAGGCATATTTGGCGGAATAGGCCAGGATCCGGGTGTGAATATGGCCGGCGGCCTCCAGCGCCTGGCGTACCGCGCCGATGCGGCCATCCATCATGTCCGAGGGCGCCACCACATCGGCACCGGCCGCGGCATGCGACAGGGCCTGCTTGACCAGCACCGCGACGGTCTCGTCATTCAGGACATAGCCCTGGGCATCGATCAGTCCATCCTGACCGTGGGTGGTAAACGGGTCCAGGGCGACATCGGTAATCACCCCCAACTGCGGAAAGGCCTCCTTGACCGCACGCACCGCGCGCTGCGCCAGGCCCTCGGGATTATAGGCCTCGCGGGCATCCTCGCTCTTGGCCGCCGCCGGGGTCACCGGAAACAACGCCACCGCGGGGACCCCCAGGGCGACCAGCTCGGCGGCCTCCTGCAACAGTATGTCAATGGAAACTCGCTCAATACCCGGCATGGAGACCACCGCCTCACGCTGGCCGTGGCCCTCGAGCACAAACATGGGATAGATCAGGTCATCCACACTCAGGTGCGCCTCGCGCATCAGCCGGCGGGAAAAATCATCGCGCCGCATGCGCCGCATACGTACCCGGGGAAATCCGCCCCGACCGGTTTCAGGTTTGGCCAAACGCTATACTCCTTAAACAATTCATGATCTGTTCAGGCGGGTCATGTTAGAGTCGCTAACGTAAATCCGGGCGCAACCGACACCGCCACGTACTATAGTAAAGAATAGCAACGAGAGAAAATACCATGCCAAGCCATAATCAGACAAAATCTGCCCTCCGCTGGCTCTTGAGCATCACCCTGCTGTTTGGCGTCGGCCAATATGCTGCCGCAGACACACCGCCCGATGCGCTACTCAAGGACGCGGCCAATAAAATGATCACCGAGCTCAACAACCAGCGCGCCGAGCTAAAGGGCAATCCCGCCAGGGTGCAGGCGCTGGTCGAGGAGATCCTGCTGCCTTCCGTGGATGTCATCAACAGCGCCAAGCTGGTGTTGGGCAAGTACTGGCGCACCGCCAGCAAGGAACAGAAAATCGGTTTCATCAAGGAGTTTCGTACCCTGCTATTGCGCTTTTATTCCTCCGCCCTGGCAGAATACCTGAGCACCAATGATGAACTGCTGGAGCTGGAGATGATCAGTTTCCATCCTGTACATATTGAAGCGGGCCGGGAAGACATCACGGTCCGCTCCACGGTCACACCCAAAAAGGGCGAGCCCGTCCCGGTCAACTACCACATGCACCTGACGCGCAATGGCTGGAAGGTCTATGACGTATCGGTCGAAGGCGTCAGTGTAATCACCACCTACAAAACCAGCTTCGCCAATGAAATCCGCCAACAGGGGCTCGATAGCCTGATTACCTCACTCGGTGAACGCAATGCCAAGCTGCTGGCCAATAACACCGGAGAAAACCCCTTCAAGGGCAAGAAGACACCATAGTTGAATATACTTATTCGCTTATGTGTCAAACCTTGAGGCCGGATTAATACGCTGAAACATTCAAGCCTGGAGCACACCAACCGATACAATCTAGTATCAGATTGGCGGAACAGGGGATTCTGCTAGTATCAGCGCATGGACGAAGTCACATTCAAACAGGAACGCCATGCAACGTATTCTGGTCATCGAACCTTCGTCCACCCTGCGCCATGCCGTACGCAGGTTGCTCGACAATGACTACCAAACCCACATCGAGGCCGATTTTGCCACGGCCATGCACCAGCTCCAGGACAGCCGCTATGACGCCGTGGTGCTGGGCTGGCCCAGTCAGACACAGGCGATCACGGATGAACTGCTGACCCTCCTGAGCGAGGCCCCGCTGCGCCAGTTACCGGTACTCACCCTCGCCCACGATGCCGACCCGGCCAAGCTCAACTGGACCACGGGCAGACCACACAGTGCGTTTCTACTCTGGGAAAATTACTACGATGCCCGGGAATGCCTGAACCAACTCCTTTCCACCTCACAACCCATGCTGGCGGAAGAACCCCATGGCGAGGTCATTACGGTTCTGCTGGTCGACGACTCACCCACCGCGCGCGTCAAGTTCAGTCGGCTGCTCAAGGACACCGGTCTGTATCAGACCATCACCGCCGCCGGTGTCGATGAGGCCCTGGAAAAACTCGAACACCATAGCGCCGAAATCGCCATCATCGATTACTTCATGCCCGACCATAATGGTGACGTCCTCTGTCGCCGACTGCGGGAACATCCCGCCACGGCCACCATGCAAACGGCGATTCTCACCAGCACCTATTCCGACAAGGTCATTACCGAGGCCCTGGCCGCAGGTGCGGTCGAATGTATGTTCAAAAACGAACCGGAGAATCTGTTTCTCGCCCGGGTCTCGGCCATGCGCCGCACGGTGTTCATGACGCGGCGTATCGATCAGGAACGCCGCCGCCTGGAAGGCATTCTCTCCTCGGTGGGTGATGGCGTCTTCGGCGTCAACCGCGAGGGCATTATTACCTTTGCCAATCCGGCGGTGAGCAAGATTATGGGCTTTACAAGCCAGGCCAGCCTCATTGGCAAGACCGTACAGGATACCCTGCAGGTCTATTGCCCTACCGATCAAACGTCCGCAGGGGTCTGTAATCTGGACAAGACCCTGCAACAGGGACAGTCACAAAATGCCGTCGAATCGACCTTTGTGCGCACCGATGGCACCGCGATCCACGTCGAAGAAACCATTTATCCGCTGCACATCAACGGCCAGCATGAAGGCGCGGTGATCGCCTTTCGTGATATTTCCATGCGCAAATTGCTCGAAGAGGAACTCAAGTGGCAGGTCAACCATGACGCGCTCACCAAGCTCCTGAATCGCAAGTATCTCGAAGACAGTCTCGATGAGGAAGTCAAACGACTGGGACGCAGCGAGGGACTCAGCGCCCTGCTCTACATTGACCTGGATCGCTTCAAATATATCAATGACACCATCGGCCATACCGCCGGGGATCAGTTACTGATTGAGCTGAGCGAGCAACTCCACAGTCGTCTGCGGCGCTCCGATCTGCTGGCGCGTATTGGTGGTGACGAGTTTGGCATTCTGCTACGGGATATTGAAATCAGTAAGCTCCAGCGCCTGTGCGATAACATTCATGAACTGCTGGCCGGGTATACGTTTAACTTTCAGGGCCGCAGTTACAAGGTCCACACCAGCATCGGCGCGGCCCTGATTAACACCGATACCAAAAGCTCCGGCGAGGTGCTGGCCAATGCCGATATTGCCTGCGCCATTGCCAAGAGCAAGGGCCGTAATCAGACACACATCTACTCCGCCGATCAGGATGAGAAGGCCAGCATGGACCTGGAGCTGGGCTGGTCGGTACGTCTGCAACAGGCCCTGGAGAGCGACCAGTTCACCCTGTATTACCAGCCCATTGTCGCCTTTGATGATATCGATATTGACCATCTGCCCGAGGATGCCAGTTCCTGCTGGCAACACATACAACAAAGCCGGCGCGCCGACGCGCCTCAGCTTTATGAAGTCCTGTTACGAC
>JAWOIE010000175.1:0-5452 GCA_046484825.1 Gammaproteobacteria bacterium | reverse complement strand
TTGTGCTGGCAGGACCTGGAACCCAGGCAATCCCTCAACGCGCCCATTGCCACCACGGCGCGCCTGCACTGCAAGACCCGTCCGGGTCACTGGACCTTACTGTTGGCCAATCAGGAACTCTTCAGTCCAACCCTGAAAGAGGTGGGGGTCATCCCGGACCTGGTAGCCAAGGTCGCGCAGGAACGCAATGCCATTAGCGTCGAGACCCCCTTTATGGTGCAGGAGAACAGCGCCCCGGGACAGGTCAAGCTGCTCAGGATCGACGGCCATGCGCCGACGGACATCGCCCATCTCGCCTCGGGTAAATATCCGTTCTATCGCACCTTTAACATGACTACCTGGAGCCAGGATCCGCGACGGGAGCGGACGCTGAAGCTGATTCACCACCTGCGCGATCATATTGAGGCCAACTACGAGCAATTCCACATGGCGCCTGTGGCCATGCTTAAGGCGGCCGGCTGGAAATTTGCCGGTGACGAACTGGTCGGCGAACCCTCGGGCCAGGGACTGGCGCATTACCCCCCTGTGCGCGAGTAACGGTCGCGCATGTTCAGACGAACCGGTCTTACGGTCAAGATGGTGATCCTCACCGCCATGCTCGGTGTGGTGGTGTGGTTGATCTCGGATCAGTATCAGACCCGTACACTGAAAAAGCTCTTTAACGACAAACTTGCCGAGCGCTTTAGCACAGAGGCTCAGGAACACCGTACGCGTTTTGATCGACAGGTAAAGATCTACAGCCAGGCGGCCAAATTGTTGGCGGGGACGCAGCAACTGCATGCTTATCTCAAGCAACCGGCATGGCGAAATACCGCAGAACGACCGCTGGCCTATCATGAGGACTCACCGGACTGGATGCCGCCACACTCTACCCTGCGACAGTTTGTAATGCCGCGGTATGCCATATTGCTGGATGCGACCGGGGCGGCGCGCGAGGTCTACAACTGGGACCGCAGCACCCCCTCGGCCCTGCTGTTGTCACCCGCGCCGATCCTGCTGGCGCTGTCACTCAACCAGAGTTACCTGACCCAACTGGGCGCCGAGCCGTATCTTGTCACTACGGAACAGGTGCAGGTCGATGGCCGGCACACGGCGACATTACTATTGGCCACGCCCATCGATAGTGAATTTCTGCGCGCCTCGCAGGCCTTGTCCACGACACGCCATACCGTCGCGCTCCTGTCCGAGGATGCCGAGACCATTGTCGTCAGTAGCGACCCGGTGGCGGTGCCAAACGGTACGCACCTGTCAGAACTGCGCGATATCTATCGGACGGTGGGCAAGGGTTTTTTTGATTATGGTTCATCGGACCTGGTAATCCGCTTCGCCTCGTTCATTCCCTTACAGGAAGTCAATGACCTTACCCAGGCGGTGTTGAATCGCGCACGGCAGCAGCGTTCGCTGGCCACTGCTGCCTTTGTGTTGATGTTTATGCTGCTCATTTATCTGCTCACGCGGCGCTTGCGCGCCATGACGGAACGGGTGGTGGATTTTTCCAACCACATGGCTATCCAGCACATACCGACCGACACTCGTGATGAAATGTATATCCTCGAGGATCGTTTCAAGACCCTGGCCAGTACCATTAAACGTGAGACCGAGGCGCTGGAATATCAGGCCTCACATGACCCACTGACCGATCTGCCCAATCGCAAGTTGCTAAACGAGCGCCTGCAAAATGCCCTGCTGCGCAGCAGTTTTACCAAACTGCCGCTAATCCTCATGGTGAGTGACCTGGATCACTTCAAGGAGATCAACGATACCCTTGGCCACCACATCGGCGACCTGGTGCTGCAACAGGCGGCGGAACGCCTCTATAACACTGTGCGCAAGGCGGATACGGTGGCGCGCCTCGGCGGAGATGAATTCAGTATTCTCTTGCCCGATGCCAACCTGGAACAGGCGCAGAGGATCGCACAGCAGATCGGTGAGGTCTTTGAAATCCCCTTCGTGGTGGAGGGGCACAACCTCAATGTGGGGATCAGTATCGGCATCGCCGAGTCACCGACCCATGGGGATGATGTCAATATTCTCATGCAGCGTGCCGACGTGGCCATGTATACCGCCAAGCAGAACAGTGCTGTCTATGCCGTCTACGACGCCGGCAAGGACACCCATCACGTCAGTCGTCTGGAGTTGTTGTCCGACCTGCGCCGTGCCATTGACGACGCCGAACTGGAGCCCTACTACCAGTGTAAGCTGGATATCCGCAGCGGCAGGATTATTGGTGCGGAGGCGTTGTTGCGTTGGGACCATCCCGAGCGCGGCATGATACAGCCTGATGAGGTCATTCCTCTGGCGGAACAAACCGGTCTGATCCGACCCCTGACCAATCTGGTGCTGAAAAAATCACTCGAGCAATGTGCGCGCTGGCGCGCACAGGGCTTTGACCTGACCGTGGCGGTGAACCTGTCGGCACAGTGTCTGCGCGATAATTCCCTGACCGCGGTATTGCGCCAGGCCCTGCACGAATATCAGTTACCGGCATCCTGTTGTGTGCTGGAGCTCACCGAAAGCGATATCATGATCGATCCCATGCGTGCCAAGGCCATTCTCATGGAGCTGCACAGTATCGGTGTCAGTATTGCCGTGGATGATTTTGGTACCGGCTATTCTTCGTTGGCCTATCTCAAGCAGTTGCCCATTAGCGAGATCAAGATCGATCGTTCCTTTGTCATGGAAATGCTGGAGGATGACAATGACCTGGTGATTGTCCGCGCCATTATCGAGCTGGCGCACAATCTGGGCATGAGTGTGGTGGCCGAAGGGGTATCCTCACAGGCCGCCCTGGACCTGCTGGCGACTTTGAACTGTAAGGAGGCGCAGGGCTTTTTTATCAAGCGCCCCATCCCCGGCGATGAACTGCTCGCCTACCTGCAGGCCGATACGACATTGGCTGGCCAAACCCTCAAGACCATTACCGCCCCTGCGCGCTGAACATTCTACGGTGTTCGGGCCTGGGTGTGGGTATTTTTCCAGAGCCCATTCTGTCTGAGTGAAGAAGGTAATTCGGTGCGAACCGATGCCTTCAATACTCTGTGTCGGGGTGCATCTGTCTGTGGACCACATACAGGCGCCAAGCCATCAGACTCAGCCCGAGCAGGGCAAAGCCGACCTGAACCCCGACCAGCCAGGGTTGCAGGCGGGCATAAACTTCGAGTCGTGCCTCCGTCGCCGTGACCGGATTGAAAATATCCGCAATCAGGGCCGTGTGCACAATCCACAGCGGGCCACCGCTACAACAGTTGACGTGAAACAAATACAACGACGAGCTCAGCAAGAGCACCGCGCCACTGCTGAATAGCATCAGGCTTTGTATGCTGTTGGTGACCATGGGCCAATACCGCAGCAACAGCAGGGCCAGGCCGACATGCACCAGGGTCGCATAATTAAAGTAATGCAGCCGCCAGATATCCAGGCCCGTGCCAGCGTGCACCGCGGCAATCTCAAACAGGGGCTTGTCAAAGATGAGCAGCTTCAGCGTCGTGCCCGGCGCTTCCAGTAGATAAGTGGCAAAAAAGTCGGCATTGGCGAGCAGGGTGGAGGTCATGCGGTTGGGCCGCTGGCCGCTGAACAGCGTAACGAGCAGGACCTCCAGCACGAGCATAACGCTGAGGATCAGGAGTATGCGCAAAGGCGTGCGCCACCGCGATGTCCGCTGAGGTGCTGCGTGCTGCAAAGTGGGGTTTGGCATAGACAGGGCGTTCCTCCTAGGGCGACATCATCGACGAACTTTCGCCATGGGTAAAGCACATAAATGACCACGATGCCCACGGTGTCGGGCGCTTCTCTCCGCCGGTTAGCGATGGCACTGCAGACGCGGTCGCCAGCCCCGTCGCATAGCATGCGCCCAGATCCAGTCAGTGTTTCCCGCGCGTAGTGTCACCGACCCGGGGATGGGGCCGGTGTTTTTGTATATACTCGTGCGATGAAACTTTCACAATCCTGCCAGGCCTGGGGTCAAGGCCAGTTTGACGACGTCTTCAAGCATGAGTTGGCCGCAGTGCCGGTGGCGCAGTTGCCCTTGCAGCAGGGCCTGATCCATGGCAGCTATGTCCTGGATGAACCACCGACGGTCATGGTCATGCGCGCCGAGGCGGATGCCGTGAGTATTCGGGTGACCGCGGGGGTGTTTTTCAGCAGTGTCATTGCTGGCTGTAGTTGTGCCGACGACCCGACTCCGGTGGAGGCCCTCAGCGAATATTGTGAACTGCAGGTGGTGATTGAGCGCCGCAGTGGCGTGGCGACGGCCGTCTGTGTCGTCTAACCCGGCCAGGAACAGGGCTACGGTTTGCGCGGTTGTCGGGACAGGGTGTTCCACGCCGGGCCCAGGCTAATCCGCAGTGCCCCGGAGTGGTTTCACTTTAGTAAGCCTGCCTCTCGATAATAACGCCGTGCCCCGGGATGCAGTTGTGCTGTGGCGACCTGCGCCACGGTATTTTTTGCGGTGGTGTAGCGGGCCTGTGCGAGTTGTTGCGCCAACGTCGTTTCACTACGATGCAGGGCGCGGGCCAGTTGGTAGACGCGGGCCTCGGACAATCCCGGCCGCACCAGCAGCAGTGACCACAGACCCACGGAGTCGATGGGCTGTGTCTGTCCTCGATAGGTGCCAGCCGGGACCGTCATGGCCTGGAGGTGCGGGTGTCGTTGACGGATACGCGTGATCTGCTGGCGATCCGGCGCAATAAAACGTGCGCCGACCTCACTGTTCGCCAACGTGACAAATCCCGGCCAGCCGATACCCGCCCCCCACAGGGCGGCGGCCTGTTTCTCCAGGACCTGTTGGGGACCGTCACCGGCCTTGTCCAGAATAATGGGGTCAAAGTCACGCGCGGGGTCAAGGCCCAGCCCGCTGAGGACATCGGCGGCCAGAATGCGTAGTCCCGAGGCGCGGGTACCAAAGGCAATCGGCTGTCCCTTGAGGTCTTCAATGCGCCGATAGGCCGAGTCGGCGCGCACGACAAACATGCCGGGGTGGGGTACATCACCGCCAGGACCTGGAGCTCGGCCCGAGGCCGGCCGATGCCCTCCATGGCCTGACGGGCGGCATTGCCTTCGACCTGACCAATGTCAATGCCGCCGTGTTCGAGCAGGCGCAGATTTTCTCCGCTGCCGCGCGTCGCGCGTTCTTGCAGTTGGATGTCGCTGTTGCTGGCGTTGATGACCGCCACCAGGTTTTGCCCGAATAGCTGAAAGCCGCCACCGGGCGTCGCCGTCCCCAGCACCAGTCGCTCGACCTGCGCCATGGCCGGCAGGGTAGTGGACAGGCCAAGCAGCAGAAATGCGATCAGGTAGTGGTGGCGAATCTTGTGGAATGGCATTGGGGTTACCTCAGGGTCGGGCTTCGCTTAGGGAAACTCTGCAAAAGTCCCTCCCTGGACTTTTGCAGATTCGGAAAGCGCGGCTCGTGTCCGCGCTTTCCTCACGCGCTTCAATCACTTGCGTGACAGGC
>JAWOIE010000278.1:0-4305 GCA_046484825.1 Gammaproteobacteria bacterium | reverse complement strand
GCGCGGTTGCGTCAGGTGTTGGGCAGGCCCAGTTGCCACTGGTCGATCACCAGGCGGACATCGAGGTCATCGCGCTGCATAAACAGCCTTTTGGGCAGGGCGGTATGGTTGACCTGCTGATAGCCACGATAATCCAGTTGCCAGCCACCCTGCTGTAATTGCTTGAGTTTTCCGGCGAGGAGTTGCACCTCCTCGCTGGCCAGTTGCGGGTCCGGCAGGCCGCGAATCCAGAAGCGCAGCCCCTCCACCGGAATATTCAGACCGGTGTTCTGGTACAACAGTGCATTGGCATTGTCGGCGTAGACGGGGGGATTCTCACCATCGTCCAACAGGACGCCACGGGCATCGCCACGTAACTGCACCTGCCCGGCCCCCAGGGGACCCACCAGACGAATCAGATACGTCGGCCCCTGCTGCTTCCAGGTCAGACTCAGGTGCCAGGACTCCCGTCCATTGCTCACCGCCAGCCGGCCAGTGACCGTCCAGAAATCCAGTTGCGCCACCTGCTGCCGGTGCGCCTGCCAGCTAACATCGTCGTCGCCCGCTGGCGGTGCCATAGTGGTACAGGCGCTGCTCAGAAGCAGCACGACCAGACCGAGCAGCAGGCCCCTCATGGTTTGGTGAAGCGTTTAATGACGTCGAGCAGCAGCGGGTGCTCCGGCTTGGTCTGCAGCGCCTCATCCCAGACCTTTTGAGCCTGCTGTTGCCGACCCATCACCCACAGGACTTCACCCAGGTGCGCGCCAATCTCCGGGTCTTTCACCAGGTCAAAGGCCTGTTGCAGATACTGCAGGGCCTTTTCATGATTACCCAGGCGATAATGCACCCAACCCAGACTGTCGATAATGGCCGGGTCCGTGGAATTGAGCCTGTAGGCCGCGCTAATGTATTCCAGCGCATCGGCATAGCGCTCGGTGCGATCCGCCAGGGTATAGCCCAGGGCATTGAGCGCCTGGACGTTCTCCGGTTCACGTTTGATGATGCTCTTCAGGTCCTGCAGGGTGACGGCCAGCAAGTCGATCTTTTCCGCCGCCATGGCGCGGGCATACAACAACTGGGCATTGTCCGGCATTTTCGCCAGGGCCTCCGTGTACAGGTCAAAGGCCTCGCGATAGCGCTTGCTCATGCGCAGGATATCGCCTTCGGCCAGATACAGGCGCAGCTCCACCGATACGGTTGTGGCCTCGATGTTTTGCAGGCGCGTGCGCGCGGCCGCAAGGTCGCCGGCCTCGGCCAGCATGGCGGCGATGCGAATCTGCGCTTCTATATAATGGTTTCCCATACTCACCAGCGAATACCAGCGCATGGCGGATTCTTTATTTTTGCGCTGTTCCGCGATCAGCCCGAGATAATAGGCCGACTCGCTGGCGCGCGCCTCGTCTTTATAGAGCGCCTTAAAATAGGTCTCGGCCTCGTCCAGACGTTTCAATTCCAGTGAGATCAGACCCAGGGCATAGCGGGCGTCGCTGTTACTGTCATCCTGTTGCAGCAGGAGTTTAAATTGCTCATGCGCCTCCGGCAGGCGCTTTTCGTCCACCAGCTTGCGCGCGTAGAACATGCGCAGAGTGTTGCTCTGCGGATAGGTCTGCAACGTGGCCTGCAAATAGGCCAGCGCTGCATCATTGCGGTCCTGGCGCAATAGCAGGTTGACCCATAATTGCTGCGCTTCCTCCCATTCCGGGCGCATGGCCAGCAGTTCCTCGCCCGCCGCAGAGGCCTTGTCCAGTTCATCGGCCAGCAGAGCCAGACGGCCGTAGGCCAACAGGGCATCGTCAGTCTGGCCATGGCCTTGCATGAGTTTTTCCAGCAAGGCCAGGGCTGCCTGCTTATCCTCCTGGCGGCCGAGCAGGGTAAAGATAAAGTGGTAGCCGCGCTGGTCGGTCAGGGTCAGTAGACGATCCAGTGTGTGATAGGCATCATCGTAGAGGGCCAGCTTGATCTGCGAGGTGGCGATGACCGTATAGGCCTGAATGCTGTCCGGCTCCAGCGTCAGCCACAGCTGGCCTAACTTGAGGGCCGTGGCGTGGTCGCGGGCATATACCGCAATACGGGCGGCGCGTTCGACAATCTCCAGGTCACGGGACATTTCCGCGGCGAGGTAGTATTGCTGCGCCGAAACGGCCACCTGGCCGCGCTGGCCGGCAATCTCGGCGGCCAGCAGGCGAAACAACATTTCACCACTCAGGGGCGCGGCCTCCGACATCGGCGCGACCAGCACGGCGGCCTCGACAGGCGCCGGCGTTTCCTCCGGCGCGGTACTGTCCTGCGGGGTCCTGGCGGGCCCCCCGGCGCAGGCCATCAGGAGCAGCGGGAGTATGAATACTGTGAATTTTTTCATCATTTGAGGGCAACCTTCATGGCGGACCGGGAAATTTGCCGGTCTGCTTTTCTAATATAACCGACTTTTGGTGCTTTTACCTTTATAATACGCCCCCACATTAGACGCATGAGACCTGTGGACATTCTGTCCCGGGGCTGAGTTCAATACTTCAACAGGCATGACTGCTGTGACTTTACTGGCATTTGGCATCAATCACAAAACTGCCCCCGTGGATATCCGCGAGAAGGTGGCGTTTGCGCCGGAAAAAATCACCGCCGCGCTGCAGGATCTCACCCGCCAGCCACCCATCAACGAGGTGGCCATTCTCTCCACCTGTAACCGTACCGAGGTCTACTGTGGCCTGGATGATGACAATCTGCAGGCCGTCATCGACTGGTTCAGCCGCTTTCACAACCTGTCCGCCGAAGAGGTCAAACCCTATATCTACGCCCACGCCGATGTCGCCGCCGTGCAACACCTCCTGCGCGTCGCCAGCGGCCTCGATTCCCTGGTGCTGGGCGAACCGCAGATCCTCGGCCAGATCAAGGACGCCTACACCATTGCCAATGACGCCGGCACCCTCGGGCAACAACTCAATCGCCTGTTTCAGCATACCTTTGCCGTTGCCAAGCAGGTGCGCACCGACACCGCCATTGGTGCCAGCGCCGTCTCTGTGGCCTTCGCCGCCGTCAGTCTGGCGAAAAAGATTTTTGCCGACCTGTCGGAACACACCGCCCTGCTCATCGGCGCCGGTGACACCATCGAGCTGGTGGCGCGCCACCTGAAGGAACAGAACATCCGCAAAATGATTGTCGCCAATCGTACCGTGGAACGTGCCGAGGTCCTGGCAAAACAGTTCGGCGCCGAGGCCATTGCCCTGGGCGATATGCCGGAGCGGCTGGTCGAGGCGGATATCGTGATCTCCTCCACCGCCAGTCAGTTACCGATCCTGGGCAAGGGGGCCGTCGAGCGCGCCCTGAAAAAACGCAAGCACCGCCCCATGTTCATGGTGGACATCGCCGTGCCGCGCGATATCGAACCGGAAGTCGGTGAGTTTAATGACGTCTATCTCTATACCGTCGATGACCTGCACGACGTCATTGAGGAAAACCTCAAGTCACGGCAGGAGGCCGCCGAGCAGGCCGAAGAGATCATCCTGTTACAGACCGAGCACTTTATGGGCTGGCTGCGTTCACTGCAGGCCGTCGACAGCATCTGTCAGTACCGCGAACAGGCGGAGTCCCTGCGCGATGAGGCCCTGGCCCTGGCACAACGCCAACTGGCCAGCGGCAAGGACCCGCAGGAGGTCATGGCGGAACTGGCGCGCGGCCTGACCAATAAATTAATCCACACCCCCACCTCACAAATGAAGCAGGCCGCCCACGAAGGCCGCGATATCTGGTTACAACATGCCCGCGAATGCCTGGGCATTAAAGACAAATAACGGTACGCCTATGAAAACCTCGATCCAGAATAAACTGGAATCCCTGTCTGAACGCCTTGAAGAAATCAATGCCCTGCTCTCGGACCCCGGTGTCATTGCCGATCAGAACCAGTTTCGGGGCCTGTCACAGGAGTACGCCCATCTCAACCCGGTGGTGGCCACGTTTCGCGACTATCAGAAGACGGTCGCGGGCATGGAAGAGGCGCGGCTGATGCTGGAAGAAGACGATACGGACATGCGTGAACTGGCGCAGGAAGAATTGAAAAGCAGCAAGGCCCGGGCCGAGCAGCTGGAGCAGGAGTTACAGAAACTCATGCTCCCCAGAGACCACAACGACGAAAAGAATATTTTTCTGGAAATCCGCGCGGGTACCGGCGGCGACGAGGCCGCGATTTTTGCCGGGGACCCGGCGTTTGCCCCACATTTCGGTCTTGACGACTTCGCCGCCGCTTTCCGTAATCCACCCACCGACCTTATTGAGGACGTCATTATAAGCCGCCTCTTCCAGATCAGCCTGGGTGATGATCACTAATTCATATTC
>JAWOIE010000203.1:0-4327 GCA_046484825.1 Gammaproteobacteria bacterium | reverse complement strand
TCCCCATCTATCCCGATACCCAGCGGCGTCCGTGGCAGATTCGCCTCGGCCTTTCCCTGTATGCCTTGCTGGGTAATCTGCACCGCTACGCGCGCTTTCAGAAAATTGAGGGCAGCTATCTTGCCGACAAGGACGGCCTGCGCACCACGCACCTGCAACGGCTCTATCAGTACTGGGACGCGCAGACCGATGATGCCGCCCTGACGCGCGCAGTCATGCGTTCGGCGGAGAGTCTGGGGGCGAGCCTGCAGTGTCCGGCGCAGGTGCTGTCGATCACCGAGGGCGCGCAGGGCTATACCGTCAGGGTAGAGCAGTCCGGCACCACCCAGACCTATACCTGCAGGACACTGGTGAATGCCGCCGGGCCGTGGGTCAATCAGGTCCTCGCCCGCATCACCCCGCCGCCCCGCACGCTGGCCATCGATCGGGTGCAGGGGACGCATATTGTCGTCGATGCCCCCGCCCCCAGCGGGATCTACTACGTCGAGGCGCCGCAGGATCGGCGCGCGGTATTTGTCATGCCCTGGCAGGGCATGACCCTGATCGGCACGACCGAGACGCCCTTTGTCGACGGTGACCCCGCCAGCGTGCAACCCCGGCAGGAAGAGATTGATTATCTCCTGCAGGTCTACGCCCACTACTTTCCCGAACGCGGCGGTGCCTTGCGCGAGTCGTTTGCCGGCCTGCGCGTCCTCCCCAAACAGGCCGAGGCCTTTTTTAACCGCCCACGGGATACGGTCATTCATGTGGACCCGAGCCAGCCGGGGCTGTTGACACTCTATGGCGGCAAACTCACCGCTTATCGGGCCACGGCCGAGGCCGTGATGAAACGCTTACAACCGCACCTGCCGCGCCGCAAAAAAGGCGTCGATGTCCGCAGCCTGGAGCTGCGTTAAGGCCGCGTGCGCGGGCCGCCGCCACAAAACCGCCACCGCGCTGTACCCCTCCGGCCCACTTGTATTACACTGACACGATTCCCGCGTGGGCGGCAGGCGTTTTCGGGCCACGCCGGCGTATGACGGCCGAGCCCCCGCCGCGACAGACAGCACAACGAGTTGACCATGAAAATTTCCGCTTCGATCTATTCCAACAAACACCGCGAGCTACAGGACATCGTCGCCGAGCTGGACGCGCATGGCACGGATTTTTTTCATATCGACTGTAACGACGACCCGCGCGTGTTCGACGACATTGCCCGCATTCGCCAGTTCAGCAAGACCCCCATTGACCTGCATATCATCACCCCCACGCCGAGCCGTTATTACGAACTGATCGCGGCGCAGCCGGTGGACGCGGTCTGTTTTCAGTATGAAGACCTGCAGGAGGCACTGGAGATCCCGGCGGGCATTACCGCCCGCACCGGCCTGGCCATTAGCTCGAACACCGACATCGATGTGTTTGCGCCCTATGCGGACACGCTCGACTTTATTCTGATCATGGCGACCACGCCGGGGCAGAGCGGCGGCACCTTCGACAAGCACAACTTCAGAAAGATCCGCCAGTTTCGCCAGCGCTTTCCGCGCACGCGCATCCACGTCGATGGCGGCGTCAATCACGAGGTCTCGTTTATCCTGCGCAACATGGGCGTGTACGCCGCGGTCTCCGGTTCCTACCTGATGAACAGCGACTCCATCGGCGCGGCCATGCTCAATCTCAAGACCTACGACATCGGCTCGCACTACCTGGTAAGTGACTTCATGCGCCAGCGCGACGAGACCCCCATGCTCCGGCCGGCGGACCTCAGCGTGCGCAATATTCTGCAATCCATCGAAGATTTCGACCTGGGGTTTACCCTGCTGGTGGATGAGGCCGGCGTACTACAGGGCATGATCACCAATGCCGATGTGCGCAAGGGCCTGCTCAAGCATATCGACAATCTCAATGACATCAGGATCGCCGACATGGTCAACCCCACCCCGGCGGTGGCGCGCGAAGATTTTACCGTGCAGGAGTTGCTGGCCTTTATTCAGGAGCAGACTTTTGCCATTAATTATTTACCCGTTGTTAACAGCAAACGTGAAGTGACCGGCTCTGTCACCTTCATGAATCTTATTAAAGGTGAGCTATGATTATTCATTTTGACAAAGACCTCGACCCGAAGACCCTCGAACAGATCGCCCGCGAGCTGGATGCCTTTCATATCAAAAAGCCGGACTATCACGTCCTGGTCACGCCCTCGGCCCTGCAGGAAGTGCCCAGGGCCTATGCGGGCATGGTGGTGGAAAGTTTCGTCTTCCCCAATGACATGCAGTTGGCCAGCGCCGAGTACATGGCGGACAAGCGCCGCATCGACATTGGTGATATCAGCATCGGTGGTGACACGCACAACACCATGATCATCGGTGGTCCCTGTTCGGTCGAGTCGGAAGCGCAGATCCGCTCGTCGGCGCAACTCATGAAAGAGCTGGGCATTTCCACCCTGCGCGCCGGGTGTTACAAGCCACGCACCTCGCCCTACAGTTTTCAGGGCCTGGGCGCTGAGGGCCTGCGCCTGCTGGCGCAGATGCGCGACGAGTTCGGCCTCAATATTATTACCGAGGTGCGCGACGCGACGCATGTGGATGAAGTCATCGAGACCACCGACATTGTGCAGATCGGCGCCAAGGCCATGTACGACCAGGGCATCCTGCGTACCTGCGGCCGCAGTAACAAACCCATTTTGATCAAGCGCGGCTTCGGCACCACCCTGCAGGAATTCGTGCAGGCCGCCGAGTTCGTCCTCGCCGGCGGTAACGACAATGTCATTCTCTGTGAGCGCGGCATCCGCACCTTTGAGACCAAGACCCGCTTCACCCTCGACCTGTGCGGTGTCGCCTATCTCAAGCAATACACCAACCTGCCCATCATCGTCGACCCCAGTCATGCCATGGGCTATCGCTATGGCGTACCGGACCTGGCGCGCGCCTGCACCGCCATGGGTGTCGATGGCCTGCTCATCGAGGTCCACCCGGACCCGTCGGTGGCCAAGTCCGATGCCTCGCAGCAACTGGACCACGACGCCTTCCGCCAGCTCATCGGTACCCTGCGGCCCATCGCCGCGGCCATTGGTTACCATATCGTCTAGGGCATGGCGATTCGAACGGAGATCAAAATGCTGGCGCTGGATATTGATGGCGTCATGACCGACGGTGGCATGTACTACACCGAGGGGGGCGAAGAGGTCAAACGCTTCGACACCAAGGATGGTCGCGGCATTATTCATTTGCTGCGCGAGGGCGTGCAGGTGGTGGTGATCAGTTCGGGCTTTAAGAGCACCATTATTGCCGAGCGCTGCAAGACCCTGGGGATTGAAAAATACCATGTGGGCACCGAACCCAAGCTGGATATTCTCCAGCAGTTTTGCGCCGAGCTGGCGATCGGCCTGCACGAAGTGGCCTATATCGGTGACGACATCAATGACCGCGAGATTATTCAACAGGTGGGTTTCAGTGCCTGTCCCGCCGATGCGGTGGGCTCGATCAAAAAGATCGTCGACGTGGTACTGACAAAAAACGGCGGCTACGGATGTATCCGCGAATTTATTGACGAACACCTCGGTTATCATTTTTAGCGAAAGACCGCCGCGCATGCCTTTGCCCTTTACCACGCCACCGGCCAGTCTCTGTATCCTGCGGCTCTCCGCCATTGGCGATATCTGTCATACCCTGCCGGTGGTGCGTACGATACAGCGCGCCTGGCCGCAGACCCGCCTGACCTGGATCATTGGCAAGGCTGAATACGCTCTGCTGCAGGGCATTAGCGATATTGAGTTTCTGGTCTTCGACAAGGCGCAGGGCCTGCGCGCCTACCGCGAGATGCGCCGGCAACTCCGGGGGCGGCGCTTCGACGCCCTGCTGCACATGCAAATGTCACTGCGTTCCAGCCTGCTCAGTCTGCTGGTCAGGGCACCCATCAAGCTCGGCTTCGATCGCGCCCGCGCCGCCGACGCGCAGTGGCTGTTCACCAATCACCAGATCGCACCGCAGACCCGCCAGCACGTGCTCGACAGCCTGTTCGGTTTTACTCAGGCGCTCGGTATCGAGTCCCGCGAGCTGCGCTGGGACATCCCCGTGACGGCGGCGGACCGGGCGCAGGCGCAGCAACTGGCCGACCCGGCGCGACCGTATGTGGTGATCAGCCCGAGTTCGAGCAAACCCTATCGCAACTGGCACGCCTTTGGTTATGCGCTGGTCGCCGACTATGCGGCGAATCAGTATGGCCTGCAGGTCTACATCACCGGCGGGCCGACCTCGCTGGAGCGGGAGTTGGCCGCGGCCATTTGCGCCCGCACCACCAGTGGCAAGGTCACCAATCTGGTGGGGCAGACCTCGTTAAAGCAGTTGCTGGT